>NZ_VZQP01000038.1:0-80785 GCF_014397655.1 Paraburkholderia sp. UCT31
GCGCTTCGTTGACAGATCCAGACCAAGACCAAGTTGCGTCATCACACTGCTCCTCAACTAATTCGCTCTGTTTCCAGGATAGCTCAGCAGCAACGCAATGCCAGGACTTTTGCAGACCTTCCTTAACACAAGTGTGGGCGCTATAAGGGGGATTCGGGCACCGACATTTCACCGACTGCCGATTCCGCACGCCTACTCAACAAAGGGGAAATCGTTACAAACGAAAGCCTTCAGAAACGTGACCATGTGCCGTAAGCACATGTGCAAACGTTTGCTTAACGCTTCGGTCCGTTTCATACGTCGTTTTTGCCGCCCTGCATGCGCCGGGTCCAACGGCAAAGTACAGGCGAGTTTTGAACTCTATCCATCCTTATCCCACTCCATCACCGGAAGTAAGGTATATATGAAAAAACCGAATCAAGACGCGACTCAAACGATAACGGAATACGCAGCGGCAGAAATCGGTCGGGGCGACGAGGGAGGCGCCCTGTTCGACGTGTTGTCGTCCCTAAAAAGCAACATGTCGCGCCGCAACTTCCTGCAGGGACTCGGAGCGCTTGCTCTGACGGGATGCGGCGCCGGCTCGGGGTCCGACAGCGCTACGGGAGCAGCGAGTGCAGCGCGCAGCCAGCAGGCAGTCGCAAACGCACAGGCAATCGTAAACGCACAGTCTGGAAGCAGTTCATTCGTCCATCCCGGGCTGCTCCACACACAGGACGATCTGAACCGGATGGCCCAGAAGGTGGCAACCAAGGCTTCGCCGTGGATCGACACCTGGAACTTGATGCTCACAAGCCCGTACGCCAGCACATCATGGAAGCCCAGTCCCCAAGCGGTCGTTTACAATGCCATGCCCGGCTACTCGGACAATTGCGGGTATCTCTATAACGACATCGCCGCCGCCTATGCCAACGCGTTGCGCTGGAAGATCACCGGAGACACGACGGCCGCCAATACGGCGGTGGCCATCATGAACGCCTGGGCGTCGAAGCTGACGCAAATCGCCTGGTCCAACGGTAACTACGGCGGTTTCTTGCGGGCGGGGCTCCAGGGTTACGAGTTCGCCAACGCCGCAGAATTGATGCGCGACTATCCGGGCTGGGCGCCGGCGGACTTCGCGGCGTTCCAGAACATGATGCTCAACGTGTTTTATCCGATGCAGGTGGCTTCGGGTGCACAATTGAATGCGGGCATTGCCAACGGGACTGGCTGGGCCCCCGCCGTCTACTCAAACTGGGATCTCATGACCACCGCCATGGTCCTAGCGGTGGGTGTCCTCTGCGACAACCAGACGATCTTCGACCAGGCGATCAGCTACTTCCAGCAAGGCCTTGGCAACGGCGCTATCGAGAATCTGGTCGTTCACCTTCATCCTGGCTATCTGGGCCAGACCCAGGAGGCTGGGCGCGACCAGGGACACGATACACTCAGCATTGCCCTGTTAGGTTCGATCTGTGAAATGGCGTGGAACCAGGGCACCGACCTGTACGGCTACGACAACAACCGGGCCTTGGCCGCCAGCGAATACGTCGCGAAGGGCAACCTCGTCCAGTCGGGCACGACCTACTATTCTGTGCCGTTCGCTCCCTATTACTGCCCTAGTACCGGTGCGTACGACACCGTCTTTTCGACCTCGGCTCAGGGCAACCTCCGGCCGCAGTGGGCGCTGATTTACAACCATTACGTCAACCGGAAAGGCATTGCCGCTCCATACTGTCAGAAGTTTGCGACCTCGCACTCACCGGAAGGCGGACTTGGCACTGGCGGCAATTCTGATCAGTTAGGCTATGGCACCTTGACCTTCCAGCGCGACCCCATTGCTCAAGGGACTCCGCCCTCGGGCCTGACCGCGCCGACGATAGCCGGCCAGATCGTCCTGTCTTGGTGGGGAACCGCCTATGCGACCAGCTACAACGTCTACCGGAGCACGACGTCCGGCGGCCCCTACACGCTTGCCGCGAGCGGTATTTCCGATCTTCTGACGTACAGCGACGCCAACCAGCCCGCAGGCGCTTACTACTATGTGGTGACCGCGATCACGCCGTCCGGCGAAACGACGCAGTCGAACGAAGCGATGGGCGTGAGCGGCACGCGGATGTACACCAACCTCACCTTCGACGAGGGGAGCGGCACCACCGCCTACGATGCGACGGGCAATGGCAATAACGGCACGCTGCTCGGCGGCGCGACATGGGCGGCCGGCAAGCACAACACCGCCGTGCAGCTCAACGGGAGCGGCGCCTATGTCACCCTGCCGGCCGGCTTCATCTCCAGCCTCAACGACTTCACCATCGCGGCCTGGGTGTACTGGAATGGCTCCTCGAATTGGCAGCGTATTTTCGACTTTGGCAACAACACCACTCGTTACATGTTTTTGACACCGCGAAGCAATCTCGGCACGGTGCGGTTTGCGATCACGGAGAGCGGCGATGGGAATGCCGAGCAACGTATCAACGGCACCGCGGCGCTGCCGATGTCGCAATGGGTGCATGTCGCGGTGACGCTGTCCGGTGCGACTGGTACGTTGTACGTCAATGGAGCCGTTGTCGGAACCAATGCCTCGATGTTCCTTTCGCCGTTCCAATTGCGAGGTACGACGAACAACTGGCTCGGACGTTCACAATCTAATGACCCGTATTTCAGCGGTCTGATCGACGACTTCCGTGTCTATAACGGCGCCATGAGCGCCAGCGACATCGCCACGCTCGCCTCGTCCTGAGGTAGGTAGCATCGCACCGGCTTTTCGCGAGCCGGTGCGATCGGCTTCAGGAAGATGGCCAATTGGGGCAGACCACGGGCGCCAGTGTCGGCGTGGTGTACGGACCGCGAGTGCCTGATGCCAACGGGCTCAGCACAGCACAGATGAGCGCTGCGTCGTCGTTCGTTGGCTATGACTGCGGCCGGAACAGGGGTGTGCGCGCTGCGCGCAGTGCAACGCATGCTGCGCTGGCAGATCACGCCGTGGAACCGGCGGACGCGGCAGGCGGCTTTGCCAGCCGGGTGAGTTGTGGCCGTCGCCACGCTCGCCGCATACCGGCAATGGGCCGCTTTCGAGGTAGCGGACGTACGAATGTCCTCGTGCGAGACCGGGCGAACGGCGCTTGCTGGCCGGCTTGCGCCTGCCAGGAATCGGCGGCACGCGACCCGAAGCGGTCCGTGAAATCTCTACAAAGCGGTCACTCGTTGGTGTTCCAGTTCGAGAGCAATCGACTCATGTAAGCACGGCTCCCCCTGACATCCCGTTACGTTGCGATCTACCTGATTTGGTCCGATGCGGGCACTGCAGGTGTTTTGAATGCGTCAGGATATTCGTGACGAAACCAATCCTTCACCTGATCATGATTGAGTGCAAAGAATTCGCGTGATCGCGGAATAAAGACGAAGCCGAAAGCGAGCGGACAAGTGGCGAGACCGCAGCAAGTAAAGACTTTGCTCACCGGCCAGTGCGTGAGTGCCGCGCCCGCGATCATCGGCCCAAGAATGCCCGCAATCTGCGTGGTCATCATACTGGCAGCGAGAATACGAACGCGGAAATTCTGCGGGATAGCCAGTGAGCGATGAGTCGCTCCGACGAGTCCCATCGATGCATTGGCGAAACCCACGCTGGTAAGTGCCAATACTAGCAAGACGGGTGAATGTACCCAGCCCGATGCGGCAAGCGCCAGCCCTTCGCACATTGCGGCCCCCACCCGGACATTGAATCGGCCGAACCGGCTTACAAGTACGTCAGAACCACGAAAGCTGCCGAGTAGCAAGCCCATAGACAAGGCCGCTTCGCAACCACCCAGCCAAAGACCTGACAGCCCGAGTGATTGAACCTTAAGCGGGATCAGCATGCCGACTGCAGGTCCCTGGAATATCCATACTAGGAAGTTGACAAAGGTCCAGCCGCGCTCCAACGGGACGATCCATTTAGCGTGCAGTCCGGCGCGCAGGTCCTCCCACCAGCGGGCTAAACCGCGATGGTGGTCGCGATGCTGAGACTGGGAAGGAAGCTGCGAAGTCACGTAGGCAGCGACGCCAAGTAGAATGCCGTTCATCCAAAATGTTGCAGCGATACCACCTAAGGCCAGTGTTGCGCCAGCCAATGCCGGCCCCAAGGCACGACCAGCGGCTTGCGTCGACTTCCGAAGACGAAGCGCCTCGGCCAAACGATGCGCCGGAACAAGTTCAGCCGAAATGGTGGAGCTAGCCGGATCGATGAAAGCTTTCGCGATAATCGTCACCAAGCCTATGCAGACGATCAGCATAAGTCGGTAGTCGGACAGAGACGCGAGCGTAGCGAGGGTAAAGGCGACGACCATCAGGGCGCACAGACCCCATGCTATCTGCGACCTCTTTGCGTAGCGATCCCCAAGCGGTGAAAGCAGTGGCATTGCAAAAATCGTGGTGACGGCAATGCTTACGCTGTAGATCGCCAAGTCATTCGCGCCGCCCCGATGAACGATCCACCAAGGAAGCGTGATGTAGCCAACCATTTCTGCCAAGATCCTCAGCAGATCGCTGAGAAGCAGACTGGCAAGAGGGACGCCAATTGCGTTTATGTAAGACTTGATTCCGCGAAACACCGTCTTCCCCCTGTTGAGTTCGATGATGCTACCTCAACATTTTTTGCCGAAATTTAGATGCACGCCTCCAGACGCTGGCGTTTCGCTAGTGGACGACATACATGCCCGATTTGCGACTCGCGACTCCTCAGATAGCGATTGTCAGCAATTCACGGAGGTATGCCGACTGGCCGTATATGGCCGGTCACCGCCTCATGCAATCGGCATACGCAACCTGAACCTTACAAGGCAGCGATCGGCAGCACGCAACCCGCTTCGGCCCTTCGACCCGAGGTGAACTCAACGGCCCTTACTCGTGCGCAGCGGTCATCCGAAACCACGCGCCAGGCGACATGAACTCGCATATCGCTGACATTTACGCGGCCTCGGCATTTCGATGGTGTGAGTTCCGCTTTGCTGGCTGCAACTAAACTCATCGCGTTCGCGCTCTGGGGTCTGTCGTTCAGTGCGAACCACTGACCCATTCATCCTGCTTGGCACATCGGTGCAACAGGACCAGTGCCCAAACTGCTCCGTTCAGAATGCCTGCCAGTCCACAGCACTTGTATCCGCCGCGACCATAGGATTGCAGTCTGCGCTCGCGACGCGCGTTGTCTCTGATTTGTCGATGCACGAAGGGGCGTGCGAACCTTCGATGTCCGGAGCGGCCTACGCGGCTTGTTTTACCGGTCAATCATGTGTGACGCGGACGGCCTCGCATCGTCAAACCTTAAAAAAGGCCACCGTTTCACGCAAAGCCTGTGCCTGTTGAGCCATCGACTGCGCCGCCGCCGAGGCTTCTTCCACCAGCGCGGCGTTTTGCTGGGTCACCTGGTCCATCTGGCTGACCGCCTGACTCACCTGCTCGATGCCAGTGCTCTGCTCTACCGAAGCCGACGAGATTTCACCAACGATGTCGGCCACCCGATTGACCGACTCGACGATCTCATTGATGGTGCGGCCCGCTTCCCCTACGAGCTTCGAGCCGGCGTCCACACGACTTACCGAGTCGCCGATCAGATCCTTGATCTCCCTGGCAGCGGTGGCGCTACGCTGCGCGAGCGTACGGACCTCGCCGGCCACGACAGCAAACCCACGGCCCTGCTCGCCAGCGCGGGCCGCCTCGACCGCTGCGTTGAGCGCAAGAATGTTTGTCTGGAATGCAATGCCTTCAATCACAGTGATGATCTCGGACATTTTGGCCGAACTGCCGGAGATCTCCTGCATCGTCTCGACCACGCGCCCTACCACCTCGCCGCCGCGCCGCGCAACGCCAGAGGCCGTGCCGGCCAGCGTCGCTGCCTGCCGGGCGTTGTCCGTATTGTGACGGACCGTGGCCGTCAGTTCTTCCATGCTGGAAGCTGTTTCCTCGAGCGACGCTGCCTGCTCTTCGGTGCGGCTCGACAGATCGAGATTGCCCTGCGCAATCTGTCCACTTGCGGTGGCCACCCCTTCGGCGTTCTCCCGCACTTCCAGAACGACTCGTGACAGACTGTCACGCATCGCCCGCAGAGAAGCCATCAGACTGCTTGTGTCGCCGGGCCGAAGGTCGACGTTCACACCGAGATCGCCGTTGGCAATCCGCTTGCATAGCCCCGCCGCGTAGTCAGGTTCGCCACCCAGGCTCGTCCGGATACTGCGCGCCAGTAATAGCATTCCGACTGTCAGAACTGCGGTCACTATCGCTGCGAGCAACAGATCGCGCAGGAGCGTCACATAGAACAGATGGTCGATATCGTCCACGTAGACACCCGTATACACGTGCCAGTCCCAGTCGGCGACAAAGTCACTGCAGGTGATCTTGCGAACTGGCGTGTCACTGCCAGGCTTTGGCCACACATATTCGCTGAAGTGGTTGCCGCCGGGCGATGAGCTTTTGACGATCTCGACCGCAATGTGGGTACCGTTTGAATCAACCAGGTCTACCAGGGACTTGCTTTCAAGTTGTGGCTTGGACGGCAAGAGGAGTGCCGTGACATTCGAGTCGTAGATGCCAAAATAGCCGCTACGGTGCGCGCCATAGCGAAGTCCGCGCAGGTTCTCAAGCGCCTGATGTTTCGCTTCGGCGAGCGACAAAGTATTGTCGGCGACCTTCTTCTGGTAATAGGAAATCACGCCCAGCGCGGTATCTATCTGCTGCGACAGCGTGCTCTTGCGCTGTTCGAGCATATCGGATCGGCTCATCCACGCGCTCGTGACGACGAGCACACCAAGGCCAAACCAGAGAAGAGCCAGGATGCTCCAGAGCTTCTGGTTCAAGGTCAAACGCTTCATTTATGCCAGTCTCACAGATGGGGTACGTCAGTTCACTCAAACCTGCCACTGGCGGCAACGTGATTGCCTGCCTGGCAGATCGGCTCATCACTCGAGCGTCGGGTCGCATGTCAGATCCGTTTCCCCGTCGGGCCGGTCGTGGTTTCGCGCTCACCGTTCGCAATGACACGATTACGGCAAACGCCAGCGGAACTTGAGCAAATAAAGATTTCGCCCCGGTGCGCCAAGCGACCAGACAGTGTATAAACGTAAGAGCGCAGTCACCGCCGACATCGTTGAAATCCGCCCCACACCGGCATCAACGGATCAATCGCTATGACGTTTGCTCACCCGGCATCGGGTCCAGGATCTCATCCCGGTAGCAAGGCCCTGCCTCGGCATGATCGGCCTGTGCAATTCTTTCCATAAGACCGACGGCTCGAGTGACATGATCTGCACACGAAGGTCCGGTGCCGAGGTGGAGGCGACGTTCGAAGGTTTGTGTGAAAGCCCGAGCGAGCGGCCGCAGTTGGCCGGGTCCTGCCCGATGCGGTCGGCGGGAGTCGGCCGGATATAGCCTTTCAACATTCACGTTCGCGGCCGGTCATGGCCGGCTTGTGCTGGGAAGCCTCAATACGAGATTTCGAAATGTGATTTCTGCTGAACCATGTGTGCGAGTTCGAAGGTCGAGTCGTTCATAAGAATCTCGTGAAACCGTCGGCGCTCCAGCGTTCGCTCCCTACGCCGTGATGAACGAAGAACAAACCATCGGAATCATACTGATCCTTAATGGCGAGCAGCCTGCATCCAATCGACGAAAATCTGGCGATCATGCGGTCATAGAATGACGGCGGCAGCTTTATAAACGACGCGTCGTCGCCGCCGCGGGAAAATGAAACGCCTTCGTCGTCCACCCAAATCAATTCAGGAACCGGTGTGCTGAAGGTTCTGCGCACTAGCAGTTTGCCTGACGCGGCGTCGTAGACCTGACCGAGATAAGCCGGGTCGTTGCCGCCTCTCCATTGGAGCAGGCATCGCTCTGCAGTGTAGCGGCCGTTTTTTGACGTGCTTTTGATGCATTCGCTCGCATTCCTGTGATCGGTGTGCGTCGCGACGAGAAGCACGGCAAACGCGACTGTTAGGACTACAGCGCCCCATCCGATCGATCGCCCGGGTTTCATAAATACACCTTGATCGGTGGGTCGATTCGAACAAGCTTTCGATCCGAATAGATCACGAAGTCACCTCCTCGCTGGTGTTTTATTGCCCACTCTCTAAATTCCTTATTGTGAACCGGGTAGTACACGTTGCCCCTGATTTTCGGATTCCCCAGTGCAACGGGATAGGAAAAATACAATCGCGGTTCGTTCAGATATGAAATCGCGCCGTTGTACGCCAGAACGATCACCCCGTTTTTGCTCCAATGGCCAAGATATTGCGACGCCTCGCCAGGCTTGTCGGTGAAGTCGTAACTATCCTTAATATAAACGTAGATACCTGAGATTTCTGCAACCCTGGTATTACCTTTTTTCCCGCTCGAAGCCGCCACCGCACGCGGCTTCGCGCAGCGCCGCCGCCCAGGATTTCGTAGTTGGACGCTAAATGCGCGGGTGCTAGACTCGAAAACCCATCGTCGGTGATCGACCGAATCCGCACAAAGGGGCGTCCGCATGACCCATTCCCTCCACGGCAAGCAACGCTGGCTCGCGCTAATCGTGCTCTGCCTCGGCGTACTGATGATCGTGCTCGACACGACCATCGTGAACGTCGCGCTGCCGTCCATCGCAGCCGATCTCGGCTTTAGCGAAACTTCGCTCGTGTGGGTCGTCAACGCCTACATGCTGACGTTCGGCGGCTGCCTGCTGCTCGGCGGACGGCTTGGCGATCTGTACGGACACCGCAAGCTGTTTCTCAGCGGCATTACGCTCTTCACGCTCGCTTCGCTCGCCTGCGGCCTCGCGAATTCGCAGGTGCTGCTGGTCGCCGCGCGCGCCGTGCAGGGCCTGGGCGGTGCGATCGTCTCGGCGGTATCGTTGTCGCTGATCATGAATCTGTTCACCGAAGCCGGCGAACGCGCGAAGGCGATGGGCGTGTATGGCTTTGTCTGCGCGGGCGGCGGCAGCATCGGCGTGCTGCTCGGCGGACTGCTCACCAACCTGCTGAGCTGGCACTGGATCTTCCTGGTCAATCTGCCGATCGGCATTGCGGTGTACGCGCTGTGCCTCGCGCTACTGCCCGCCGCGCGCGGCCACGCGCACGGCGAACGGCTCGACGTGGCCGGGGCGCTCAGCGTGACCACATCGCTGATGCTGGCGGTCTATGCGATCGTCAACGGCAACGAAGCGGGCTGGACTTCGGCGCAAACGCTCGGCCTGCTGTTCGTCGGGCTCGCGCTGCTTGCCGTGTTCCTCGCAATCGAGGCGAGAATCGAACACCCGTTGATGCCGCTCGCTCTGCTGCGTTTGCGCAATGTCGCGACCGCGAACCTGGTCGGCGTGTTGTGGGCCGCGGCGATGTTCGCGTGGTTCTTTATTTCGGCGCTGTATCTGCAGCGCGTGCTCGGCTATCGACCATTGCAGGTGGGGCTCGCGTTTCTGCCCGCGAACCTGATCATGGGACTCTTTTCGCTGGGATTGTCGGCGCGCGTGGTGATGCGCTTCGGGCTGCGTCGTCCGCTCGCGGCCGGCCTGCTGATCGCGGCATGCGGGCTTGCGCTGTTCGCGCGTGCGCCCGTCGACGGCAGCTTCGTACCCGACGTGTTGCCCGGCATGTTGCTGCTCGGCTTTGGCGCGGGCATCGCGTTCAATCCGCTGCTGCTCGCCGCGATGAGCGACGTCGATCCCGCCGATTCGGGCCTCGCGTCGGGCATCGTCAATACATCGTTCATGATGGGCGGGGCGCTCGGGCTTGCGGTGCTCGCGAGTCTTGCCGCGGCGCGTAGCGAGGCGATGCGGGCGTCGTCGAGTGCGGCGGCTGCGCTGAACAGCGGGTATCACGTCGCGTTTCTGTTTGGGGCGGTTTTTGCGGCGGCGGCCGGCGTGCTGGGTGGGCTGTTGCTGAGGCCGGGGCAGGCGGGTGGCGCCGCGGGCGTGCATGGTGACGCGGCGGAATCGTCTCGGCCCTCCGCCGCGACCGCAAAACCGCAAGCGCGATCAAATGCGTGAGTTCGCCGCTGACTATGCTGGCTTCATGCTGATATGAGAGGCGAGATGAACCCGGTTGGAAAAGCGCTCTGGTATATCGAAAGCCACTTCGCCGGCGAGTTGACGCTCGACGACATCGCCCGCTGTGGCTGCGTATCGCGCTTTCACCTCGCGCGCGCGTTCGAAGCGGCCACCGGGATGCCGGTGATGCGCTACGTTCGCGCACGGCGTTTGAGCGAGGCCGCACGACGTCTGGCCGATGGTGCGCCCGACATCCTCGCGGTCGCTCTCGACGCCGGCTACGGCTCTCACGAAGCATTCACGCGCGCGTTTCGCGAACAGTTCGGGCTCACGCCCGACGCGCTGCGCGCGCGGGGTCATCTCGACAACCTGACCATCGTGGAGCCGATCAAAATGGACGAAACCCTTCTCACCCATCTGGACCCGCCGCGCTTCGAAGACGCGCGAGCGTTTCTCGTCGCTGGACTGAGCGAGCGCTATACGTGCGACAGCAGCAAGGCGATCCCATCCCAATGGCAGCGCTTTGGCGCCTGGTACGGCAGGGTGCCGGGACAGGTCGGCAAGGTGGCTTATGGCGTTGGCTATAACGCCGATGAACTGGGTAACTTCGACTACATGTGCGGCGTCGAAGTCAGCGATTTTTCCGCATTGCCGCCAGAGTTGAGTCGTGTGCGCATCGCCGCGCAACGGTATGCGGTGTTCGCTCATCGCGAACACATCTCAGGCATTCGTCGCACGATGAATACGATCTGGAATCAGTGGTTGCCCGCGTCAGGGCACGTGCCTGCCGATGCACCGCATTTCGAACGGTATGGCGAGCAGTTCGACCCGGTGACGGGGATGGGTGGAGTCGAAGTCTGGTTGCCGCTGAAAAGTTGATGGTCGATTCGGCGGATGGCCGTTGCGGATGGCCGTTGTGGCCGGCCATCCGCCTGATCGTTCACGGAGTGGCATGTCTGCTGTCATGCAATGCATGCACGTCGTCGTATTCCCGCGAAATGTCCTTATTCGTGTAATCGCCCAATCGCATGGCGGCGGCCACGCTAATCACCGCGCACGCGAAGACATACCACGCCACCGCAAATCCCGAATGGAAGTAAGCATAAAGCGCCGTCGCAATCAACGGTGCCGGACCGCCAGCGATGACGGAAGCCAACTGATAGCCCATCGACGCACCGCTGTAGCGCAAGCGCCCCGTGAACGATTCGGCGATCAACGCGGCTTGGGGACCATACATCATCGCATGCGGCACCAGCGAAAGAACGATGGCCGCGAAGATCCATATGGGGTTATGGGTTCCGACCATGAAAAAGTACAGGAAGCCGAATAGCCCGACAGCAGCGGCACCGATCACATACATGCGTCGACGTCCGATCAGATCAGACACGTGACCAAACAGCGGAATCGTGAAGAATTCCAGCACCGAAGCGGCCAGCACTGCCGTGAGCAGCAGATCGCGTGTGACGCCCAGACTCATCACACCATAGGTGAATATAAAGGCCGTGAAAATATAGAACGGCGCCTGTTCCGCCATACGCGCAAGAGCCGACAGAAGAATGTCTTTCGGCTGCCGGCGCAATACTTCACGCATCGGCGCCTTTTCGATCCTGCGCTCAGCGAGCAGCTTCGCGAAGATAGGCGTCTCGAGGATACTCAAGCGGATATAAAGGCCGATCGCGACCAGCACGATACTGAGGAAAAACGGCACCCGCCAGCCCCAGGTGAGAAATGCGCTGCCGGAGATCTGGCTGACGGCAAGCACCACCAGATTCGCGACGAACAATCCCGCCGGTACGCCGAACTGCGGCCAGGACGCGATGAAACCGCGATGCTTGTTGGTACGTGCCCACTCCATCGACATCAACACCGAACCGCCCCACTCGCCTCCAACGCCCACACCTTGAATGAAGCGCAGCGCCGTGAGCAGGATTGCCCCCCAGATACCGATCGTCGCATAGGTTGGAACAAAGCCCACGGCAAACGTCGCGAGTCCCATCAGCAACAGCGTCACGATTAACGTGGCTTTACGTCCGATGCGATCGCCATAGTGGCCGAAAATCGCCGCGCCCACCGGCCGCGCGATAAAGCCGACAGCGTAAATCAGAAAAGCTTGCAGTGTGCCGACGAGCGGGTCCGATTCAGGAAAGAACAGTTTCGCGAATACAAGACCCGTGACAATGCTGTACAGGAAGAAGTCATACCATTCGATTGTGGTCCCAATCGTGCTGGCGATGACAGCGCGGCGCAACTGGCGCCGAGCCTCCTCATCCGAGAGGGGCACCGCCCCTGATTGCGTGGCAGCCATTTGATATCTCCCCAAAATGGTCGGGTGACATCATTTTTTGACATTTGAGGTATTGCGTGGTTCCAGTGAGGACGCGAGGTACGTGCAGCGAAAACCGGCTTTGCGGCTACTGTTATGGCTGGGCGGCCGGGTCGATAAAAACCGGCTCCGAACCACTATTCGCAGAGACCGGGGCTTTATTCAGAGAGACATTTCGAAATTGCATTTTTTACCGAATTAGGAATCGGCAATGCTCGCTCAATGCAATTGATACCGATGGAGCAACTTGCTCCGCACTAGCAGGCATCTCACATGCTCATCACACCCATCCCAATCACACCAACGGAATGTAGATATCCGTCTGCCGCTGATCCAGCGGCGTCTCAGGATAGACGCTCAGGTAGTGGAAAAACAGCGGATGGTCCCGCAACTCTTCCCCACTCGAAGGCAACCAGTCGCGATAGACCGGGTAGATCGTCTCGCCGATGTGGTCGGTCGATCCTGCGTGCCGAACCACCGCGCACCGTCCACCCTGCATCACGAGCTCGCGCACGCCATAGAGATTCGGCGCGACCGGCTCGTCGATCTCTCCGCAGATATCGAAACGGAATTCATCCGCTGGCACCGTGTCTGGATTGCCGTGCGCGACGCCGAAGGTCCGGCTCGACGCCACCGGTGATTGTCCGCTTTGGATACGCCAATCGATGAACTTGCGCGCACTCTCGTTGACGAGTCCGGGCGAACCACAATGTTCGAGCGCGGCAACGCGGGTCTCCGCAAAATCGACGATTTTCACTTGCATGGTCAGTTTCCTCGAAACATAGGGAACAACAAAACTCGCACTCCAGAATTGCCATGTTGGATGTCGTCGAAACGCGCTCGGCGCCATGCCGAACGCACGCTTGAACGCACGGCTGAAGGCTTCGGGACTGTCGAAGCCGGCGTCGAGCGCGGCATCGAGAACCGGGCACGACGCCTGCGACGCGAGGCGGCGGCCCGCGCGACGCAAGCGCATCAACTGCACGTAGCGTGCGACGGGCACGTAGGCAGCGGCGGCGTCTGTGTGAGCTAACATGGTCTGGATCGTACGAGTTTCGATATGGTCGCCGAGGTTGGACACATCTTACCTAGCCGGACTTGCTCGATCTTCAATTGGCTCGCTGCCGAGCCTGGAGAATTTACGTAAACTTATCTTCGTTCACCCGCGCTTCCTGAGATTGTCCGCCGATGCCCTCTTCGATCAGCAATTCGCTCCTTTGGATCTTCGACGCGTTCGAACGCGATCCGACGTATATGCGTCGGCGGATGTTTGGTAGCGACGCTGCGTATATCGATGGGCTGTTGTGCCTGGTTGCCGCCGATCGCGATAAGCCGTGGAATGGGCTGCTCGTCTGTACGTCGCGGGAACGCCATGCTGCTCTGATTACCGATATGCCTGCGTTGCAGCCTCACCCGGTGCTTGGGAAATGGCTTTACGTGCCACAGGAGGATCCTGCGTTTGAAGACACTGTCGAGCAGTTGACCGCACTCGTGCTGGAGCGGGACCCGCGAGTGGGTGTCGAGCCTAAGCCGAAAAAGCGGCGCGGTAAGTCAGTGTTGCCGGAGGGTTGAAGCGCGGCAGTGCCGTTTCGGTCTCTCTTCCGGTCCGAGCGCGCGCTCATGCCGGGCAATCATCCAATTAGCCGCGAATCGCACCACCCCGTCATACTCTCGCCGACGAACCCGGCAGGAATGTAGAAGGGCATTCGATTGAAGTGGAGTTGCCGCGCTTTCATTGGTGACTACGCGAATTGCGGTCGCGCTTAAAGACCGGAAATAAGATTCGGCTTTGGCACACGCAAGTCGATTCAACCACCTTTTCAATGGTCACGCAGTCTGCCGTCATCGCGAACGGTACGGCTTTCGTAGGAACCACATCGAACGAAGAATTGATGGCCGCCTATGTCCCTCCGCCTGCCTGGCAGTGGAGTTTCCGCGGCAGCGTCGTCGCACTCGATGTCGCGACCGGCGCAATCAAATGGCAGACATACATGGCACCACCACGTCTGGCGGTTGGGCGTCGCTCAATGCGAATTCCGGCGCAGTGAAGTGGACCACGCCGGACCCGCTCGCAAGCCGCGCGGAGGCAGCCGTCAGTGTGTCGCCAATGGCGCGGTCTTCGGATGCAATCTCGACTACACGAATGGCACGATGTACGCGCTCGATTCTTCCAACGGAAAAGTCCTGTGGTCATTCAATAGCGGGGGTGCATGCAATGCCGGGCCGGCCATTGCGGACGGCGTGGTGTTCTGGGGCTCTGGCTCGACGAGTGGACCGGGGCCGCTGAAATTGTTCGCCTTCGGTCTGTAGGAAACGCCCAAGGCCCGGTCCGTTCGCGGCGGGGCCTTTGGCTCTTTGCTACGATGTGAGTCTGTTCCGAAGCCGGCGCATTTGGCGCGTACCGCCCGCCGGCCGGCAGTCATCACCGAACTCACCGAGCACTAGACCTTGACGATCCACATCCGCCCCGCCACCGCTTCCGACGCCCCCCTGATCCTGCGCTTCATCACCGAACTCGCGATCTACGAAAAAGCCGAGCACGAAGTCGTCGCCGGCGTCGAAGACATCGAGAAGAGCCTGTTTGCCGAGGGCGCGCCCGCGAAAGCGCTGATCTGCGAAATGAACGGCGGGCCAGTCGGTTTTTGCGTGTACTTCTTTTCGTATTCGACGTGGCTCGGCAAACAGGGGCTTTATCTGGAAGACCTGTACGTATCGCCCGCATCGCGTGGCAGCGGCGCGGGCAAACAGATGCTGCGCCATCTCGCGCAAATCGCCTGCGAAACGGGCTGCGGTCGATTCGAATGGAGCGTGCTCGACTGGAACGAGCCGGCCATCGGCTTCTACAAGTCGATCGGCGCGAATCCGCAAAGCGAATGGGTACGTTATCGTCTCGCCGGCGACGCGCTCAAAGCATTCGCCGAAGGCGAAACCGAACGGAGCACCTAAGCCCGGTCACTGCGCAGACGCCGCGACGGGCGCCACCTCGAATGCATCGCCCGTCGCGAAGAAGGTACCGCCGGCCACGTAATGGCATGTGCGCAGGTCGGGATCGTCGCCGAAATGCCAGCGGTTGCGCGAATACACGCGGCTATCCGCATACGCGGCGACCACCTCGCCGATGATCAGATCGTGCCGTTGGCTGTCGTCCGGAATCACCTTGCATTCCATCCAGGTGATGCAGCCGGCCAGCATCGGCACGTCGATTTTTTGCGCGCGGAAGGTCTCGAGATTGAACGCGGAGAACTTGTCGAGTTCGACGCCCGCGTGCGTGCCGACCGCGAGCGTTTGCGCGGCGAAACCGCGGCTCGGCAACTGCAGCCCGAACACGCCGCTCGCTTCGATCAGGCGACGCGTCAGCGTGCGGCTATCCACGACCACCACCACCTTCGGCGGATTGAAGTCGAGCGGCATCGCCCATGACGCGGCCATCACGTTCGATCGACCATCGTGTGCGCTCGTGATCAGCGTGACGGGTCCGTGATTGAGCAGTTGAGTCGCGCGCGACAATTCCACGGTTTCTCGGGTGGCGTTCATGGCATCGTGATGGCGTCGAAAGGATGACGCTGATTGTAGCGGGGCGGAAGAAATGCGACGCGGCGCAGGCCCGAGCGATACGAGAGCGATTCGAACCACGCGCGGATGGCGGCCGAATCGAACTGCCGGGCGGCGGCCCACAAGCCGTCGCCCGACCGGACTTCAAGCGAATTTCAAGGGACCCTCAATGCGGCACCTTGCCGTTCGGCACCGCATTGAGCGGCTTGTGCTGCTCGTCGCCGAGTCCCGGGAAGAACGCGTTCCAGGCGGCGCGCACGCCTTGCGCCGCGGTGGCTTCGGCGCCGACCGACTCGGCCGCGCCGTCCGCGGCTTTCGAGGGATCGGCGGACAGGCCGCGCCAGTGCGTGAATACGAGCAACGGCTTTTCGGTCCACACGCCGTCGCCAAATTTCGCAAACGCCGTGTCCCCGCTCGCCAACTGCACTTCGTACCAGCCTTCGCGTACGGGCGTATGGATGGCAAGGTCAAACCACGGGGTCGGTTCGATTTCCTTCATGTCTTCTCCGGTCGGATAGATCGTCATCGATAACCACACTGAACGCATTGTTCGTGCCCATCGCCGGCGCCACACCCGCCGCGCGACGGGACGGGCAACCGCGGCACATGCGGGCAAACCAGCACATCGGAACTGCGAAGTCGCCGCGCATACGACACGATAGCGCGACATGGGCCAGGCGGACAGACGTAAAACTTACATGCCCGGCGTGGCGGGCGTACGGCGTGGCGGGGCGGTTTTTTTGCGGGACCGGACGACGGTTTTTCCGCCCCGTTTTGCCGCGCGCTTCGCAGCCGGTCGCGCCTCGCCCTCCATCTCCCGCACCATCGCCGCCAGCGCTTTCACCGCGGGCCCCAAGCGCTCCGCCTCCGTATTGCCATACCCGATCACGAGCCCGTTCGTCTGCTCCGACGCCCCGATCGAAAACCCCGACAGCGCGCGCGGACTCACCCCCAACGCCTGCGCCCGCGCCGTGAGCGCGCGATCGTCGAGCGACGCCGGCAGCCGCAGCGTCAGATGCATGCCGCAATCGCCGCCAAGAATCGTCGCCGCCGGAAAATGCTCGGCCAGCGCGTCGCGCAGCGCCTGCTGCCGCTCGCGGTACAGCCGCCGCATCCGCCCGAGATGCCGCCCGAATTCGCCGCTTTCGATGAAATGCGCGAGCGCCAGCTGCTCCAGCCGATGCCCGCCGCGCAGCATCTCTTGCAGCGCAACAGCGGCGTGCGCGGCGATCGCGCGAGGCAGCACGACGAAGCCGATGCGCAGCGCCGGAAACATCGTCTTGCTGAACGAGCCGACGTACAGCACGGGCGCCGCGTCGACGAGGCCCTGCATGCTCGCGATCGGCTCGCCGGTGTGACGCACCTCGCCGTCGTAATCGTCCTCGATCAGCCACGCGCCACAGCGCCGCGCCTCGGCAATCAGCGCAAGCCGCCGCGCCACCGACAGCACCGCGCCGGTCGGATACTGATGCGCGGGAGACGTGTAGATCAGTTTCGGCGGATGCGTGTGCCACGCGTCGGCCGGCACGGCCATGCCTTCGGCGTCGACGGGAATCCGCAGCGTGCGCAAGTCGCCCGCGTTGAAAGCGGCCTTCGCGCCGCGATAGCCGGGGTCCTCGATCCATGCGATATCGCCGGGATTGGTCAGCAGTCGCACGCACAGGTTCAGCGCCTCCTGCGCGCCCTCGGTGATCACGACCTGCAAGCCATCGCAGCGCACGCCGCGCGCCATCCGCAGATGCGCGGCGATCGCGTCGCGCAGCGCGGGCTCGCCGGCCGGCATGCCGTAGCCGAGCGCGCGTGGTAATGCGCGCTCCATCGCACGTTCGAGCGCGCGCCGCCACGCGGCAAGCGGGAAACGGTCCAGCGCGGGCGTGCCGGGGGTCAGCGCGTACGCGTTGTCGGCGTGCTTGTGCGACGCCGCGAACTGCTCGACGCGCGCCGCGTATACGACCTCCGGCGCGGCCGACGCCGCCGCCCGCTCGCCGCGCGCGGCGGGGCTCGACAGCGGGCTCACGCGCGTGCCCTGGCGATCGGCGATGACGTAGCCGACCGCGGCGAGATGCTCGTAAGCGATCACGACCGTGTTGCGCGACACGCCGATTTCGGCGGCGAGCAGCCGCGACGACGGCAGCAGCGACCCGGCCGGCAGACGACCGGCGAGAATCGCCTGCTGCAGACGTTCGATCAGCTGCTTTTGCAGCGGCGCGGGCCGCTTGGCCCCGCTCGCGGCGAACGCGTCGTCCGCATGGACGAGCGGTCCGATGATCTCGATCATGGTGGCTGGACCTATCGAATAAGCACGTCGTGGATCTTTTGAACATACCACGTTTGCCGTATCGTTCCTGCATCGACACGCATCGACATCCTCCGGCATCGCCCATTCATCGACAGGAAAACACACATGGAACCCACACGTAACGCCTACGGCCAGCCCATCGGCGCGCCCCTGCCCGGCTGGCACGGCGCGCAGCCGCCGGGCCGCGAGCCGCTCGGCGGCCGCTATTGCCGGCTCGAAGCGGTCGACGTCGAGCGGCACGCGGCCGACCTCTTCGACGCGTACGGCTCGGCCACCGACGGCCGCGACTGGACCTATCTGGCGGTCGGCCCGTTCGACAGTCTCGCGGCCTATCGTGAGCGTCTGACGCAGATGGCGGCATCGAAAGATCCGCTGCACTACGCGGTCATCGACCTGGCGACGGGCAAGCCGGTCGGCACGCTCTCGCTGATGCGGATCGATCCGGCCAACGGCGTGATCGAAGTCGGCCACGTCACGTATTCGCCGCGGCTCAAGCGCACGCGCATCGCGACCGATGCGATGTACCTGCTGCTAGGCGAAGTGTTCGACAAGCTCGGTTATCGGCGCTTCGAATGGAAATGCGATTCGCTCAACGAGCCGTCTCGCAAGGCCGCGTTGCGCTATGGATTTACGTTCGAGGGGATCTTCCGGCAGGCGATCGTCTATCGCGAGCGCAATCGCGACACGGCGTGGTTTTCGATCATCGACAGCGAGTGGCCGGCATTGCGCTCGTGCTATGAGCGGTGGCTCGACGCGGGCAATTTCGATGCGCAAGGGCAGCAGGTCGAGCGGCTCGCCGATCTGATCGCGCAGCGCCGAGCGGCGGACGAGGCCCGGTAAAACCAGACGATCGATAACCAGGCAACAGCTCGACCAGTTCGCCAAGCGCGATGCCGAGCCAACCGCGTGCCCGAATCCGTGAAATTGTCGTGAATGCCGCTCCGGGCGTGGCAGACAGCGGTAGCACCGCCTGCCATCATCGCCCTCCTACGTGATCTCGTATCCACCCTCGTCGGCCAGCGAACGCGAGGCCAAGCGCGGTTCGCGCCGTGCATGGTAAATTCCAGCGTCGGCAAGACAACTCCAGGAACGTTCGGGTGACCTGAACATCTTCGTCCGGTCCACCCGCCACTGGCGATACAAGGTAGATCGATGATCGACGTGAGTCAGCGTATTGTCTGGCGGCGCCTCTACGTTGCGCTGTGCAGCTGCGTCGCGCTGGCCGGCTGCATGGTCGGCCCCGACTACCACGCGCCGCCCGCGCCGGCCACCGACACCTTCACCACCACGCCGCTGCCCGACCAGACCGCCTCCGCGCCCGGCCCCGCAGGCCTGCCGCAGCGTTTCGCGCCGGCCCAGGACATTCCCGCCGCATGGTGGACGCTGTTTCATTGCGAGCCGCTCGACGCACTGATCCGCGAGGCGATCGCCAACAGTCCGAACATGGCCGCCGCGCAGGCGGCGTTGCGACAGGCTCGCGAGAATTACATCGCGCAAGCCGGCGGCACCTTGCTGCCGAGCGTCGACGCGCAACTGAGCGCCACGCGCGAAAAGATCAACGGCATCGCGTTCGGCGAGCCCGGCCTCGTCGAGGAATTCAATCTCTACAACGCGTCGGTCAACGTCTCGTACAAGCTGGACGTGTTCGGCGGCGCGCGGCGCGAACTCGAAGCGCTGCATGCGCAGATCGACTATCAGCGCTTCCAGCTGCAGGCCGCCTATCTCACGATATCGGCCAACATCGTGACCGCGGCGGTCAAGGAAGCGTCGGTGCGCGCGCAGATCGACGCGACCGAGCGAATCGCTACCGAGGAAGAGCAGCAGCTGAACGTGCTCGACCAGCAATTCTCGCTCGGCGGCGTGAGCCGCACGGCCGTGCTCGCGCAGGAAACGCTGCTCGCGCAGACCCGCGCGACGCTGCCGCCGCTGCAACAGCAGCTCGATCAGGCGCGCCATCAGCTTGCGGTACTCGCCGGCAAGCTGCCGAGCGATACCTCGGTGCCCGGCTTCACGCTCGACATGTTCTCGCTGCCCGACACGCTGCCCGTGAGCCTGCCGTCGTCGCTGGTGCACCAGCGCCCCGACATCCTTGCCGCCGACGCCACGCTGCATCAGGCGAGCGCGCAGGTCGGCGTCGCGACCGCGGCGATGTATCCGCAGATCACGCTGTCCGCGAGCTACGGCGCCGAAGCGTTGACGCCCGCGCAGGTGCTCAGGGCCGGCAGCACGCTCTGGAGCATCGGCGCGGGCTTGCTGCAACCGGTCTTTCACGGCGGCCAGCTGAGCGCGCAGAAGCGCGCGGCCGAGGCCGCCTACGAGCAGGCCGGCGCGCAATACCGCGAGACGGTGCTGCTCGCGTTCCAGAACGTTGCGGACACGCTGCGCGCGCTCGAACACGACGCAACCGGCCTCAAGGCACAGACCGACGCGTCGCGCGCCGCGAGCGATTCGCTCGAACTGACGCGCGGACAGTATCGCGTCGGCGGTGTCAGCTACCTCGCGCTGCTCGACGCGCAACGCCAGTATCAGCAAACGGTCGTGAGTCTCGCGCAGGCGCAGGCCGCGCGTTACGCCGACACGGCGGCGCTGTTCCAGGCGCTCGGCGGCGGCTGGTGGAATGCCGCCGCGCCCGAGTCCGCGGCCGCGCCGGCCGCCGCAACGCCACATTGACCGTGCCCTGACGCAACCCCAGCCCTCGCCCCAAGCCGAGCAAGGACATCACGATGGCCGAAAGAAAACCGATGACAAAGCGGATGGTGATCATGTTGATCAGCGTCGGCCTGCTGCTCGCCGCGCTGGTCGGCTTCAACCTGTTCCGCGCGCACATGTTCGCGAAGTTCATGGCGGCCAACACCGCGCCGCCCGCCACGGTCTCGGCGGTGGTGGTCCACTATCAGTCGTGGCAGCCGCAGCTCGCGGCGGTCGGCAGCCTGCGCGCGGTGCGCGGCGTAGACGTGACGACCGAAGTCGCCGGCCTCGTGCGCGAGGTCGCGTTCGTGTCGGGGCAGGAAGCGAAAGCCGGACAGATCCTCGTGCGACTCAACGCCGACAGCGACGTCGCGCTGCTGCAATCGCTGCAGGCCGCGGCCCAACTCGCACAGACGGTCTACGAGCGCGACCGCGCGCAGTACGACATCAAGGCGATCGCGAAGGCGCAGCTCGACACCGATGCGGCCGACCTCAAGGGCAAGAAGGCGCAGGTCGCGCAACAGCAGGCGCTCGTCGACAAGAAGACGATTCGCGCGCCATTCGCGGGGCGCCTCGGCATCACGACGATCAATCCGGGGCAATACCTGAATCCCGGCGACGCGATCGTCACGCTGCAAGCCATCGATCCGATCTACGCCGACTTCTCGGTACCGCAACAACAGCTCGGCCAGCTCGCGATCGGCGCGACCGTCAGCGTCGACACCAACGCGTACAGCGGGAAAACCTTCACCGGCAAGATCCAGTCGGTGAGCCCGAAAGTCGACAGCGCGACGCGCAACGTGCAGATCGAGGCGAGCGTCGACAATCGCGAGCGCAAGCTGCTGCCCGGCATGTACGCGAACGTGAAGATCGACTCGGGCGCCGAACAGCGCTACCTGACCCTGCCGCAAACGGCGATCACCTACAACCCGTACGGCGCGACCGTGTTCATCGTGAAGCCCGGCACGCAGCCCGGCACGCAGCCCAACGCGCAGGGCAAGACGCTGCCCGTCGCGCAGCAGGTGTTCGTAACGCCGGGGCCGACGCGCGGCGACCAGGTGGCGATTCTGAAGGGCATCGACGACGGCACGCAGGTCGTGACGAGCGGCCAGATCAAGCTGAAGAACGGCACGCCGCTGATCATCGACAACCGCGTGCAGCCGTCGGACAGTCCGAATCCGACGCCGCAGGAACAATAAGCTAGGCCGCCCGATCATGTTCACGGACATTTTCATTCGCCGGCCGGTACTCGCTTCGGTCGTGAGCCTGCTGATCCTCGTGCTCGGGTTGCGCGCGCTCGCGGTGCTGAAGGTCAGCCAGTATCCGCAGACCGAGAACGCGGTCGTCACGATCACGACGGCCTACTATGGCGCGAACTCGGACACCATCGCCGGCTTCATCACGCAGCCGCTCGAAGCGGCGATCGCGCAGGCACAGGGCATCGACTACATGTCGTCGACGAGCATCACGGGCGTGTCGACGATCATCGCAACGCTGCGTCTGAACTACGATGCGAACCGCGCGCTGACCGAGATCAACACGCAGATCGGCTCGGTGCGCAACCAGTTGCCGCCGCAGGCGCAGCAGCCGGTGCTGACGGTGCAGACCGGGCAGACCACCGACGCGATGTACATGGGCTTCTACAGCAGCGTGCTGCCAAGCAACAACGTCACCGATTACCTGCTGCGCGTGGTCAAGCCCAAGCTCGATTCGATCCAGGGCGTGCAGACTGCCGAAGTGCTCGGCGGGCGGCAGTTCGCGATGCGAGCGTGGCTCGACTCGGCGCGGCTCGCCGCGCACGGCGTGAGCGCGAGTGACGTGTACACCGCGCTCGGCAACAACAACTATCTCGCCACGCTCGGCACGACGAAGGGGCAAATGGTCAGCGTCGACCTGGAAGCGGGCACGGACCTGCATACCGTCGACGACTTCAAGCAGCTCGTCGTCAAGCAGAAGAACGGCTCGATCGTGCGCCTCGAGGATGTCGCGAACGTCGTGCTCGGCGCCGACAGCTACGACTTCAACGTCGCGTTCAGCGGCAAGCGGTCGGTGTTCATCGGCATCAAGGTCGCGCCGGACGCGAACATTCTCGACGTCGCCAAGCGCGTGAAAACCGTGTTTCCAGATCTGCAGAAGCAGTTTCCGACCGGCATGACGGGCGACATCGTTTATGACGCGACCGACTTCGTCAACACCGCGATCAGGGAAGTGATCAAAACGCTCGTCGAAGCGCTCGTGATCGTCACCATCGTGATCTTCCTGTTTCTCGGCAGCTTGCGCGCGGTGATCGTGCCGTTGATCGCGATGCCGCTGTCGCTGATCGGCACGTTCTTCGTGATGCAGGTGCTCGGCTATTCGATCAATCTGCTCACGCTGCTCGCACTCGTGCTCGCGATCGGGCTCGTCGTGGACGACGCGATCATCGTCGTCGAGAACGTCGACCGGCACATGAAGCACGAAGGCAGGACACCGTTCGACGCCGCGCTGATCGCCGCTCGCGAACTGGGCGGCCCGATCGTCGCGATGACCGTCGTGCTGATCGCCGTGTACGCGCCGATCGGCTTCCAGGGCGGGCTGACGGGCGCGCTCTTCACCGAATTCGCGTTCACGCTCGCGGGCGCGGTGACGGTATCGGGCGTAATCGCGCTCACGTTGTCGCCGATGATGTGCTCGCGCTTCTTCCGTGCCGCGCAGGAGTCGGGCCGCTTCGCGCGTTTCGTCGACCGCCAGTTCGAGCGCGTGCATCGCGGCTACGGCCGCCTGTTGCATGCGACGATCGACACCTGGCCCGTGTTCGTGATCATGGGCGCGCTACTGCTGTGCGGCACGGTGTATCTGTTCATGACCTCGAAGGCGGAACTCGCGCCGCAGGAAGACCAGGGCATCGTGCTCTCGCAGATCATCGGGCCGCCCAACGCGACGATCCAGCAGATGCAGACCTACGCGGACCAGGTGTTCGATGCTTCGAAGACACTGCCCGAATATTCGCAGATGTTCCAGCTCACGGGCTCGCCGACTGTCAACCGGGGCATCGGCGGCGTGCTGTTCAAGACCTGGGATCAGCGCGGCAAGAACGCGACCGTGCTGCAGCAGGAGTTGCAGCAGAAGTGGAATCAGATCGCGGGCGCGCGCGTCGCGGCGTTCCAGTTTCCGCCGCTGCCGGGCGCGCAGGGCTTGCCGGTGCAGTTCGTGATCAGCACGACCGAGCCGTTCGAAAACCTCAACGAGGTGTCGCAAGCAGTGCTGGAAAAAGCGCGCGCGAGCGGCATGTTCTTCTTCGTCGATAACGACCTGAAAATCGACAAGCCGGAAGTGACGCTCGTCGTCGATCGCGACAAGGTGGCCTCGCTCGGGCTGTCGCAGAGCGACGTCGGACAGGCGCTCGGGTCGGCGCTGGGCGGCGGCTACGTCAACTACTTCTCGATTGCGGGACGCTCGTACAAGGTGATTCCGCAGGTGTTGCAGATCGACCGGCTCAATCCGTCGCAAGTGCTCGACTACTATCTGCGCACCCCGGACGGCAACGTGATTCCGGCGTCGACGATCGCGCATCTGCGGCACAGCGTCGTGCCCGAATCGATCAACCACTTCCAGCAGTTGAACTCGGCGACGATCTCCGGCGTGATCGTGCCGGGCGTGTCGCAAGGCCAGGTGCTCGACTTTCTGCGCAAGGCGACCGCGCAGGTCGCGCCGGCCGGCTATTCAGCCGATTACTCGGGAGAGTCGCGCCAGTTCGTGCAGGAGTCGGGCGGCTTCGTCATCACACTGCTGCTCGCGACGATCATCGTGTTCCTCGCGCTCGCGGCGCAATTTGAAAGTTTCCGCGATCCGATCGTGATCCTGATCTCTGTGCCGATGGCGCTGTTCGGCGCGCTGATCTTCATCAACATCGGCCTGACGACGCTGAATATCTACACGCAGGTCGGCCTCGTCACGCTGATGGGGCTCGTCAGCAAGCACGGCATTCTGATCGTGCAGTTCGCCAACGAACTGCAGCGCGCAGGTCGCGCGAAGCGCGAAGCGATCGAGGAAGCGGCGGGCGTGCGGCTGCGCCCGATCCTGATGACGACCGCGGCGATGGTGCTCGGTGTGGTGCCGCTCGTGATCGCGTCGGGCGCGGGCGCGGCGGGCCGCAACGCAATGGGGCTCGTGATCTTCACCGGGATGTCGATCGGCACGCTGTTCACGTTGTTCGTCGTGCCGGCGATGTACATGTTTCTGGCCGCCGAACACCAGCGGCATGCTCAGGCGCCGAAGGCCGACGAGGCGGGTCAGGCGGGTTAGAGCCTGGGTGATCGCGTACCCGGCGCGCGGGTTGTTGTCCGAAATCTGAAAGCCGTCGTCCTGATGCCTTTACTCGCATCACTTAGACTACGGTGCATTCGCTGCGCAACGCGGCGCAAGACCAACCGGAGCCACGCACGATGAAAGCGATTCAGTTCAAATCTTTTGGCAGCCCCGAAGTGCTCGAATACGTCGATCTGCCGACGCCGCAGGCCGACGCGGAGCATGCGGTCGTGCGGGTCATGGCGGCCTCGGTCAATCCGAGCGACGTGAAGAACGTGTCCGGCCATTTCGAACATACGGTGCTGCCGCGCACGCCGGGGCGCGACTTCAGCGGCGTGGTGGTGGACGGCCCGGCCGCGTGGCTCGACGCTGAGGTGTGGGGGACCGGCGGCGACATCGGCTTCACGCGCGACGGCACGCACGCCGAGTACCTCAGCATTCCGGTCGCGGCGCTGTCGCGCAAGCCCGTGGCGTTGAGCCACGTCGAGGCGGCGGCGATCGGCGTGAACTTCGTGGTCGCGTGGCTCGGCAGCGTCGAATACGCGAAGTTGCAGGCCGGCGAGACCATTGCCGTGCTTGGCGCGGGCGGCGGTGTCGGTGGCGCGGTCGTGCAGATCGCGAAAGCACGCGGCGCGCGCGTGATCGCCGTCGACCGCCGGCCGCTCGATCCCGCCACGCCCGCGGGCCGCCTGATCGACGCCTACGTGGCGTTCGACGAACACGCGGCCGCACGCGTGCGCGAGTTGACCGGAGGCGCGGGCGCGGAAGTCGTGTACGACACGGTAGGCGGTGTCGCGTTCGAGACCGCGCTGAGTCTCGCGAAGCGGCGCGGCCGCGTGCTCGAAATCAGCGGGACCGGCAAGCGCCGCGTCGAGTTCGACCTGATCGACTTCTATCACAACGAGACGCAATTGCTCGGCGTCGACAGCGCGAAGCTCGGCGTCGCGGAATCGGCGCCGCTGATGACGGCGCTCGTCGACGGCTTCGACAACGGCAAGCTGAGCGGCCCGGCGATCGCGCAGGAATTCCCGCTCGCCCGCGCGCGCGAAGCCTACGAGGCGGTCGCCGCCGGCACGCGCGGGCGCGTCGTGATTCGCATGCAATAACCGTCCCTCTGACACAGTGCATTGAAGCTGCGGCCTCCGGGCGTCGGCGACACGCTAAGATTGAGGCCGCCGGGCGCCCGCCCCGTCCGGCGAGAACGACAAAAGCATTGCCTCGGAGAATCTGATGTCTGAAGAATATGAAGTGCACGGTCCGCACGATCATGCCGTCGAACACGCCGGCCACGCCGCGCATCACGACGCCGATCCGTTCGCGAGCCGCATGGCCGTGATGACCGCGATCCTCGCGACGATCGGCGCGCTGTGCGCGTACCAGAGCGGCAACGCCGAAAACCTCGCGCTGTTCTTCAAGAACGAAGCCGCGATCAAGAAGACCGAAGCGTCGAACCAGTGGAGCTACTACCAGGCGAAGGGCGAAAAGGAAAACCTCGCGGAACTCGGCGCGGCGCTGTCGGCGCCCAATAGCGACGCGCACGCGAAGTTCGTCGCCGACGTCGAGAAATACAAGCAGCAGAAGGAGCCGATCCGCGCGAACGCAGAAGCGATCGAAAAACAGGTCGTCGCCGCCGATACGCGCAGCGAAACGCTGTTGCACGGCCATCATCGCTGGGCTCAGGCGACGCTGCTGATTCAGGTCGCGATTGCGCTGTGCGCGATCACGCTGCTCACGCGCAAGAACTGGCTGCGCAATCTGTCGTACCTCGTCGCGGGAGTGGGCGTCTTGACCGCGGGCGCGGCGTTTTTCGGGCTATGAGCGGGATGCTCGCGTTACCTTTCACCCAGAGCTTTGCAATCGGGAGTGGGTCGTGATCGATGGGTCCGCCGTGGTCGGCGTGTTTTCCGTGTATATCGCGGGTGTGGTGAGTCCGGGCCCGAACTTCGTCGCGGTCGCGCACAAGGCGGCTTCGGCGACGCGCATCGAAGCGCTCGCGATGGTCGCCGGCATCGTGCTCGTCAATCTGTTCTGGGCCAGCTGCGCGATTCTTGGCGTCGGCATCGTGTTCGCCGCGTTCCCGTGGCTCGCGCTCGTGGTCAGGATCGTGGGCGCGTGTTACCTGCTGTGGTTCGGCGGGCGGCTGATCTTCAATGCCTCGGCGGCGCGGCAAGCGGTGCTCGTCAAGGCACCGGCGGGCGGCTTCAGGCAGGCGTTCGCGCAGGGCTTCGCGACCAACATCGCGAATCCGAAGTCGATGGCGTTTTTTGCCGCGGTGTTTTCGTCGGCGGCGCCAGCGCATGTGAGTACCGGCACGTTCGCCGCGATGCTCGGCATGGTGTTCGTCGTCGCGAGCAGTTGGTATGGGTTCGTCGCGCTGACGCTGTCGCATCAGCGCATCGCGTCGGCTTATCGGCGCGGCAAGATGTGGGTGGATCGTGTGTGCGGCGGCTTGATCGTTGCGTTGGGGGTGCGGCAGCTGATTCGTTGAGGCGGCACTGACGTGTGCGTGAGCACTAATGTGCCAGCACCAATGTGCCAGCACGAATGTGCCAGCCTCAATCCGCGAGCCCGCGCGCACGCTCCAGCAACAACTCGCGCTCGCGCGTATTGCGCGTCATCGCCGCGGCGCGCTCGAACTCCACGCGGGCTTCATCGACGCGTCCAAGCTTGACCAGCAGATCGCCGCGCACGCTCGGCAGCCAGTGATAATTCGCGAGCGCCGAACCGGCGGCGAGCGCATCGACGATCTCGAGTCCGGCCGCCGGCCCGAACGCCATCCCCACCGCGACCGCGCGATTCAACTCCACTACCGGCGACGGCGCGACCTGCGCCAGCGCATCGTAGAGCGCGACGATCTGCGCCCAGTCGGTGTCCTCGGCGCGGCGCGCTCGCGCATGGCACGCGGCGAGCGCCGCCTGCAACGCATACGGCCCGCTCTCGCCGCCGAACGCATGCGCGTTGTCCAGCGCCGCGAAGCCGCGGCGAATCAGCAGCGGGTCCCAGCGGCTGCGATCCTGATCGAGCAGCAGTACCGGACGCCCCTGGGCGTCGGTGCGCGCGTGCGTACGCGACGCCTGAATCTCCATCAGCGCAACAAGACCGTGGACCTCGCTCTCGTCGGCTACGAGTCCGCTCAACACGCGCCCAAGCCGCAACGCCTCCTCGCATAGCGTCGGGCGCATCCAGTCGTCGCCGGCCGTGGCCGCATAACCTTCGTTGAAAATCAGGTAGATCACCTGCAGCACCGACGCGAGCCGCCCCGCGCGCGCGTCCGCCTGCGGCACCTCGAACGGCACGCGCGCCGCCGACAGCGTGCGTTTCGCACGCACGATCCGCTGCGCGATGGTCGGCTCCGGCACGAGAAACGCGCGCGCGATTTCGTCGGTGGTGAGGCCGCCGAGCAGGCGCAGCGTCAGCGCGACGCGCGCATCGGTCGACAGCAGCGGATGGCACGCGGTGAAGATGAGCCGCAGCAGATCGTCGCCGATGTCGTCGGCGCGCGCGGCGTCGAGCGCATCGACGAAATCGGGCACCACGTGCGCTTCGATCGCGTCGAGATCGTGGCCGAGCTCCTCGCGCTTGCGCGCATGCAGCGCTTCCTGACGCAGGCGATCGAGCGCGCGGTTCTTCGCGGCCGTCATCAGCCACGCTCCGGGGTTGTCGGGCACGCCCGCGTCCGGCCAATGCTCGAGCGCGGCCACCAGCGCATCCTGCGCGAGTTCCTCGGCGAGTCCCACGTCGCGCACGATCCGCGCGACGTGAGCGATGACCTTCGCGGATTCGATCCGCCAGACAGCGTCGATCGCACGATGGGTGGCCTGTATCGTCACGGCGTCAGCCTTCACCTGCTGCCGGCGGTTGCGCGTTCAGGACCATGTATGCGGGCTCCCAGACGTAGTCCATCAAATCAGCGGCGATCTTCTTCGAGCTTGTGAAAGCGCTCGACTTCCGGCCCCGGCTCGAAGTCGTCGAGTTCGAACAGCTGCCGCACTTCGATTTCGCCATCGGCGTGCTCACCGAACGGCGCCGGAAAACGCCGCGCCCATTCCATCGCCTCGTCGCGCGAGCGCACCTGGATCAACGTGTAGCCCGCGATCAGCTCCTTGGTCTCCACGAACGGCCCGTCTACGATGCTCCGTTTGCCGCCGCTATAGCGCACGCGCCAGCCTTTCGAGCTCGGCTGCAGGCCCGTCGCGTCGAGCAGCACGCCGGCCTTCGCGAGTTCTTCGTGGTAGGCGCCCATGGCGGCGATCAGCGACGGTTCGGGCATCTCGCCGGCTTCGCTCGCGGCCGTGGCTTTGACGATGATCATGAATCGCATGTCGTTGCTCCTTGTTGTTAGTGGTTCGTCGTGAGTGGATTCTGGCGGGGCCACGCCGGCTCGCCCCTTACTCATACGACGCGCGATGCACGGTCCGATCGACACGCGCGGCGGTCCCCACATCCCAGGGAAAACACCGAAGCTGGTGAAGTGGAGTCACGCGTGCCTAGATGAAGCACGGTCCGAGCTTGCGCACCTCGACCGTGCACCACGACGCCGCCGGGCAGGTTTGCGCGATCGCCACGGCCTCTTCACGGCTGTCGCAGTTCAACAGAAAGAAGCCGCCGATCATCTCCTTCGCCTCGGCGAACGGCCCGTCGACGAGCTTCGATTGGCCATGGCGGACCTGCACGCGCACGGCGTCCTTCTGCGAAGTCAGTGACTCGACCGCGAGCAGCTTGCCGCGCGCTTTCAGGTTCTCGGAGAAACGCACCATCTGGTCGTAGAGGTCGCGGCCCGCGGCTTCGGCGCGCTCCTCGCGTTGGTCCGTGGGTTCGACGATCAGCAGCATGTAGGACATCATGTCTCCGATAGGGCTCGGTTGTATGCGCGAGTCGGCATCGCAACGACGCCAGCGACGCCTCGCCTCGGCGGTATGCAGGAGGTACGCAAGCAGGTAGGCGGCAAGCAGGCGCAGCCAGTCTAGCAAGCGGGAATCGCAGCGGCAAACGCGCCCGGCGGGACTTCTACGGACACTCGTAACAAGCCGCGCCACGCGCACCGGCCGGCCTCGCGCGACACGTCGAAGCCGCTTTCAATGTGTCCGTAATCCATTTACGTCCGCGCTGAAACGGTCGTATCAGCCGTTCGACGAACGCAGCGCAGCGGGCAGCCACTCGCCCGGGCTCGCCGATAGCGCATTGAGCGCAGCGCCGGTGACCCGCGACGCTTTCGAAATGCGCGCCTGATGCGTGCCGCTCAAACCGCCGCTTCCGCCAGCGCCCGCAGTCGCGCGGAACGCATCAAACCTTCGATCATTTTCGCCTCCGCGCTCGCCAGCTCGCTCAGCGACGCCGCCGACAACTGTCCGTCGAAAATCGCTAGCGCCGCGCACAGACTTGCGTAGTCGTCGTCTTCGAGCGACCAGCGGCCAGTCTGGCGCTCGCGCACATCGAGCCGCACCATCGCCGCATGCGCGCTTTCGATGTCGGCGCGTGCGGCGGCGCCCCGTCCGGCATGCACAAGTTCCTGCGACACCAGCAAATGCCGGCTCAGCGTCGTGTGCAGAATGCGCGCGCCGTGGCCGCGGCGGAATGCATCGAGCGCGGCGTAGGCCTGCAACAGCGTGGTCTGCGTGACCGGCGCGTGCGCGGTGCGGCTCTGGGTCAGAGAACGCAACAACGGGGACATGGCCGTGCGGCCGGGCTTGTGAACTCGCGACTTGCTGGACATCGATTCAACCTCCTTCTTTCGGCAGCGCGCCCGGACTTCGGCACGCGACGGCGGCAAACGCCGCGCTCAAACGTCCGACGTATTTCGCGCCCAACAGTTCACCCCATGCGCACGCCATGCGACGCGCCCGTTCTTCGAACGTATCGAAGAACGCAATGTCCGCATATCGGTTCGAAGCCGCCAGAAACAAGAATCCCGCTTCGTTGCGACGAAAAAAAGCCCTGTTCCGCGAGGAACAGGGCTGACAGGATGGAACGGCCGAGCAGGCGCGTGGATGCCTGCCAACCTATAACCACCTAACCTGCAAAGCTATTGCTTACGTGTACTGCACCGGCAATTTCTACCGCTCGACAGGAAGCTTCAAACTGCCGATTCAAACTACCACTTCAATTGCGACTGCATGTGGGCCGGTCCTCGCTATCTGCTACTTCTGGCCGCTACCCCTGTTGCTTCGCGCTCGTGCTCGAGGCATTGCGCGCTTGTATTGCGTCAACTGCGGACTGCAAACTGCCAGATACGCACTGCGAACTGCGAACTGCAGACTACTCTCAACGGTACGGTTCAAATCCGACACGAGGGGAAGATCGCATCGATGGAGGTCGGTGATTCCTCGCTCCATGGAAAAGAGTGTATGCGCGCACGCGCGAAAGCAATTCAGCGAACCGAAGCGCTTTGGTGGGTTAATTTGGCGAATCGATGTAACAGCGGCCCCACGGAGCGCTCGATGTGAAATCAGCGATTGCACCGAAACGGTGCTGCGAAAGCCTGAGAGAAAAAACGCGAAGTGCGAAGCCGGCCGCATTCAGGCCGAGCGGAGCCGGTGCTGTCGCGCCGGCGTCATCGCGTGTGCAGCTTCGAGCGATGACGCGCGCCACGCCACGCACGTCAACCGCGTGTGGAGAAATCGTCGATCGTCAGCAAGACCTTCTCACCGGGACGCGCAAGCATTTTTCGTTCGGCGATCGCCGTAATACGTTTGCGCCCATCCGCGAACGTCTTCAGAACGCGCGCCTCACCCGCGCCGCGTTGCAGCCAGAAGTGCTGCTCGAGCGCCTCGCGCGTGACCGCGCATTCAAGGTCTCGTCCCTGCGACGAAAGCTGGAAAATCACCGCGCGTCCATCTGCCGAGACGCTGGGTACCACCTCGATCATCGTCATAGCCCACCTCGCAACGTTGATTACGACGTTCGCCGCATAACGCGAACGTCCCCGGATAAGCGCGGCCGCGATGGGTCGACGACCGTGCCCGCGAAAAGCGAATCAACCTTGAGCAAAGCGCATGCCACACAACGCAGCAGGCGGCGCCTCGCCGCATCGAGGGTTCGCCCTGCATCGCAAAGTGAGAAGACTGCAACATAGCCGCGTGGTAAAAAAGCGCAGCCGGCGCGACAATCGACGACAATTCTTACTCGCGCTTCGCACGATCATCGCGCGCCACCACCTTCCCGACATGTCCGCCCAACTGCCCGACCAACGATCCGGGTTGACCTTGCGCCCCGCGCAACCCGACGACGAAGCCTTCCTGCTCGAACTGCGCAAGACGACGATGACCGAACACCTGGCGCGCGCCGGCGAGCCGACCGACGACGACGCCCATCGCGCGCGTCTGCTGCATCGCTACGACGCGGCGCAGGTGGTCTGCATCGACGGCGCGCCCGCGGGCTTGTTGAAGGCGCATCGCAACGACGTCGAATGGTTCGTCGTGCAGTTGCAGATCGCGCCGGCGCTACAGGGTCGCGGCATCGGCGAGCAAGCGCTGCGCACGATCCTGCGCGCCGCCGCGGCCGAAGCGTTGCCGGTCAGCTTGCAGGTGCTCAAGGGCAATCCCGCCAAACGGCTGTACGATCGTCTTGGCTTCGAGATCGTCGGCGAGGATCAGACACAGTTTCACATGCGCCTTGCAGCGCGCGCGCCGGCGGAAAGCGAAGCAGAACGAATGTCGGATAAAGACTGATACGGAACGAGCCTGGCAATGAACCCTGATATGACTTTTCGCGCTGCTTCAGCGATACAAAGCTGGCACGCGCACATCTACTTCGACCCGGCGAGCCGCGATGCCGCCTGGGCGTTTCGCGAGCAGATCGACGCGCACTGGGGCGACAAACTGCAGATCGGGCGCTTCCACGAACGGCCGGTCGGGCCGCATCCGATGTGGTCGTATCAGCTCGCCTTCGCGCACACGCAGTTCGCCGACGTGGTCGGCTGGCTCACGCTCAATCACGGCGCGCTCGATGTCTTTCTGCATCCGAACACCGGCGACGCGCTGCGCGATCATCGCGACGCTGCCGTGTGGATCGGGCACTCGCACGAACTCGTGCTGAAGGCGCTGCTATAGCACCGCGGCGAACGCTACGGCGGCGTGCTCACATATTCGTATACGCGCTGCACCAGCCGCGCGACGCGACCTGTTTAGTGCCGAACAGCGTGCAGCCGCCGTATGCGTCCGATGCCTTGCCCTGGAACAGCGAGCAGTTCGCGCACGATTGACCGGCCGCGAAGTTCGGAAATCTGGCCTTGTCGACCTTCGACGCATCTTCGGTATAGCCGACCGCCTGCGCCTGCGGATCGCTCTCGCTGAGCGCATTGGGAACGGTCGCGGCGAACGCGAGCCGAGACAGCGCGAGCGACGAGCCGACGCCCGCGCTGACCAACAGGAAATGGCGCCGCGATGTTTTCATTTTCGTTTGCCTCTGGGTGGGGACTGAGGGATGCGTTCAATCGAGAAAGCGCGCGAAGCGCTCGACCGGTTCGCGCTCGGGGCGCAGCGTATTGACCGGCGCGTTGGGGTCGCCGAAACCGAGCGACATGCCGCACACAAATTGCTCGTTTTCAGGCAGGCCGAGATGTTCGGCAATCAGTCGATGAAACTGCATGAACGCGGCCTGCGGACAGGTGTCGAGGCCGCGCCCGCGCGCGGCCGTCATGATCGCCTGCAGGAACATGCCGTAGTCGAGCCAGCTGCCGCGCTCGAGGCTGCGATCGATCGTGAACAGCAGGCCGACGGGTGCGTCGAAGAAACGGAAATTGCGCGAGTGCTGTTCGTGCATGCGCGCCTTGTCGCCCTTCTCGATGCCGAGCAGGCTATACATGTCCCAGCCGATCTTGCGACGCCGGTCGATGAACGGCGACTGCCACTGGCGCGGATAGTACGCGTACTCCTCCTGGTACAGCTCGTCGCGCTGCGGATCGTCGTAGGCCGCGAGCAGATCGCGCGACAGACGCGCGAGCGATTCGCCCGTCAGCACGTACACCTTCCACGGCTGCGTGTTGGTGCCCGACGGTGCGTGGCTGGCGGCTTCGAGAATCGCTTCGATGTCGGCGCGCTGCACCGGTGTCGGCAGAAAGGCGCGCACCGAGCGCCGCGTGGTCAGCGCGGTGTCGACGGGGTTCGCGGGAGAGGTCATCGGCGGATGGCGGCAGAGCCTGCGGAGTAGGTCTGCGACGATTCTAGCGCGGACCGCTCAAAGCCTGCCCGCCAGCGCGCAGGCGTCGCCCGAAGCGTTGCGCTGCGCCCTTACATCGTCCCCAACACCACCGCCGCCGCAATCGATCCGACCACGAGCGCGAGCCCCACCGTCTTGCGCTTGTTCAACTCGGTCCACAACAGCACGCCCGTCAACGACAGCAGGATCAGGCCGCCCGCGAGCGTATCGATCAGCAGCACCCAACCGACGCTCAAGCCCACACCCTTGTGCAGGTTCGTCAGCATCGCGAGAAAGGTGTTCGCGCTGCGCTTGATCGTCACGCTGTGGTTGCCGACCCAGTATTCCGCCGACGTGTTTTCCTTCGGCGACGCGAAATTCAGTTGCCAGTGCTCGGGCTGCACGATGCTGCGATCGCCCCACGCCACCGGATGCTCGGTCTCCTTCTGCACGCGCCCCGGATTGCCGGCGATCTTCAGCTCCTGCTTGAGCCACTTCGCGAGCTCACGCGGCGTTTGCGGCGCCGGTTGCGGCAGCGGCACCCGCATCACCGACACCTGCGGCTCGCCGGTCGAGACGCGCAGCGGGCCGCCGCGATGATTCAGAAAGAAGCCCGTCGTGCCGAACAGCAGACCGAGCGCCGCGCCCCACAGTCCAACCCACCCATGCACCTTGCGCAGCCACTTGATGAAGGTCGCGCGACGCGAGCGCTGCTGGCGCGATTTCAGTTCATGGTCATCGAGTCGACGCGACTCCTGCGCGTCATGTTCGCCGGCCGCGGGCGGTTGAATGTCGAGGGTGTCCGAGACGCTCACGTTTCACTCCAGGTGCGCAGCAGATTGTGATAACAACCGACGAGGCTGCGTCGCGCAGCTTCGTCGGCATGGGTGGCATTGAGCCGTTGAATCGCGGTGTCCATGTCGAACAGCAGCGCGCGATGCGTGTCGCTGCGCACGAGGCTCTGCACCCAGAAGAAGCTCGCCACCCGCGCCCCGCGCGTGACCGGCGTCACCTGGTGCAGACTCGTCGCCGGATAGACGATCATGTCGCCGGCCGGCAGTTTCACCTGCTGCACGCCGTAGGTGTCCTCGATCACGAGTTCGCCGCCGTCGTATTCGTCGGGCGCGCTGAGAAACAGCGTCACCGACACGTCGGTGCGCAGCTTCACGCCGTTCGGCAGCACGCGCACCGCGCCATCGACGTGGCTGCCGAACTGCATGCCGCCCGCGTAGCGGTTGAAGAGCGGCGGATAGACCTGGTTGGGCAGCACCGCGCTGATGAACAGCGGATTGCGTTCGATCGCCGCGAGAATCACATCGCCGAGTTCGCGCGCGAGCGTCGAGTGCTCGGCGATCTGCTGATTGCGCTTGACCGGCGCGCCCTGATAGCCCGCGGTCGCGCGGCCATCGACCCATGCGTCGCCGGCTCGATCGAGCCGCTCGCGCATGAAGCGCAACTGCCCGGCGTCCAGTACCTTCGGAATGTGCAGCAACATAGTGTGTCCTTCGCGTCGGCTTGCCGTTTGCAGAAGCGGCAAGCCGTGCGCATGCGCTCAGTGCGTATCAAAAGCGCGTATCAAAAGCGGTAGTTGAACGTCGCGAGCAGCGTGCGGCCGATGCCCGGCACCGAACGTCCGCCGTCCGACGGAATCAACGCGTCGTAGTAGTACTTGTTGGTCAGGTTCAGCAGGTTCAGGCGCACGTCGTACTTCTTCGCGTGATAGGCCGCGGTCGCGTCCCAACGCGTGTAGCCCGGCACCTTCACGTAGTTCGTATTCGACGCATAACGTGGCGACATGTAGATCGGACCGCCGCCGATTTCCCAGTGCGGCGTTATCGCGTACGTGGTCCAGAACGTCAGCGTGTTGCGCGGCGTATTGGCCGGCGTGTGGCCCTGCGTGCCGTCGGCCGCTTTCAGGATCGTCGCGTCCATGTACGTGTAGCCGCCGAAAATCTGCCACTTGTCGGTGATGTGCCCCGTCACGCCCGCCTGGAAGCCGTCGACGCGAATGTTGCCGGCCAGCTGGTACTCGGTCGGTGACACCTGCGTGCGCGCGTTGTCCTTTTCCTCGCGGAACAACGCCGAGGTCACCGACATGTTGCCGCCGAACAGATCCCACTTGCCGCCGATTTCATACGACTTCGTCGATTCCGGCGCGAGGTTCTGAGTGAGGTTCGTGACCGTCAGGTTTTCGAGCGACGGGTTGAATGACGTGCCGTACGACACGTAGTACGACTGCCAGTCGGTCGGCTGATAGATGACGCCGGCGCGCACGCTCGTGAAGTAGTTGGTCTGGCTCGCATAAGCCGGCGCGCTGATCGTATTGCGGATTCCCGCCGAGAAACGATCCCAGCGCACACCGCCGATCAGCTTCCAGTGCGGCGTCAGCGTAATCGTGTCGTTCAGGTAAGCGGCAATTTCGTTCGCGCTCGAATCGGCGTAGTTGCCGACCGTCGTCGTCACGTTCGACGGCGTGCCCATGATCGGCGGATTGAGCATCGGCACGATCGGCAGGTTGTTGCGCGTGTACGCCTGGTTCGTATAGCTGTCGTGGCCCACTTCGACACCGGCGATCAGGTCGTGCCTGATCGGTCCGGTGTCGAATTTGTATTCGAGCATCGTGTCGTTGTAGATCGCATGATTCTGGATCACGCGGTCATGACTCTGCAGCTTGATGAACAGTTGCGACGGCGACAGCGTCGTGAAGTTGCCGTTGGTCAACGCTGTGCTGGACGACAGCGGTCCGGTCAGCACCGCTTGCGGCGCGGTTTCGCGCGCGTCGGTCATGGAGTGCGAGATCTGTGTCTGGTTCGTCAGCGTCAGGTCCTCGGAGAACTTGTGCTTGATCGCCGCGGTAAAGATCTGCACGTCCTGGATCGTGCGGTCGCTGGTCAAACCGTAGAACGTGTTCTTCGGTACCGGCGACGGGCGGCCGTTCAGCGCCTGGATGCCGTAGTCGGGCATGTCGTGGTTGTGCTGGATCAGCGCGGATAGCGTGATCTCGGTCGGCGTGCCGATGCCGAAGCGCAGTTCCGGCGCGACGCCGAAGTCCTTGTTCTTCATCACGTCGCGCGTCGAGCCGAGGCTCTGGCCGAATGCATTGAGGCGGATCGCCGAGGTGTCGGTGAGCTTGTGATTCACGTCGACGGTGGAGCGGTAGCGGTCGTCGGTGCCGATCATGCCGGAGACTTCCGCCGAGTCCGTCAGGTTCGCCTTCTTGCTGACCTGGTTGATCACGCCGCCGGTCGAGCCGCGGCCGAACAGCATCGACGACGGACCGTACAGCACCTCGAGCGATTCAAGATTGAACGTGTCGCGGTAGTACTGATTGCGGTCCCGAAAGCCGTCCAGATAGATGTCGTTCTGCGCGGTAAAGCCGCGCAGATTGATGTTGTTGCCGATCTGGCCGCCTTCGGCCGCGCCGATCGTCACGCCGGGCGCGTTGCGCAGCGCGTCCGCAAACGACGTCGCGCCCTGCGAGGCGAGCAGCTCGCGATTGATTACGGTGACGGTCTGCGGAATGTCGCGAAGCGCGGTCGGCGTCTTCGCGCCGACGGTCGCACGGTCGGCCTGGAAGTCCTGCTGAACGGCCTGAGCCTGCACGCCGATGGTCGGCAGCGTCTGCGCGGCGGCGGGTGTGTCGTTCCGTGCGCTGGTTTGTGCGTTCTGCGGCGCGCTTTGCGCGAGCGCCGGGGTCGCCAAAGGAATGGCAAAAGCGAGCGCTAGCGCTGTCGCGAGCGGCGTGTGATTGAGCATGGAAATCCCGTCAGAAATGCGTTTGTCAAATTCGCATCACTGACGTCGAATTCATGACAAAGCCGCAAATGGCTGGCTGCCGCTCTCCGTTGTGAGAGATGGAGATGACGGGATGGCTGGCTAGGTTTAAATGAGAATCGCTATCATTTCATATCTACTGGAAGTCAGCAATCCCGGCGTGCGTCAGGCACACCGAATCGCGACTCGGTTTATCCTTTTTACAACTATGTAGTTTCATCGCTTCGGCAGCGCTTTCCTTCCCTCTGGAGTCGACTTTATGCAATATCGCCAATTCGGCCGCACCGGCCTGACCGTTTCTCGCCTGTGTCTCGGCACCATGACCTTCGGGCTGCAAACCGAAGAAGCCGCATCGCACCGCATCCTCGACACGGCCGCGGACGCCGGTGTCAATTTCATCGATACCGCGAACGTCTATCCGCTCGGCGGCGACGAAAATCTGGCCGGACGCACCGAGGAAATCGTCGGACGCTGGCTGAAGGGCAAACGCGAGCGCTTCATCGTTGCGACCAAGGCGGTCGGCAAGATGGGGCCCGCCGCGTGGGACCAGGGCGCGTCGCGCAAGCACCTGCTCGATGCGATCGACGCGTCCTTGCAGCGCCTCGGCACCGACTACGTCGACCTGTACCAGCTCCATTCCGACGACGCGAAGACCCCGCTCGACGAAACGCTCGAAGCGCTCGATGCGATCGTGCGCTCGGGCAAGGCGCGCTATATCGGCGTGTCGAACTTTCTCGCCTACCGGCTCGCGCGCGCACTGGGGCGCGCGGACGTGCTCCGCGTCGCGCGCTTCGTGTCGGTCCAGCCGCGCTACAACCTGCTGTTTCGCCAGATCGAGCGCGAGCTGCTGCCGCTGGCCGCCGAGGAGCAGCTGGCCGTGATGCCGTATAACCCGCTCGCGGGCGGACTGCTGAGCGGCAAGCACCGGCTCGACGCGACGCCCGCCGAAGGGCGCTTCACCGAAAGCGTCGGCAAGGCTGGCGCGATGTATCAGGAGCGCTACTGGCATGAGCGCGAGTTCGACACGATCGAAAGGCTGAAGGCGATCGTCGCGCCGACCGGCGAATCGCTGGCGAAGGTGTCGCTTGCGTGGGTGCTCGCGAATCCGCTGATTACGTCGGCGATCATTGGTGCGAGCCGCGCGGAGCAGTTGAGCGATACGCTCGCGGCGGCCGGGCTCACGCTCGACGCCGCGATCAAGACCCAGCTCGATGAAGCGAGCGTGCAGTATCGCTGGGGGGACGCGGCGCGCTAGGCGCACGCCGGCAGATCAGGCGCGGCCCGGCGTTCGGCCGCGCGTCTTCATCGTCCGTAGCGCAGCACGGTGCTCGTCGCGGCGAGCACGTGATCCTTGATCGCGGCGTGGAACGCGTCGCGCGTCAAGCCGGCCGGCAATGCGTCGGGCGGCAGATCGAGCGCATAGACCTGCGCCACGTAGTGATGCGGTACCTCGCCGACGGGCGGACACGGGCCGTAATAGCCCGGGCCGCCGGTGCGATTCGTGCCGGCGACGCTGCCCGCCGGCGCGGCTTCGCCTTCGGCGAGTCCGGTCGTGGTAGGCGCGATGCCATAGACGATCCAGTGCACGATGCCGAGGCCTTTCGCGCCGTCGGGATCGAAGATCGTCACCGCGAAACTTTTCGTGCCGGCCGGCGCGTTATGCCATTGCAGCGCCGGCGACACGTTGCCGCCGCCGCAATTGTTCGCGCTCGCCGCGTGGCTTGCGCTGAGCGTGCCACCATCGGCCAGTCCCGGCGACGACACCGCGAAGGCCTGTGCCGCATACGCATGCGCGCTCGCGTAAGCGAGCAGCGCGCACGCGCCGACGGAGAGCAGGCGCCGCGCGAGGTTCAGGTGGATGCGAGTCATTGGAAGTCGCCGGGGTTGGACGTGCCGTTGAGAGCTTTGCAGTTCAGAGAGCAACTATAACGAGAATGTTGTTTTGAGATGGAAGAGGCGGCATATTGCGCACGGGGTTGTGCAAATCAAACAGATAGCTCGTAGGCCGAAACGGTCATCGGCAACCGCACAACGACGATCTTACTGAAGCCGAAAATCAAGGATAGCAAATGACTCGACCTCATTTCACTGCTGCGTGGGCCGCTTCCCAGCGAATATTCGACCCTGCAAATTCAGGTGCCAAGGTTGCAAAAGTAATTGGCGGGTACGTTGAGAAGAACATCAACAACCCTGATCCCAATCAACGCTGGAACAATACCTGCGCAGTACGGATGAGTTACATCTTGAACCACGCAGGTTTGACTATTCCGAACATTCCAGGACGGACAGTATCAGGAGCAGATAAGCGGCAGTATTTTTTCCGCGTCAAAAATCTGATTGCCTTCCTTCAGCAGCGGTGGGGAAGACCTGAAGTCGTCAAGTACCCGCCATCTGGAGGCGGAATGCTTGCTGGCAGGAAGGGGCTGATTCTTTTTGAAGTCTCAGGTTGGTCGGATGCTCAAGGACATGCGACATTGTTCGACGGCAGAGCCTGTTACGACCACTACTATTTCAACGAACCTGAGGCGAAGTATCGCACTGAGCGCGCGAATTTCTGGAGTTTGCCGTGAAGAAGGTCGGGGTTGGCATCCTAACTGGTTTTGCCCTCATCTTCGGCATGACTGTTTGCTATGCAAAAGGCGATCAACGTGCGACTCCACAAGCTGGAGCACGTACTTATGCACAGAATTACAAAGACATGGTTCTCGCTGCTTGCATAGCGACCGCCTACAAGAACGACAAAGATGCTGCCATGGATGCGGGAAGCAGCGTCAGTGCATTGCGAGACTGGACTTACTTTGACTTGGAGAAGGCTCCAGACGCGATCAAAACCTTGGTGGACAATTATTTGGCGCGAAATTATCAAAACCCGCTGGTTGAATCGGAAACTGAAGGTGTCCGTTTCGATTTCCTGAAGTGTCTGGACCTGTATCACAGTAAGGAATTGGACGCACAGGTCAAGCGTTTGGTCATTAACCCCAGGCGCACTTACAGGCAAGATAATCCGTTGCCAGCAAAGCCGAAGTAGTTATGAGCACGTCCAGCGTCGAAGCGCTGACCAGTGCTCGGGCACGGATCGCCTTGGCAATCGTTGATGGGTTGATATGAACCCTTGGACGTGGAGCCGCGGCGCTGGGTACGTGATTGCAGCGGCAATCCACTCCCTCACTTCGGCTTGAACCGCCCCGTCTTCTGCGTCGCCTCCGGATACTGTCGCGTCTCGCGCACCGAAAGCGGATGCCACAATTTCGCGCCGCCCTCGATCCCCGCGTCGTTCGATACGGTCGCCACGTTCGCCGGCAGCGAAAACTTGATGCGCGCCGCGTTGCCGCCGCCGATCCACAGCTTGTCGTAATTGACCAGTGACTCGAGAATGCCGATCACCTTCTCGACACGCCGGCTCCAACGCTTGTTGCCGATCTGCTCGCGCGCGGCCTCGCCGATGTATTCGTCGTACGCGATGCCCTTCTTGCTAACCGGATGATGCGCGAGCTCCAGATGCGGCATCAGCTCGCCATCGCGAAACATCGCGGTGCCGGCGCCGGTGCCGAGCGTCAGCACGAACTCGAGGCCGTGGCCTTCGATCGCCGCGAAGCCTTGCATTTCGGCGTCGTTGATCATCCGCACCGGCAATCCGCCCAGGCGCTGCGCGAGCGAATCCGCGAGCGCAATGTCGTGCCATCCTTCGATGCCGAAGTGCGGCGCGGTCAGAATGCGGTTGTTGCGCACGACACCCGGAAACCCGATCGAGATGCGGACGGGCCGCACCTGCTCGATGAGCGGAGCCACGAGTTGCGCGAGCGCGTCCACCAGTTGATCCGGCGTGCACGGATGCGGCGTCGCAACGCGCACGCGCTCGGTTTTCATCTGCCCGTCGGCGTCGATGATCGCGGCCTTCAGGCCGGTGCCGCCGACGTCGATCGCGAGGATGTGCTCGCTGCCGCTTGTCGGCGCATTCCGTTTCACTGCGTTCTTGTTGCGTGTTGCCACGATGTCTCCCGATTGTATTGAGGCGGTTGTGATGCGGGTCTGCGGGTTGGTTCAAAGGTGCCGCTACGACTTGCCACCGGGCGCTTTCTGCTGCAACGGGCGCCACGCGTGGCCGTCGCGCGCGAGCAGCGCGTCGGCTTCGGCCGGCCCGTCGCTGCCGGCCGCATAGCCGCGCACGGCAACCGCGCCGCCACTCCTCGGATGCAGCACGTCGTCGACCGCGCACCAGCTCGTCTCGATGCTGTCGGCGCGCTGAAACAACGTCGCGTCGCCAAACATGCAGTCGTACAGCAGCGTCTCGTAGCCGACGTTCGCGCTTTCCGCAAAGAAGTCGCCATAGTTGAACGACGACTGTACCGGACCGACCTGCATCACCGGCCCCGGCACCTTCACGTTGAAATCGAAGCTCGACCCGTGCTCGGGATCGATGCGAATGGTCAGCACGTTCGGCGTCAATGCGTCGACCGGCGTATCGCGGAACAGGCGGAACGGCACCGGCTTCAGCTGCACCGAAACCTCGGTGCGGCGCACCGCGAGCCGCTTGCCGGTACGCAGATAGAACGGCACGCCGGCCCAGCGCCAGTTCTCGACGAACACGCGCGCCGCCGCGTAGGTTTCCGTCGTGCTGCCGGGCGCGACGTCGGGCTCCTCGCGATAGCCCACGCCGGCGGGCCCTTTTTCGTACTGGCCGAAGACGACGTCGGCGGACGTCAGCGGCTGGATTGCGTCGAATAGCTCGGCCTTCCTGTTTCGCACGGCTTCGGCGTCGAACGAATTCGGCGGCTCCATCGCGACGATGCCGAGCAGCTGGAACAGATGGTTGGGCACCATGTCGCGAAACGCGCCGGTCTGCTCGTAGAACCTGCCGCGCCCCTCGACGCCGATCGTTTCCGCCGCCGTGATCTGCACGCAGTCGATGTACTCGCGCCGCCAGATCGGCTCGAACATCGCATTCGCGAAGCGCACCGCGAGGATGCTCTGCACGGTGTCCTTGCCGAGAAAATGATCGATGCGGTACACCTGCGACTCCCGCGCATACGACAGGATGTGCGCGTTCAGATCGCGCGCCGATGCGAGATCGGTGCCGAACGGCTTCTCGATCACGAGACGCCGAAAGCCGCCGTTCGCGCCGTCGCCTTCCTTCAGCAGGCCGGCTTTGCCGAGCCGGTCGGTGATCGGTTTGAAAAAACGCGCGCCGACCGCGAGGTAGAAGATCGCGTTACCGCCTTTCGACTGATCGAGCTTCTGCTTCAGCTTCGCGAACGTATCGTCGGATTCGAACTCGCCCGCCATGTATTCGAGGCGCTGCGCGACCCAGTTCCATGCGTTGTCGTCGAGCTTGCCGGCGTGAAAGGTGCTGGCCTTGTCGGCGGCGAACTTCTGCAGCGAGGTATGCAGTTCGTCGCACCATTCGCGCGTTTCGCGCTCGCCGTGATTGACGCCGATGATCTTCATGCTGTCGTCGAGCAGGCCATCGACCGCGAGGTTGTAGAGCGCCGGCATCAACAGACGTTTGGTCAGATCGCCGCCCGCGCCGAAGATCACGAGCGTGCACGGCGGCGCGGGCTTCTTGCCGGCCGGCGACGACAGGGCGTCGTATCGGTTCGCGCTGAGCTTGCAGCTCAGGGCGGGCGCTCCGTTGGGTTGATCGGGAGAAGCGGAAGGGTTCGGTGTGGTCGACATGGGATTCACTTGGACCTCGGTAAGCCGATAGAACGAACGCGGCGATACATGAAAGACCACGGGCGCTGCCGCACAGTTCAATCGCGTTCGTGCGTGAGCGCGCGGCGTGCTTACTTCGTCGTCGTGGCCGGGAGCGACGGTACCGGTTCTTTCGCCACCGCCGGCGTTACCGCGGATGCAGAAGCCGCCGGCACCGGAATCGGCGCGGGCGCCGGCGCCGGTTCCCCCGCCAGCGGCACGTTGCCCGATGCCGCCATCGCGCGCGGCTGCAACAGCAACGCGACGAGCCCGGTCCAGCCGGTCTGATGCGAAGCCCCGACGCCACGACCGTTATCGCCATGAAAATACTCATGGAACAGGATCAGATCCTGCGAACGCGGGTCCGCCTGCAGCAGCGGATACGCACCCATCACCGGCCGCTCGCCGTTTTTGTCCTTCAGGAACAGCGTGGTCGCGCGGCGCGCGAGTTCGTCGGCGATTTCGCTCAACGAGAACTTCTGGCCCGACCCGGTCGGATACTCGACGCGGAAATCATCGCCGTAATAGCGATGAAACTCGTACAGCGATTCGATCAGCAGATAGTTGACCGGCATCCACACCGGCCCGCGCCAGTTCGAATTGCCGCCGAACACGCGGGTATCGGATTCGGCCGGCAGATACTTCACGCAGAAGCTGTTGCCGTTGTGCTGGTACACGAACGGATGATCGCGATGGCAACGCGACAACGCCCGCACGCCGTGATCGGAAAGAAATTCACTTTCGTCGAGCGCACGGCGTAACAGCGCCTTCATCCGATGCCCGCGCAGCAGCGACAGCAAAAGCGCGTTGCCCTTGCCGGGCTCGTTCCAGCGCGACACCAGCTTCGCGAGATCGGGCCGATGCTCGAGAAACCACACGAGGCGCTCGCGCAAGCCCGGCAAGCCGCCGTGCAGACGCTCCTCGAGCACGTGCACGGCGAACAGCGGTATCAGTCCGACGATCGAGCGAACGCGCATCGGCAAGTTGCTGCCGTCGGGCAGGCGCAGCTTGTCGTAGAAGAATTCGTCCTCGCTGTCCCACAGGCCCGTGTCGCAGCCGTCGTCGCAACTGACCGCCTCCGCGATATACAGGAAGTGCTCAAAGAACTTCACACCGATATCGACGAACACATGGTTCGCGTAGGCGAGCTCGAGCGCGATACGCATCAGGTCGAGCGCATACGCGGCCATCCACGCGGTGCCGTCGGCCTGGTCGATGTGGCCGCCGGTGGGCAGCGGCGACGAGCGGTCGAAGATGCCGACGTTGTCGAGCCCGAGAAAACCGCCCTGAAAAATATTGTGGCCGTCGGCGTCCTTGCGATTCACCCACCACGAGAAATTCAGCAGCAGCTTGTGAAACACGAGCTCCAGAAAATCGCGGTCCGCCTTGCCGGTCAGCGCGCGGTCGATCTCGTACACGCGCCACGCGGCCCATGCATGGACCGGCGGGTTCGCGTCGCTCAACGCCCATTCGTAAGCGGGCAACTGGCCGTTCGGGTGCTGATAGCGGTCCTTCACGAGCAGCAGCAACTGCTTCTTGGCGAACGCCGGATCGATCAGCGCGAACGCGGCCGCGTGAAACGCGAGGTCCCACGACGCGTACCACGGGTACTCCCACTTGTCCGGCATCGACACGATGTCCGCGTTGCACAGATGCCGCCAGTCAGTGTTGCGGCCGTGCTTGCGCGCGGCGGGCGGGCTCGGTTGCAGCGGATCGCCGTCGAGCCAGCGCTGCACGTCGTACTGGTAGTACTGCTTCGACCACAGCATGCCGGCGAGCGCCTGACGTTGCACGAGACACGCATCGGGGTCGGTGATCTCGTGTTGCAACGCGCCATAGAATTCGTCGGCTTCGGCGCGGCGCCGCGCGATCAACACGTCGGCATCGAATGGCGCTTCATCGGTTGCCGATTGCGGGTGCCAGCGCAGATACACGACCGCGCGTCCGTGCGGCCCGAACTCGAGCGCCGCATGCGCGGCGGCCCGGGTGCCCGCGTCGTGACGGATCGCGTTCGCGTCGCCGTGCACGAGGTAGTCGTTGAAGCCGTCCTTGAACGGGCCAGCGCCGTCCATGCCGAACAGCCGCTTCACGTTGGTGTCGTTCTCGCAGAACAGCCACGCGAGTTGCGGCGCGTCCTTCGACCACGCGGTCACGACGATCGGTTCGTGCACATGGTGATGGCCAAGCAGACGCACCGCGCCGTCATGACCGGTACCGGCGACGAGCTTCGGCTTGTCCTTGTTCTCTTTCCACGACCACGAGTTGCGCGCCCAGATTTGCGGCAGCACATCGAGCGACGCCGCTTCGTCCGCGCGATTTTCGATCGTCACGCGCATCACGATGTCGTCGGGCGTGTGCTTCGCGTATTCGATCTGGACGTCGAAATAGCGCTGATCGTCGAACACGCCGGTATCGAGTACTTCGTACTCTGGCATATCGCCGCCGCGGCGCGCGTTTTCGTCGATCAGGTCCTGGTATGGATAGGCCGCATGCGGGTACTTGTACAGCATGCGCATGTAGGAATGCGTGGGCGTGCCGTCCAGATAGAAGTACAACTCCTTGACGTCCTCGCCGTGATTGCCCTGCGAGTTCGTCAGGCCGAACAGGCGCTCCTTGATGATCGGGTCCTTGCGGTTCCACAGCGCGAGCGACACGCACCAGCTGAGCCGGTCGTCGCCGAAACCGGCGATGCCGTCTTCGCCCCAGCGGTAGGCGCGGCTGCGCGCATGGTCGTGCGGAAATGAGTCCCAGGCGGTGCCGTTCGCGCTGTAGTCCTCGCGCACCGTGCCCCACTGGCGCTCGCTCAGATACGGCCCCCAGCGCTGCCAGTGGCCGCATTCGGGCGAATGCAGCCGGGAACCTTCGATCGTGGCGAGCAGATTGGCAGCGCGCAGCGGTGGCATGAAAACGTCCTTGCAACAGGCCTGGCGGTGGGACCCACATCGTAGCGCGGTTTACGCGCCGTTGTGCTCGAACCGGGCAAGCAGACTTTCGACGCGCAGCAATTCGCCTAGCGACCAGGCCTGGAACGGCGTGCCGGCGGGCGCGTGCGGCGCGTCGCCGGCGGCGATCTCGGACAGGTGATCGAGGCCCGCGTGATCGAGATGCGCGTACAGCGGGGCGAGAAAACGCGCCCTCGCCTGCGCGAGATTATCGGCACTCGCGCCATTCACTCGCAGCCACGCTTCGACGAACGGGCCGATCAGCCACAACCACGCGGTGCCCTGATGATAGGCGCCGTCGCGTTCGCGCGGCGCGCCGCCGTAGCGGCCGCGATACGCGGGATCGGACGGCGCGAGCGTGCGCAGGCCGAGCGGCGTCAGCAATCGCGCTTCGACCTGACCCACCACCGCGCGCGCCGCCGCGCCTTCGAGCAGCGGAAACGGCAGGCCACCGACCGCGAAGATCTGATTCGGCCGGATCGAGCGGTCGACCGTGCCCGGCACATGATCGACGTCGACGTTATCGAGCAGCGCCTGGGTGGCCGGATCGACGAAGCGCCGGCGAAACGCGAGCGTCGCGAGCTCGGCAGCTTGCCGCCACTGCGGGTTCCATGCTGACGCGATTCGCAGCGCGTTGATCCACAGCGCCTGCACTTCGACCGGCTTGCCGATGCGCGGTGTGACGACCCAGTCGCCGACTTTCGCGTCCATCCACGTCAGTTGCACGCCGGGGATGCCGGCGCGCAGCAGGCCGTCGTCCGCGCACACGCCGATGTTGAAGCGCGTGCCGTTCGTGTAGCCGGTCAGGATCGTTTCGGCGGCCTGCTGCAGATGCGCGCGCGTTTGCGCGCCCGCATGCGGCGTCGCCAGATAGTCGTGAACCGCGACGATGAACCATAGCGACGCGTCGACCGAGTTGTATTCGGGCGCGTCGCCGTAGTCGGGGAAGCGGTTCGGCAGCATGCCTTCGGACAGCGTGCCCGACCATTCGAGCAGGATCGCTTCGGCATCGTCGAGACGGTTCGACTCGATCAGCAGGCCGCGCATCGCGATGAACGTGTCGCGGCCCCAGTCGGTGAACCACGGAAAGCCCGCGAGGATCGTGCGGCCTTCGTTGCGCGTGACGACGTAGGCGTCGGCCGAACGTTGCAGGCGTGAGCCGAGTGCGGCGCGGCGTTGTTGTTCGGTGTGGGCGAGTTGGGCGGCGTGGGCGGTGGTTTGGGGTTTGTCGTTCGCGCATTCGGTGGCGGACGTGCTCGACGCGCTCAGAATCATCACCGCGTCGCCCTCCGCGAGATCGAAGCTGAACACGCCGGGCGTCGCGAGATCTTCGCTGCAATCGAGACCGCGCTCCTGCTCGCGCACGTAGCAGAAGTTGCGATACCAGTCGGGCGCATGCGTATAGGCACCGTTCGTCGCCGCTCGCACGACCGGCAGTCCGCCATACGGTTGCCAGCTCGCGCACGACTGATCGGCGCTGACTTGCACGCCGAAGTTGAAGGCCGGATTCTCGTGATGCAGCGCATGATAGTCACGGCCCGACAGCAACGGTCTGATCTTCAGCACGGGCGCATCGAGTTCGCCGCCTTCGAGCCGCCAGCGCAATACCGTTTCGCACGTCGCTTTGCTGACGAACACGTCGGCGATCATCGCCGCGTGCGCACCGAGTCGAATGCGCCACGTCGGCCACGGCGCGGTGTCGAAGCTGGCAAGGCGGCCGCGCAAATCCGGATAGATCACGTCAGGCCCATAGCGTTGCATGGTCAACGCGAAGCGCTCGCCGCCCGCCTCGACCCACGCCTCGATGCCGTTGACGAGCACCAGGCGCCCGCCCGGCGCGCGCGTCGCGGCTAGCAGCAGCGCATGGTAGCGGCGCGTGCGCAACATGCCGAGCGTGCCCGAAGCAAAGCCGCCGAAGCCGTCGGCTTCGAGCCATTCGTCTTCGAGTTGCGAGATGTCGATGGGCGAATCGATGCGAGTCATTGAATCGTGCTCATGCGCGAACGATAAAGCAGCAAACATAGCGCAGATGGCAGCGCCATGAACATTGACCTTCCCGATACTTTCCATTTTCTTTCGATCAACCGACGATTTATCGAAAGTTATGCCGGGCGCAAACGTTTCACAATTATTTCTTGAAAGGAATGGAGACTGCACCCGCTTTCATCGAACCGGATGCAGACATGAGAAAAATCAGTTGCATCGCGAGCGCCGCATTGCTGGCGCTTGCCACGATAGCGTTGAACGGTTGCGGCGCGGACGACTCCTCTTCCACGAGCATCGCGACGACCACGAGCCTTGCGCCGAACGACGCGGCGCAACGCCCCGCAATGGCGGCAGCGGCAGTGGCGACTCCCAACGCCTCAGCGCCATTCGCGAACAACACGGCGGCCAACACGGCGAACAACGCGGCAAGTGGCGCAGCCGCCACCGACGCGATCACGCAAAACGTGCAGGCCAGTCTCGCGGCCGACAGCCAGCAGGTCGCGCCGGTCATGCGCTACGCGCCCGGCGACAGCGCGAACAACTAGTTCGCAACTGATCAGCAAGAGCAACGCGTAACCGACCACGAAACACCCCAAAGCACGCTCACGCGCGCCATTCTTCCCCTACGCAGAAGGTGATATTCGATGACATCAACTAGCCGTCGCCGTTTCCTGCAAACCGTGGCTTCATCCGCGGGCGCCGCCGCCGCGATGACCGCATTGCCCGAGTCGATCCGCAACGCGCTCGCCGTGCCCGCGTTTTCGCGCACGGGCACGATTCGCGATGTCGAGCACATCGTCGTGTTCATGCAGGAGAACCGCTCGTTCGACCACTACTTCGGCCATCTGCGCGGCGTGCGCGGCTACAACGACCGCTTCCCGATTCCGCTGCCGAGCAGCCTGCCGGTGTGGAATCAGCCGTCGAAGGAAGACCCGACCAAGCCGGTGCTGCCGTTCCATCTGGACACCGCGACGACGAGCGCGCAATGCGTCGGCGATCTCGATCACTCGTGGTACAAGACCCAGTACGCGATCGACGGCGGCCGCTACGACCAGTGGCCCGCCAACAAGACCGACATGACGATGGGCTACCACCTGCGTAGCGACATCCCGTTCCACTACGCGCTCGCCGACGCGTTCACGATCTGCGATGCGTACTTCTGCTCGTTGCCGGGACCGACGCACCCGAACCGCGCGTATCTGATGACCGGCATGGTCGACCCGACCGGCACGATGGGCGGACCGCTGCTCGACAACAACGACTGGGTCGACGGCGATGGTCCGCCGAACTATCAGTTGCTGTCGTGGACCACGTACCCGGAGCGTCTGCAGGCCGCGGGCATTTCGTGGCAGATCTATCAGCAGGGCACGTCGGGCGCCGATCCGCTGAATGGCAATTACGGCACCAACATCCTGCAGAACTTCACGAACTTCATCAACGCGCAACCCGGTTCGCCGCTCTACCAGCGTGCGCAAACGGTCCGCACGATCGACGACCTGAAAGCCGACGTGCTCGCGAACCAGTTGCCGCAGGTGTCGTGGCTGTGCCCGCCGGCCGCCTACTCGGAGCATCCGAGCTACACGCCCGCGTACGGCGCCGAATACACGTCGCAGATTCTCGACGCGCTGACGTCGAACCCCGAGGTGTGGAGCAAGACCGTGCTCTTCATCATGTACGACGAGAACGACGGCTTCTTCGATCACCTCGTGCCGCCGCAACCGCCGACGACCTCCACCCAGGGCAAGTCGACGGTGACGACCGACGGCGAGATCCACAATGTCGTCAATCCGCTGCGCGGCGGCAGCTACACCGCCGACGGCTATCCGTATGGCCTCGGCCCGCGCGTGCCGATGACGATCGTGTCGCCGTGGACCAAGGGTGGCTTCGTGTGCTCGCAGGTGTTCGATCACACGTCGGTGATCCGCTTCATCGAAACGCGCTTCGGCGTGCATGAGCCGAACATCACGGCATGGCGTCGCGCGGTGTGCGGCGACCTGACCACCGCGTTCGACTTCCGCACGCCGGATGCGAAGATGCCGTCGCTGCCGGACACCAGCAACTACATGAGCATGGCCGACAACCAGTGCAAGACGCAACCGAAGCCGACCGTGCCGACGACGCCGACTCCGGTCGATGCGCAGGAAGCGGGCATCCGTTTCGCGCGCGCGTTGCCGTACGAACTGCATGTGAACGGCGCGGCGAACGCGGGCAACGACACGTTCGAAATCACGATCGGCAACACCGGCGACCAGGGCGCGCACTTCTACGTGTACGCGACGAATCGCACCGACGGTCCGTGGCGCTACACGGTCGAAGCGGGCAAGTCGCTCAGCGACACGTTCGACCTGAGCACGACGAACGGCGTGTATGCATTCGACGTGTTCGGCCCGAACGGCTTCGTGCGCAAGTTCGCGGGCAACACCCAGGCGAGCACGCAAAGCACGCAGAATGGCCATGGCAACGGTCATGGCAGCAACCAACCGGTGCGGCCTGAAGTGACCGCGCAATACGACGTCGCGAATGGCAACGTGTTCCTGAAGTTCACCAACAGCGGCGGCGGCATCGCGCATCTGACGGTGATCGACAACGCGTACGGCGCGCGCCCGCGTACCGTGGTCGTGCCGGCCAATGCGCGTATCGAAGAAGACTGGGTGCTTGCGTCGAGCCATCACTGGTACGACCTGACGGTGACGAGCAGTGACGACGCGAGCTTCTCGCGCCGCTTTGCCGGTCACGTCGAGAACGGCCGGCCGAGTATCAGCGATCCGGCTGCGGTTGCGCCGGTGCTGAGCGCGAGTTGAGGCAACCACCGCCAGCCCTGCTTACTCGCAGTAAGATTCGGCATCCTGTCCCGCCTACGTGGCGGACAGGGTGCCGATGTTTTTTAAGGCTCGTATTGAACCGCGGTGCTTAGAGACCGACGTCCGGCAGCGCCGGACGCGTGGCGAGCGCCTTGGCGACGATGTCTTTGACTTCGGCGAGCGCGTCGCCTTGCAGCGCGAGGCGCGGCGGACGCGTGACAGCGCTGCCGCGGCCGAGCAGTTCCTCGCACAGCTTGATGCATTGCACGAGGTCGGGGCGCGCGTCGAGGTGCAACAGCGGCATAAACCAGCGGTACAGCGACAGCGCTTCATCGAAACGCTTCTGCGTGGCGAGGCGAAACAGCGTCTCGCCCTCCTTCGGGAACGCGTTCGACATGCCCGACACCCACCCTTGCGCACCGACCGCGATGCTTTCGACGACGACGTCGTCGAGGCCGGCGAACAGCACGAAGCGGTCGCCCACCGCGTTGCGCAGATCGATGAAGCGGCGCGTATCGCCCGACGAATCCTTGAAGCAGACGATGTTCTCGCAGTCCTGCAGTGCGATCAGCACGTCCGGCGTGACGTCGTTCTTGTAGATCGGCGGGTTGTTGTAGATCATCACCGGCAGATCGGTGCTGGTTGCGACCGAGCGGAAATGCGCGGCGGTTTCGTGCGGCTTCGCGGAATAGACGAGCGCCGGCATGACCATCACGCCGTCGACCCCGACACGCGCGGCTTCACGCACCGTCTGCCGCGCGAACTCGGTCGTGAACTCGGCGACACCCGCGACGACCGGCACCTTGCCGCCAGCCGCGTCGCGCGCGGCCTCGATCACCTGCAGTTTTTCCGACGTGCTCAGCGAGGTGTTTTCGCCAACCGTGCCGCAGACCACCAGACCCGACACCCCGTCCTTGACGAGATTGCTGACCACGCGGTGCGTCGCGTCGATGTCGAGCGAAAAATCCGGCTTGAACTGGGTGCTGACGGCGGGAAACACCCCGCTCCATTGGATAGCCTTGCTCACTTTGTCCGTCTCCTTCAAAAAGCCGGCCGCGCCGACACACGTTGAGTATGACGACGAGTATCGGCCTTTATCCCGAGGCGGGCTTGGGCTTTTTCGTGGCTGAAAGAGATTAAATCCGCACAACAGGCGAGGCGCCGGATCGCCGGCCGGGCGGCGCCGGCGACTTCGCAGCAAGGCGGCTGAGGCGCACGTTAGCACCGTCGCGTGAGGCGTCGAGGCGGCCCCTGGATGCCGAGTCCGGCATAGCCGTTACGCGATCAGGCGCCCAGCAATACGCCCGTTCGGATCGGCCGCGTGCCGGTCACGCGACCGAGCGGCGCACCGGCCGTCGCGAAACGGATCGCGCGCCGCATGTACAGCACCCCTTCGGTCTGGCTCGCGATCGTGGTCGTCTCGTCGGTCAGCGGATCGACGATATCGAACAGCGGCTGGCCGACGCGGATCTTGTCGCCGATCTTCGCGCGGTGCACGAGAATCCCGCTCACCGGCGCATAGAACTGCTCGCTGCCCGCGAGCGGCGTCGCCGGCGACAGCAGCGGCGGCAACGGCTTGGCCTCGCCCCGAATCGCGCCGCGCCACACCAGATAGTCGACGAGCGCGTCGGCATCCTGCTGCGCGACTTCATACGACACGTCGCGCTGGCCGCGGCATTCGACCGTCACCGCGATCGCGCCGGTCGGCACCGGCTTGCTCGCCGGCATCTGCTGCTGCAACGTCCACCACAGCAGGCTGTGGGTTTCGTCGAACGCGCCGCCGCCCGAATCGGTCGCGAGCAACGACGCCTCTGCACCGAGATAGCGCGACAGCGGCTCGAACTCGGCCCAGGCGGATTCGCTCGTGTACACATGCATTGCCGCTTCGAGCGAGCAATGCAGATCGATCACGACGTCCGCGTCGCACGACAACTTCAGGAGCGCCAGTTGCAGCGACTCGAATTCGGTCAGCGGCTTCTGTTGCGCGAGTTCGGCCGCGAGCAGCTCGCGCACGATGCGGCGGTTCTCGTTCGCGTCGGCGCCGAGCGCCTCTTTCGCATTCGCGACGAGCTTTGCGAACTGCACGAAATGCCGGTTGAAGTTCTTGCCACTGCCGAGATCGAAGCGACCGATGAACTGCCCGAGCACGTATTGACTGAGCCCGACCGGATTCGACACCGGCACGAGCACGATTTGAGCGCTCAGCGCGCCGGCTTCCTCGAGCTCCCGCAGACGCCGCTTCAGCAGCACCGTGGTCAGCATCGCGGGCGTTTCGTCGGCATGCAGCGACGCCTGGATGTAGATCTTCTGCCCGCTATTGGCCGGGCCGAAATGAAACGACACCAGTTCGCGGTGCGTGCCGATGGCTGGCGACACAAGCGGAATCGATTGCCTGTTCATGAATGGAAAGCCGTGAAGATAATGTTGGAAATCTGCATCAATTGCCGTACGGATCGAAGTCGAAGTACTTCTTCGCGATCCGCGCATAGGTGCCGTCTTTGCGCATCGACGCAATCGCCTCGTTGATCGATGCCTGCACCGCGGTTTCGTCCTTGCGCAAGCCTATTCCGACGCCGCGATCTCCCATCGAAAGCGGCTCGCCGACAAACGCGAAGCCCTTGCCCGCGGGCGTGCGCAGGAAGCCGTAATCGGCCTCGACGGTGCCGAGCAACGCGCCGTCGAGCCGGCCGTTCTGCAGATCGGCGAACACCTCGTCCTGGCTCTTGTAGGCGACCACGTTCGCGCCGAGCGGCGTCCAGTTCTTCAGTGCGTAGCTCTCGAACTGGGTGCCCGACTGCACGCCGATCTGCTTGCCGGCAAGTCCGCTCGCCGTAGGCGCGAGCGACGAGCCTTGCCGCGCGATCAGCCGCGACTTGAACTGGAACAGCTTCGACGAAAACAGAATCTGCTGCTCGCGCTTCTCGGTGATCGCCATCGACGACAGCACCGCGTCGATCTTGCGCGCCTGCAGCGCCGGAATCATGCCCGAAAACTCGAGTTCGACCCACTGACAATGCGCGTGGATGCGCCGGCAAATCTCGTTGCCGAGATCGACGTCGAAGCCCTTCAGGCTGCCATCGGGCGCCTTCGAGTCCATCGGCGGATAGGTCGGATCGATGCCGAGGCGCAACGTGTTGGCGTCAGCGGCGAACGCGCCGCTGCTGAAAGCCAGCGCGGCGCAGAGAGTGATCAGTGGAGTTTTCATGGAAGGCGACGATGAGCGGATCAGGACAGCGTGATCGTAAGCCGCTGTGGCGCCTCAAAGAAGTCCCGTTCGGACTATCATGATCACTTTTACCGATCATCAAACCCTGACGCCATGGCATTGACGATTTCCCAGTTGCGCGCGTTCACGGCGGTCGCCGAGCATGGCAGCATCCGCGCGGCCTCGCGCGCGCTCGGCATCGCGCAAAGCGGCATCACGCAGCAGTTGCAGCACCTCGAATCGATGCTCGGCGCGACGCTGTTCACGCGCACCAATCGCGGCATTGCGCTGACCGCGCTGGGCCAGCGGCTGCTGCAGCGGGCCGGCGCGATCCTCGGTGAATGCGAGCGTGCCGAGGAGGACGTGCGGCAACTGCGCGGCGACTACGTGGGCGAGGTCACGTTCGGCATGACGACAGAGCCGCTCGTCGACGCGTTCGCGCCCGTGTTGATGGAATTTCGTGCGCGCTTCGAGCGCGTCGCCGTGCATCTGCGCACGGGCACGTCGCGCATGATGATTTCGTGGATCCGCGAAGGCACGCTGGATTTCGCTGTCGCGCTCGTATCGAAGCAGACCGACACCGCCGATCTGTCGGTCACGCCGCTCTATCCGTCCGACCCGGTGATCGTGTGCCGGCGCGGTCATCCGAAGGCGCGCGCGAAGTCGCTCGCCGAACTCGTCGATTGCACGTGGGTGACGACGCGCTCGCCGAATCTGACCGAGGAGCCGCACGTCAACCGGTTGAGCCATCTGTTCGACAGCTACGGCTTGCCGCCGCCGAAGATCGTCGCGACCGTCGAGGGCTTGTACGAGACGCTGCACCTGGTAGCCGCGACTGATTGCCTGTCGCTCGAATCATCGGTCATCGCGAAGCGCGGACCGTTCGCGGACGTGCTGACGACGATCCCCGTGCGCGAGCGCGCGTTGCAGCAGAACGTCTGTCTGCTGCAACGCGCCGCGATTCCGCTGACCCCAGCCGCGCAGGAGTTCGCGACGATGATGGCGTCGTACACGCGCGCGGTGCGGGCGCATTGAGCGTTGAGTGTTGAGCGTTGAGCGTTGAACTCCAACGCGCCGCTCAAGCCGCCGTTGCTTCGAGCGCTATCAATTCTTCGATGCGCTGCCTGCGCCGGATCAGCCGCGCGTTGCCGCGCTCGATCAGCACCTCGGGCGCGAGCGGCCGGCTGTTGTAGTTCGATGACATCGACGCGCCGTACGCGCCTGTGTCATGGAACACGAGCAGGTCGCCCACTCGAGGCGCGGGCATCGACCGGCTCGTGACGACACCGCCTTGCGCCTGCGTGAACACGTCGCCGGCTTCGCACAGTGGCCCCGCCACGCTGAACGAGCCGGCCGGCGCATCGCTCGGCGTGCCGTTGCGCCGAAGCACGCTGATCTCGTGATAACTGCCGTAGTACGACGGCCGCACCAGGTCGTTGAAGCCCGCATCGAGCAACGCGAATTGCCGCGACGGCCGCCGGTTCAGCGCGTGCACTTCGGCGACGAGTACACCTGCCTGCGCGACCAGAAAGCGCCCCGGTTCGATTTCGAGTCGCACGCGATGCCCGACGCGTGCTTCGATGCGGCGCCGCGCGTCGTCCCACAGCCGGAAATAATGCGCGGTATCGACACTCAGCTCGCCATCGCGATACGGCACCGACAAACCACCACCCGCGGAAATCGCCTCGATATCCTGATCGAGTTGCGACACCGCATCGACCATCGCATCGCACACTTTCGCGAGATGCGCGTAATCGACACCCGAGCCGATATGCATATGCAGCCCGACGAGCTTCAGCCGATAGCGCCGCACCAGTTCGAGCGCGCGTGGCAGGTCATCGCGCCAGATGCCGTGCTTGCTGTGCTCGCCGCCTGTGTTGGTCTTGCTGCTGTGGCCGTGACCGAAGCCGGGATTGATCCGCAGCCACACGCGATGGCCTTCGCTCGCGTGTCTCCCGAGCCGTTCGAGCATGTCGGGCGAGCCGGCGTTGACCGTGATTCGCTCGTCGAGCACGGTGGCCAGCGTCGCGTGGTCGAGCACGTCGGCGGTGAAGACGACGCCTTCGGGCCCTCCGTTCGATGCGGGTTGAGCCGCATAACCCGCGGCAAAACTGCGCGCGAGTTCACCCAAAGAGACCGCATCGACCATCACGCCTTCGTCGCGCATCAGCTTCAGGATGTGCACGTTCGAACAGGCCTTCTGCGCGTAGCGGATCGTGTCGAAACTGCGCAACTGCGCGATGCGCCGGCGGATCGTGTCGGCGTCATAGACCCATAGCGGCGTGCCGTGCTGGCGCGCGAGGTCGGCGAGTTGACGGGAGTCGAATGGCGTCATGGTCGGTTGCATGTCGAAGCTTTGCGAAAGCGATAGCCGACATGATGATCCGTGGCGATCATTCAGTAAAATACCAATCTATTGCTCGCCTATTCACTTTTGATATAGCACGGACCCACCATGGCGCTCACGCACCGGCACATCGAAATCTTCCGCGCGCTGATGACGGCCGGCAGCGTGACCAAGGCAGCCGAGATGCTGTTCACGTCGCAGCCCACCGTGAGCCGCGAACTCGCGCGCATGGAACAGAGCATCGGCTTCGCGTTGTTCGAGCGAGTGCAGGGCCGGCTGCGTCCCACGCAATCCGCGCTGACGCTGTTCGACGAGATCAAGCGCGCGTATGTCGGGCTCGAACGCGTCGCGTCGACGGCGGCCGCGCTGCGCGAATTCAAGGGTGGCCAGCTGTCCGTGATCGCGCTGCCGTTGTTTTCGCATTCGATCCTGCCGGGCGCCGTCAAACGCTTTCACGATGTGCAGCCGGGCGTCAGCGTATCGATCGCGACGCAGGAGTCGCCGTTTCTCGAAGAATGGCTGAGCGCACAGCGCTATGACCTCGGCCTCACCGAGCACGACGCGCCGCCGCCCGGCACGCGGCTTACGCCACTCATCGCCGTCGATGAAGTGTGTGTGCTGCCCGACGCTCACCCGCTGCTCGCGAAACGCGTGATCGCATTGAAAGATTTCGCCGATCAGGCGTTCATCAGCCTGTCCGCGAACGATCCATACCGGCTGCAAATCGACGAAGCGTTCGCGCGAGCCGACATCGCGCGCCGCCTGCTGATCGAAACGCCGACTGCGGTGTCCGTGTGCAGCTTCGTGCGGCAAGGGCTCGGCATTGCGATCGTCAATCCGCTGACCGCGCTCGATTTCGCGGGCCACAATCTGCATATCCGGCCGCTCGCGTCGTCGCTGCCGTTTCGCGTCAGCGTGATCCGTCCCGAGCACCGGCCCGCGCATCCGCTCGCGGACGCGTTCGTCGGCGCGCTGCAAAGCGAAGCCGCCGCGCTGCGGCTACAATTGAAGCGCCACACCAGCCCCAAGCGGTCATCGCATTCATAGCAGTCACGGCAGCGTCCCCGCTTCATCGCCGGGCGAATCCGCGCAGCGCCACGCGCGTTCGCGCGGGGCCACCGCCCGAACCGTCCGCCGCGCGAACCGGGCACGCTTCGAGCTGACCTCACCCGCATACCGATTACCGACGCGCCGCGCGTCTGCGCCGCATCGGGGCGCCGTTTTTAGCGCCGTTTCCCAGTCTTCACGTCATAGACCCTCAACAGGAGTGTTCCAAATGATGAATCGAGACAATCCCGTCTGGCTGATCACAGGCTGTTCCACCGGCTTCGGCCGCGAGCTCGCGAAGCTCGTGCTCGAACGCGGCTGGCGCGCGGTCGTCACCGCGCGCGATGCATCGAAAGTGAAGGACATCGCAGAGGGGCACGGCGAGCGCGCGCTGGTGCTGCCGCTCGACGTGACCAATCGCGCGCAGATAGAAACCGTGGTCGCACAGGCGAAGCGCCATTTCGGCCGCATCGACGCGCTCGTCAACAACGCGGGCTACGGTTATCTGGCCGCGATCGAGGAAGGCGAGGATAGCGAAGTCCGCGCGATGTTCGAGACCAACGTGTTCGGCCTCGTCGACATCACGAAGGCCGTGCTGCCGATCATGCGTGAGCAGCGCAGCGGTTTGATCGTCAACGTGTCGTCGATTGGCGGGATTGCGAGTTTCGCGGCGACCGGCTACTACCATGCGACGAAGTACGCAGTGGAAGGGCTGTCGGAATCGCTCGCGCTGGAAGTGAAACCACTCGGCATCGGCGTGCTGATCGTCGAGCCGGGGCCGTTTCGCACCAACTGGGCGGGTCCGTCGATCAAGCAGTCGGCAACCTTGATCGACGACTATGCGTCGACCGCCGGCGAGCGCCGCAAACAGACCGAAGCGCGCAGCGGCAAGCAGGCCGGCGACCCGGTGCGAGCCGCGCAGGCGATCATCGATGCGGCGTTGTCGGACGCGCCGCCGCTGCGGCTGCTGCTCGGCAAGACCGCGCTCGATCTCGCGTACAGGAAGCTCGACTTTCTGCGCGGCGATTTCGACACCTGGCGAGCGACGAGCGAGGGGGCGGATTATCCGGAAGGGACGGTGTAGAGCGGGTTTATCAGGCGAGCCTCGGCCCGCCGCTTAAAACTCCACCAGCGCAAAATCTTCCTTGCCCACGTCGCACAGCGGGCAGCGCCAGTCGGCCGGCACATCGGCCCAGCGCGTGCCCGGCGCGATGCCCTCTTCCGGCACGCCGGCGGCTTCGTCGTAGACCCAGCCGCAGATCACGCAGACCCATTGCTTGAAGTCGTCGGCTGTGGCGACGTTCGCGGCCGACCGCGCATCGGGCGTACCGGTCGCAGCGGCATCCGCCGCGCACGTGCGCGCCGTCGCATCGAGGCTCACGACGAGCGGCGCGACCGTGCCGCTACCGGTTCCCGCGAGCCGCGCCTTCAGGCTGTCGAGCAGGCGCTGCGCTTCGTCGTGGGTCAGATCGATCCAGTACGGATCGCCGGCGCCGTCGTTGAGCCGCTCGGGGGAAAACTGGATTTCTACGGCTACGCCCTTCTTGTACATGGCAATCAAAAATCTCGAGAAAGCCGGCGACGCGCGCCGGCACAAGGCTGCCCGCGCGACGCGGGCGCTGCTTCAGTGCGCGTGGACCAGCAGATTCAGCGCGATCGAGGCGATCAGGCCAGCGGCGCCGATCAGGCCAAGCAACTGCAGAAGAGTGAGGGATTTACGCGAGTTGGTGGGGGTTTGTTGCGTGGTCACGAGCGAGTCTTGAAGTTCGGAAAAAGCGCAATGGTACACGGGTGCGGACGCGACGAATGTCGATTGGCGCAAACTCGCGCGCAATAAAAGTACCGGGCGATATTATCGCCGCTCGCGCGCCGCGCATTGTCTACCGTGGGAAGATGGATTAATTCCCGGCGAGGGGGAAAGCCGTGGCGGGACGGGGCGCGCGGCGCCGGTGAACAGACCCGCGCCGCGCTCAGGTCTTGGCGAGCGGATCGCCGTGACGCGAATCCCAGAAACGGATCACCGCCGTATCGCCGGTGCCCGCGCCGACCACCTGGTCCGGCGCGCCGCACTCGCGCAGCAGCGCGCGCAAGTCGTTGATGACCGGGAACACCTCGTGATTCCAGTCCGCTCCCTGCGAATCGTGGGCGCGCTGCTCCGCCTCGACGATCTCGCGATCCTCCTTGAAAATGCGTTCGGTGAACCACACCAGCAGCGGCCATGCGAGATTCATCACACCCGGAATGCCGGGCTTGCGGATCGACAGCAGCCCGAACGTTCGGTTGGTGCGCTGCTCGCGGTCGAGCGGCACATAGACGATCCACAGGTCCATCACCAGCGTCTGCTCGTCGTTGCGGATTTGCAGCGTCTGGAACGGGTATTCGGTGCGGATCGTCATGACGTCTTTGTCGCCGGAGCCACCGGTCTTGCGCCTCTCGCCGAACACCATCGCCTCGCCTAGCGGCTGCTGCCCCTCCATGCGCGCAAACGTGTAGTCGACCTCGACCCAGCCCTCACCGCGCCGCCGCCCGAGCGAACGCGCGCGCATGCGCCCCATCTGGCGGCGATGCAGGAACTGATGATTCATGTCCATCAGGTTCTCGTGCATGAACGAATAATGACACTTGACCGGACGGCCGAAACGGCGCGTCTTGTACTTCGGGTCGGACACCGAGCGAAAGCCCGGCAACGGCCGCTCCTGCGCGAGCGCGGCGTCGCCGGGAAACACGAAGATCAGCCCCTCCACTTCCTGACACGGATACGAGCGCACACCGTTCGGTAGACGCTCGCGGCCCAGGTACGGCACGTCGATGCACTTGCCCGAGCAGTCGTAGGTCCAGCCGTGATAGCCGCAGCGAATCGATTCGCCGTCGACCACGCCCTGATGCAGCGGCACCTGCCGATGCGCGCAGCGATCTTCCAGCGCGAACACTTTGCCGCTCCCGGTGCGCGCGAGCACGATCGGATCGCCGGCGAAAGTCACGCCGAGCGTCTTGCCGCGCTTCACTTCATGCGACCACGCAAGTGGGTACCAGTAATCCGGATGAATGGCGACGCGGCGCAGATCGCGCACCGGCGCCTCGTGAGTGGCTTGAGCAGGCGCGGCAGCGAGCGTTGCGCCTGCGGATTCCTGTTCCTGTTCGAGCGGGGGAACTGCATGCATAGGTCAAGCCTCCTTGCACCAGCGGATGGAAGGTTGCCCCGCTGCATGGCAGCGCGGCATCTTCATCAGTCTACTTGATGCAGCCGCCGCATGGCACTTTCGCCGGCATGCGCGATGCGTCGCAGCACACATTGCGCAGCAGCGCGCATCAGGGTGAACGAGCTACCTTTACCACCCCCCCTACAGAAACATTGACCTGCTCGTCGAGCTGCTCAATCCTCGTCGACCGCGACGAGCCCGGAACGCCGTTGCACGCCCCACGCGCGGCCGCCGCGCAGAAAATGCAGCCAGCCGAGCGCGGCGCCCAGATGACGCGCGAGCTGGAACGTGAACGGCTCCGCAACGGCCGCGAGCATCGCCATGCCGAGACTGTTGCCACTGCGCTCGCCGGTCCAGCGCCGGTAGAGATGAATGCTCCACAGGTAAAACGCCAGATCGATCGCCGTTTTCAGGCCGATCACGCTGAAGATCGACACGACGATCGCCCCGTGTCCGCCGAACAGAAAACCGAGTAGCAATGCGAATGCCGTGAGGCCGTAGATCGGCTGCATCGTGTCGACCGCCTTGACCGGCAGCATCAGCATGCCGAGCGTGCCGTAGCGCGGATTGCCGGTCATGTCGCGGTTCCAGTACTGGGTCTGCAGGAAGCCCGCGAACCAGCGGCGGCGCTGGCGCAGAAAGCTCGCGAGGGTGTCGGGCGCATCGGTGCGCGCATGCGCTTCGCCGACCACGCGCACGTCCCAGCCAAGCTCGTGATCCACCGAATAGCGGCGCAGCCGGTGAATCAGTTCGTAATCCTCGACCAGACACTGCGGATCGAAGCCGCCGACCGCGACGAGCGCATCGCGCCGGAACGACGCGAATGCGCCCGAGATCAGCAGCAGGCTGTCCGCGCGCATCCACGCGAAACGCGCGATGAAGTTGCGCATGTACTCGTAGGTCTGGAACCACTGGAACACGCGGCCCGACAGCGACTTGCCGCAGACCGGCACGAGAATGCCCGCTGCCGCGACGAGCGACGGCGCGCTCGCGAACGCGGCGCGCATCGCGTAGGTGGCGTCGTCGTCGAGCAGCGTGTCGGCGTCGACGGTCATCACGGTGTCGGTCGTCATCACGGTGATCGCGGCGTTCAGCGCGCGGGCCTTGCCGCCGTGCGGCACGCGCAGCCAGAACAGGTTCGGATGCAGCGAGCTCGGCGCGCTCAGCACGCCATCGGCGGCGGGCGTGAGGCCGAAGCGTTGCGTGAGCAGCTCGGCGGTGGCGTCGGTGGAGCCGTCGTCGGCGATCACGATCTGCGCGGGGCCGTGCGTTTGCCGCAGCAGCGCGGCGAGCGTGACCGGCAACACGGCCGCCTCGTTACGCGACGCGACGATGACACCCATGCCCGGCAACTCGCGCCGTTCGTGGTCGGCTTCGAGCGGCGCCGCGCGGCGCGTGAGCGGCAACGACTTCCACGTGACGAACGCGAGCAGCAACGTGTCATACACGACATACGCAATACCGGTCGACCACGCGAGCGCGCCACGCAGAAAGAATGCTCGCGCGAACAGCAGTGCCCACAGCACGACGACGCTGGAATGGATCAGCGTGCTCGATAGCGTCGCGCGAGGCGGCAGAATGCGCGGCGACGCGACGGCGAATGCCTGTTCTAGGGTCTTCTTCAAGGTGAGGGTTTCAGGTTCAGCTGGGTTGCGGTTAGTTGGCGAAGCTGTGTTCGCGCGCCATCAAAAACACGCCGCGACTTCACGGCGTCATGCGCTTCAATACCGATTTGCGATCGAGCCACTCATGCTTGAGCGCGCCGCCGATATGCATCGCCAGCAACGCATAGAGCGCATAACCGAGCCACGCATGCAGCGCGCCGAAGCGATCGTGCAACGTCTCTTTCAGTGTCGGGTCGAGATCCATCACATAGCCAAAGCGCGGCCATTGGAACAGGCCGAACCACTGCATCGGATGCGTGGCCGCGTCTTTCCACGCGGAATCGTGCAGCCAGCCGGACAGCGGCAACGCAATCATCAGCAAATACAGCGCGAAGTGCGCGAGGTGCGCGGCAATCTTTTCCCACGACGGAAACTCGCGCGGCAACGGCGGCGGCTTGTGCGACACGCGCCACAGGATGCGCAGCAGCGCGAGCCCGAGCACCGTGATGCCGATCGATTTGTGTGTGTCGATCACCGGACGCACCCAGTCGTCGGGCAGCGAATCAGCGGACAGAGCGAGCACGACATTGACGCACATCAGCAACGCGATCAGCCAGTGCAGCGTCATCGCGGTGTGCGTATAGCGCGGCGGGCGAGAGGCATCGGTCGAATCGGTCAGGGAATTCGCTTGGGTGTTCATGGGGGCTCCGTTCGCGAGGGCGATGAATGCCGCGAAAGCTGTTTGAAAATCGACGCTACCGGTATCAGGCAAAACGCCCAAGTGTGTCGTTTTATTCCGCAAAGCGCTCAACCTGCGTGTTTCAGTTTGTTTCGGGCTTTGGAGGCACGACACGCGCGCAAATCGCACTCGCGTGGCTGCCTTTTAGCTGGTGTTTTGGCCCATGTTCTGGCTGGCGTCCCGCAGATCAGCGCGGGACGCCCGGCAGCATCGAGTTCACCTCGCGCTTGCGCGCGTTCGAGCCGTCGCTCGAACGCGGTGTCGAACGTGACGAGGCCAGGCGCGATGTAGCGATCAAGCGTGTCCGATTTCTATCCGATCAATTCGCCAGCGCCCTTTTGAGCGCCTTCTGGTCACGTTCGAGCTGCATTCTCATGTGCCGCATGAACTGCCTCGCGGTTTCCGTGAGTGGGGTACCAGGGCGAAACACCAGCACTCCTGTGAACATTACCTCGATGTCGATCGGCTTCACGACGAGTCCCCGCTCTGCGAAGTCCAACGTCACGAGCGGATGAGCGATTCCTATACCGACTCCCGCGAGCGCCAGTTCGCAGATCGTGTGCGAATACGGCGTCTCGACGACCGGTTTGAGACGGATTTCGCGTGCCGTGAGTTGCGTTTCCAGGCGTAGCCTGGTGCTGTCTTCGGGATTCAGCGCGATGAAAGGAAATTCAGGCAGGTCCGCAACAGCGATGACAGAACGCGTTGCCAAAGGATGATGCGAGTTCATCACTGCGACAGCCCGCATACGCGCGAACACCGAGTGTTCGAGGCCGGCCATCGACATCTCGTCGGACATCAGGCCGAAATCCACCTGTCCAGCCGAGACCTTCTCATGCACTTCGCGCGAACTCATCACCTGTAGCGAAATTTGCACGTTTCTGGACGGGGCATCGAACGCCGCAATGACACGTGGCAGAAAGCCTGTGCCCAGTGCCGGCAGAGAGGCGATCGCCATCCGGCCCAATCCGTAGGACCGCAAACTACGGATTCGATGCTCGATGACCTCAAATCCGCGAAAGTACTGGTCAACCTCACGCATCAGGGCGACGGCTTCCTGGGTGGGAACGAGCCGGCTGCGTATCCGCTCGAACAGGCTGAAGTCCGCCATGGTTTCCAGACGCCTGATGGCCTGACTGACAGCCGGTTGCGAAATGCCGAGCAGGGCCGCCGCCTTGCTCGTGCTTCCTGCGTTCATGACCGCCCTGAACACTTCAATATCCCTGATCCGCATAACCTAGACTTATTGAGCTAATTATTTCCGATGTTGATGCAACCCCGGGTGAAAGTAAACTTCGATCATCAATCCACCACGAGGCATCGCCGGGAGCAAGATGACAAGCAATCCCCAGAAAGCGCCGCAGCCGTTCCGCAGCCTGTCCCCATCCGTCATGCGGGCATCGACGGTTGTATTCGATTCTCTGGCCGAGTTTTCGCGCCGCAAGGAGCGGCAACCGGACGGTTACAGCTATGGCATCACCGGAACGCCAACGGCTCGTGAACTGGAGCACCGCATCGCCGAGCTCGAAGGTGGCGCGCATTGCGTGGTGACGCCTTCCGGTCAATCCGCGCTGATGACGACCGTGATGGGCTTCGTGCGCGGCGGCGATCACCTGCTGGTGTCCGCTGCCTGCTACGGCGCGCTCAAGACATTCGCGCATAAGTGGCTGGCGCACTTCGACGTCGAGGTCGAACTGTATCCGCCGGCAATCGGGGCTGCGATTCAAAAGTACATCAAGCCCAACACCCGCATGATCTGCATGGAGTCGCCGGGGACGGTGACGATGGAGATGCCCGACATTCCGGCGATCGTCGAAGTCGCGAAACGTCACGGCGTATTGACGATGATGGACAACACCTGGGCAAGCCCGCTCGCTTTCAAACCGCTCGAACATGGTGTGGATTTCAGCGTCGAAGCCGCGACGAAATTTTTTGGTGGTCATTCGGATCTACTGGCGGGCTGCATCAGCATGAACGACGCGGATTACTACGCGACCTTGCGCGAGACGCAGAGCGTTCTCGGCCAGCAGACCAGCCCTGATGACTGCTTCCTCGTCATGCGCGGCCTGCAAACCCTGAAGGTTCGCTTCGCTGCCCAGAGCGCCTCAACGCTGCAGATTGCGAGGGAACTCGAACGTCACCCGGAAGTGAGCAAGGTGCTGTTCCCGGCACTGCCGTCCGATGCCGGTCATGCCATCTGGAAGCGGGATTTTGCGAGCAGCGGGTGTCTCTTCTCCCTGATCCTCCAGCCCGCGGCGGAGGACGCGTTCAACGCATTCTTCGATACGCTCCAGTATTTCCCCATCGGGGCGAGCTGGGGAGGCGTGCATAGCCTCGCTGCCTACTACCCGGCCCCGTTGCAGGCCGAGCGTGCGTTCCCGCTTACCGACCAGCCTATCGTGCGCCTTTCGATCGGGTTGGAGGACCCGGCGATGCTGCTTGCGGATCTGAATGCCGGTCTTGACGCATTCGGACGCGCCCGGGCAACCGCTGCGTAGATTTTTAATTCAATTCACCTGGATGAGTGAGTACGAGATGAAATCAATCAAGGGATGGAGACGCTTTGCCACGGTAGCGAGTTTCGTGACGCTTTCCGCGGCATTCAGTTCACCCGCTACTGTGCAGGCAGCGGATCTTCTCGCGCAGGTGAAGGCGAATGGCACATTGCGCGTGGCCAACACCCAGAGTAGTCCCCCATGGAGCATGCTTGACGAAAACAATCAACCTGTCGGCTATGACGTTGCAATTGCAAAGGAAGTCGGCAAGCGCATTGGCGTGCCGAACGTAGTATTCGTCGCCGATTCGTTCAAGAACTTCGTGGAAGGGTTGAAGACGGGCAAGTACGACCTTGTGATGAACGATCTCACACCTACACCTGAACGGGAACAACAGGTTGATTTCGGCGTTCCATACGGCGTGGAGGATTTCCGCATTTTCGTACCCGCCGGCAACACAGACATCAAGGGCAAGGAAACCCTTAAAGGCAAGCGAGTGGGAGTGGTCACTGGCTCGAGCAATGAAACATGGGCACGAGCACACCTGCATGACTCCGACATCCGTTCGTACGATAACGGGGGACTCGTCTTCAGCGATCTGGGCAATGGACGTATCGACGCAGTCATCATCTCGCACTTCGGCGGCATGAAGTACGCCAACGTCAACCATTTACCGGTCAAGGAAGTGGGCGAACCCTTGATCTACCAGCTATCAGCGCCGGCTTTGCAGAAAGGCCAACCGGCCCTGCTCGCAGCGGTCGATAAGGCGATTGCAGACATGATGGCTGACGGGACGATCGAGGCCATTGCCAGGAAGTGGGTTGGGCAAGATTACGATATGGCCGGCACGATCACCAAAGCGAAGGCGCACAAGGAGTAGTCATGATCGAGCTTTTCATGCGCTCGCTTCCGCTGTTAAAGAGTGCGGTGCTGATGACACTCTTTCTCGGTTTGTTGTCGTTTGTGCTCGGTTCGACGCTAGGGTTGCTGGTCGCCCTGGCTCGTATCTCCAGCATAGGTGCACTACGCGCGTTCGCATTCGCATATGTATCCATCTTCCGTGGCACGCCGCTGCTCGTGCAGATACTGCTGATCTATTTCGGTTTGCCCCGGTACGGTCTGACACTTGACCCGGTTCCCGCCGCGCTCCTCGCGCTCACGCTGTTTTCGGCCGCGTATCTGAGCGAGAACTTCCGTTCCGGCATCAACGCGGTGGACAAGGGCCAGTGGGAAGCTGCGATGTCGCTGGGCATGGGTTACTGGAAAGCCATGTCGCGGGTTATTCTTCCCCAAGGACTACGCATCGCCATTCCGCCTGTCGGCAGCCGCATGATTGCACTCATCAAAGATACATCCCTCGCTTCGACAATTACGGTGGTAGAACTGACCCGCGTCGCCGACCAGGTCGGCGCCTCCACCTTCCGCTACATGGAAATGTTCCTGATGGTCGGCCTGATCTACTGGGGCATCAACCAGATTCTCACGATAGTCCAGACCGTCCTCGAGAATCGCATTTCGAGGCGTTTTGTATGAATACTGATATCAGGACGATTGAGGTCCGTGGACTTTCGAAGGCATTTGGTGACAACCAGGTCTTGCGCGGCGTCGATTTCAGCGTATCGAAAGGCGAGGTTGTCGTTGTAATGGGTCCCTCCGGGTCGGGCAAGACCACGCTGCTGCGCTCGCTGAACTTCCTCGAGGTACCGGATGCCGGCAGCGTGACAGTATGCGGCATTGATGTCGAATGCAACGGTTTGTCAAAACCGTCACGCCAGAATCAGAAGAAGATCCGCGCGATCCGCCAGCGCACCGCGATGGTGTTCCAGTCGTTTAACCTCTTTCCGCACAGGACAGCACTGGAAAACGTGATGGAAGGTCCGGTCAGCGTCAAGGGTGTCCCTCGTGCGCAAGCGTCGGAGCGCGCAATTCACCTGCTGACACAGGTTGGCCTGGCCGCAAAAGCCAACGAATATCCGGCACGGCTGTCCGGCGGTCAGAAGCAGCGCGTAGCGATCGCGCGGGCGCTCGCGATGGATCCGGAGGTCATCTTCTTCGACGAGCCCACGTCTGCTCTCGATCCAGCGCTGCGGGAGGATGTCCTGACCGTCATGCGCGACGTTGCCAAAGCGGGCATGACGATGCTGATCGTCACGCACGAAGTGCGGTTTGCGCGAGATGCAGCGGATCGGGTTGTTTTTATGGACGGCGGCGTGGTTGCCGAAGACACGACACCGCAAGCCTTCTTTGGTGAAGGCAGCAGTCCACGGGTAAGGCAGTTTCTGCATCTGATCGAGACCTGAGTATTGAGTACGCCGCGACACCGCCTCGAATCACGCGTAGGGCTTCCGTTGCAAAAGCGTTGGCGGAAGAGTTCGTGCTTTATCGCAAGGAGCAGGAGAGGCGGAAAGCGTCGGCGACGTAACACAGCCCGCTAGCTCAACCGCAAACTCCGCAATACGTCGAGCACATACTGAGTCGGACGCTCCACGGTACCCGCGCGAAAGGCCAGGTCCAGCTGTCGCCATAACGCAGGGCGCAGCGCACGTGTGACGATGCGCGCGTCGGCCGACGAGCGGCTCGGTTCCTGCGGCAGCAGCGCGGCGCCGTATCCCGTTGCGACGAGACTCTTGATCGCATCCGAGTAGTTGAGCTGGATGCGCGGCGTGGGGTGCTGCCCCGCCGCGCTGAACCATTCCGTCGTCAAACGCGAAAGCCGCGTGGTCGCTTCGTTCAGAATCAGCGGCTTCGCGGCGATCCATTGCGGCGTGATGCGAGCTGGACACCTCCACCCGGCCGGCATGAACGCGACCACCGGATCGCGGCGCCATGTTTCGATCGATAGCCCTCGTAGCGGCGCTTGCGGCAGCGCCACGATGCCCACGTCGAGCGAGTCCTGGGCGAGTTGCGTCAGCGTTTCCTGCGAAGTCAGCACGGCAATTTGCACATCGATGCCGGGATGCCCGACGGCCAGTCGTTCCAACGCCTGCGGCAGCAGATTCGCGATGGCCGCGGTGGAAGCGCCGAGCCGAACCCGTCCGCCGAGCCCTTCCACCTGTCGCCGCACCTCCTCCAGTGCCTGCTCGGCATTGGCCAGCATCTGACGCGCATAGGCCACCAGCGTCTCGCCGATCGCCGAGGCCCGCACCTGACCGCGTTTGCGCGACAACAGCGGCGCGCCGACGCGGCTCTCGAGATCCGCGATATGCATTGCGAGCCGCGGGAGGCTTCGCATCGGCTAGACGCAATATCGGACGACGCCAGGTCGTTACTGCTCGGGCTCGTCTTTACAGGCGTCGTGCTGGCTCTCGCCGTGACGGCGATGATCTGGACGGCGTCTCGCCCCCCGCTCAAAGGCAAGGACTGCTCCGGCCGCATCGCAAACGACGAGCATGCGAGTTTCGTCGCGTTCTTCCAGGACCCGGCAGACCAGGGCGCGTTGCTGCGGTCGATCGAGGACTGCGCGAACTGAGCCTCGTTGCGGCGGGATAGCGCGCTCGTCGGCCGCGCCATCCCACACCCCCGCCAGGGACTATCCCATTTCCTGCCATACCACGGGCACAATACCCGGCGATAATGCCGGGGGCATTCGCGCCTTTTCCGTTCGATATCCGAACGCACCGATGCCCGCGCCGCCAGTGTTCCCTTTCGATGCACCCATGAGCCACGCCACCGCCGACCACCCCGCTTCCGCCGACTCCGCCCCGAACTCGCCGCGCTTCCTGCTATTCCTGATCTGCCTGTTCGCGTCCGCCGGACAGCTCGCCATCGATATCTACGTGCCCGCGCTGCCCGCGATGGCGCGCTACTTCGGCACCTCGCCGCAAGCGATCCAGACCAGCGTCACCGGCTACATGGCCGCCTACGCGTTCGGTCAGCTGATCTTCGGTCCGATCGCCGACGCGTATGGCCGCAAGCGCGTGCTCGCGTTCGGTCTGACGGTCTACACGGTCGGCTGCCTGCTGTCGCTCGCGGCGCCCAATCTCGAGACGTTCATCCTCGCCCGCGCACTGCAGGGCTTCGGCATCGCGAGCACGAACCTGCTGGCGAAGGCGATCATCACCGATTCGTTCGCGGGTCAGGCCTTGCTGCATGCGTTCACGTACATGTCGATCGCGTGGGGGCTCGCGCCGATCGTCGCGCCGGTGATCGGCGCGCATCTGCAGACCGCGTTCGGCTGGCGCGCGTGCCTCGTGTTTCTGCTGATCTATTCGCTGGTGATGTGGGCGCTGCTGTGGCGTTATCGCGAGACCTTGCCGAAGCCCGTCCATCTCGAACCGCGCACGCTGACCGCGAACGCGCGCAAAGTGCTCGCGAGCCCCGTGTTCCAGAGCTGCTTCCTCGCGCAGGGCCTGTGCTACAGCATCCTGCTGGTGTTCAACATCGTCGGGCCGTTCATGGTGCAGACCACGCTGCACAAGCCGCCGACCTTCTTCGGCTACCTCGCGCTCGGCATCGGCATGATGTACTTTCTTGGCGGTCTGTCGAATCGCCTGCACGGTCCGGGTCTGCCGAGCGCCGAGCAGCGGCTGCGCATCGGCGCACGGCTGATGGCGGCCGCGTCGCTTGCGATGCTGCTGCTCGCGCTGACGGTCGGTCTGCGCGTGTGGACGCTCGCGACGCCTGTGCTCGTGATGGGCTTCTGCGCCGGCGCAATGTATCCGACGCTGATGGCGAAGGGCAACTCGCTGTTCCCGCACATCGCGGGTCTGACGAGCGCGATTCTCGGCTGCGCGCTGCTGCTGGTTTCATCGGCGATGATGGGGTTGGCCGGCTTCGTGTCGGTACAGGTGCTCACACCGCTCGCGCTGTTCTTCGTGGTCCTCGCGTTCGTCGTCGTCGTGATGGTGACGAAGCTGCTGCGCCATCTCGAGCAGGTACAGCCTGCGGCCGCGGCGAGCGCGAGCGGCAAGGCAGCGTGAGCCGGCACATGAGCTCGACCGAACGCCAGACCTTCATCTGTACACGCGCGGACCGATGAACGGCATGCGCGAGCACGCCTCCGCATCCGCTTCCACGCGGATCGATCCGACCGTGTGGAAAGTCGCGGCGGTCGTGTCGATCGGCTCGTTCATGTCGCAGATGGACTCGACGCTGGTCAACGTGTCGCTGTCGGCGATCGGCCATACGCTCGATGCGTCGATCGCTACCGCGCAGTGGATCGTCAGCGGCTACCTGCTCGCGATGGCGTTGATGTTGCCGCTCAACGGCTGGCTGGTCGACCGCATCGGCGCGAAGCGGCTGTACCTGTTCTGCTTTTCGACGTTCACGATAGCGTCGATGCTGTGCGGCGCGGCGCAGACGATCGGCGAGCTGATCGGCGCGCGCATCTTCCAGGGCCTCGTTGCCGGTGTGCTCGCGCCGATGGCACAAATGATGATCGGACGCGTGGCCGGCAAGAACCTCGAGCGGGTGATGGGCTACACCGCGCTACCCATTCTGCTCGGTCCGATTCTCGGCCCGGTGCTGGCCGGCCTCGTGCTCGCGCACGCGAGCTGGCCCTGGCTGTTCTTCATCAATGTTCCGGTGGGCGCTTTCGGCGTCGCGACGGCGGTGTTGCTGCTGCCGCGCGATGCCGCCGAGTCGCAGAAGCGACCGTTCGATTTCACCGGCTTTGCGTTGATCTCCCCTGGGCTCGTCGCGCTTGTCTATGGACTTCAGGACGCGTCGCGAGCGGTGGGCTTGGCGTGTCTGCTCGCGGGCGTCGCGTTTCTCGCCGGCTTCGTGCTGTACGCGGCGCGCAAAGGCCATACCGCGCTGATCGACGTGCGCATGTTTGCGACACGTACGTTCTCGGTCGCCGCACTCGCCCAGTTCTTCGCGAACGGGATCATGTATGGACGGCAGCTCGCCGTGCCGCTTTTTCTGATCGCGGGCTGCGGTTTGTCGGCCGCGCACGCGGGCGGCCTGCTCGCGGCAACCGGCGTCGGCATGATGTGCTCGTTTCCGCTGCTCGGATGGTTGACCGAGCGGCTCGGCTGCCGCGCGCTCGCGGCGGGCGGCGCACTGCTGGCGTTTCTGAGCACGCTCGTGTTTCTGTGGCTGAGCGTTGATTCGTTCTCCGCCGGATGGGCCGCGGTCGGTCTGTTCTTTGCGGGCGTCGGTCAGGGGACGATCAGCGTGCCGTCGATCTCGGCCGCGTATTCGTCGATCGGGAGAGAAAGGCTCGCGGTTGCGAATACTGCGTTGAACATCGCGCAGAGAGTGGGCGGTCCGTTCGCGACGACGCTGCTTTCGATGGTGATGGCGTCGACGTTGCACGGTGTTTCGGGTGCACAGCCCGGCCGCTTTCTGCCGACGTTCGTGCTGCTGGCCGGGCTGCATTTGTTGTGCTTCGCGGCGGCGATGTTTCTGCCGGTTCGCGTTCAGCGGGCGAAGAACGCCTGACCACGCGTTCCCGCGCCCGTGCTTCACAGTAGCCGCAAGCCGCCATCACACTCGATCACCGCCCCCGTCATAAACGTGTTCTCCAGCAGAAACTGCAGCGCGTGCGCGACATCGTCGGCCTGCCCGACGCGCCGCACCGGTAACGTTTCGCTCTGCTGCCGAAACAGCTCACTCTTCACGCTCGCGGGAAATCTGTCCCACCACGGCGTATCGATCACACCCGGCGACACCGCGTTCACGCGCAGCGGCGCAAGCTCGCGCGCCAGCGTGCCGATCATGCTTTCGAGCGCGCCGTTGATCGCACCCAGACCCGCCGTGCCCGGATTCGCGATGCGCGCCGAAATCGCGGTCAGAAACGTCAGGCTGCCGTCGCGACGCAGCGTGGGTAGCGCGGTCTGCGCGGCTTCGAGCTGCGGCCAGAACTTGGCCTCGAAGCCACGCCGCAGCGCGGCCAGATCCAGTTCGGCAAACGGCCCCGCGCCTTCGCCGCCCGATAGCGTCATCACCAGGTGATCGACCCGGCCGAGGCCGCCGAAAAAGTGTCCGAGCGCCGCGCGATCGGCGCAATCGAGCGCCTCGCTCGTCACCTGTCCGCCGATGCCAATCAGCGCATCGTCCAGTTTGGCGCGGTCGCGCCCCACCGCGACGACGCTCGCGCCAGTCGTCACGAGCCGCTTCACCAGCGCGAGCCCAATGCCCGACGAGCCACCTAGCACCACGACCTTCTGATTTTGCCAGTCCATGTCATTGCTCCTGAGTGTGAACGGAAGACCCCGTGGCAGTAGAATGCGCGGTGCGAGCCCATCACTCAAATCGTTTAATGTCATGGCGAACATCATTGAAAATGATTTTCGGCGCTTCGACCTGAACCTGCTGCTGACCTTCCGCGCGCTGCTGGAAGAGCGCAGCGTCACGCGGGCCGCGCAGCGGCTGTTTCTTGGGCAACCGGCCGTCAGCGGCGCGCTGAAGCGCTTGCGCGAGACCTTCGGCGACGAGTTGTTCGTGCGCACGCCGCAAGGCATGACGCCGACGCCGCGCGCGCTCGAACTCGCGCGGCAGATCGAGCCGTTCCTGCAATCGCTGCATCAGGCGCTCACGCAGCCGTCCGTCTTCGATCCGGCCCGCGCGCAGCGCGTGTTCCGCATCGGCCTCAGCGATTCGCTCGAACTGCTGCTGATGCCCGAGATCATTGCGCGCCTCGCCGACACCGCACCCGGCGTGAAGCTGATCGCGCGCTCCACAGATTCGACGCGCGCCGTTGCGATGCTCGACGATGGCGCGATCGAACTCGCGGTCGGTGTATTCCGCGAATGCGTGCCGTGGCAGCGACTCACGCCGCTCTTTTCATGGCGCTTCGTGAGCGTCTACAACCCCCGGCTCGTCAGGACGCGCCGCAAGCATCTGTCGATGGACGAGTTTCTGCGCCATCGCCACGTGCTGACTTCGTTCAGCGCCGAGCTGCGCGGCTTCATCGATGAACGACTCGAGATGCAGGGACTGAAGCGCGACGTCGTGTTTTCGAGCTCGAACTTCGCGACCAGTCCGTTCATCGTGCAACGCACGGCGGCGATCGCGACGGTGCCGGAGTTCATCGGCCGCATCTGGCGCGATACGCTCGGTCTCGCGCTGAGTCCGCTGCCATTCGAGGTGCCGGGCTACGAGGTTTCGCTGATGTGGGCCGTGGCGCACGACCAGGACCCGGCGCTCGCGTGGTTGAAGCGCGAGTTCGCGGACGCGTTCGGCACGAGCGACGGCACTGCGCGTGCAGCGCCCTGACAGCGACGTGTGCTACGGTTCGGAAGGGTCACGTTTCGTTTCGCCGCTTCGCCGTCGCCCGTTCAAGCCCGGAGGAAATCCCGATGACTCACCACGTCGCAAAAGGCACCTTCATCGTCTCCCTTCAACCGATGCCGTTCGAAAACGCGGAGGCCGAATCGAAGCTCGGCCGCATGTCGATCGACAAGCAGATCTCCGGCGATCTCGCCGCGACCACCCAAGGGCAAATGCTGAGCGCGATGACGAACGTCAAAGGCTCGGCCGGCTATGTCGCGCTCGAACAGGTCACTGGCACGCTGGCGGGCAAGCAGGGCACGCTCGTGCTGCAGCATATCGGCGTGATGAATCGCGGCGCAGCGGCGCTGGCGGTGACGGTCGTGCCGGATTCAGGCACGGGCGAGCTGAGCGGCATTGAAGGCGAGTTCAGGATCGACATCGTCGACGGCGCGCATTCGTACGAGTTCGCTTATCGTCTGCCCGGCCACTGACATGCCGAACGCGTGCCGGCGGGATACGGCGCTCGACCCCGTACCCCGCTACCAGGCTTTCCAGTTCAAAACCTCAGGGCTCAATGCCCCGCGATCGTCACCGACGCCGTCAACGCATTCGGATCGCGCGAAGAAGCCCCCGCGATCATCTGATAGACGCCGCCGTTGAGCTTCCACACGTGGTTGGTCGCGTCCCACGTCGACAGCAGCTTCGGCGCAATCGATACGCTGACCTGCTGCGACTCCCCCGCCTGCAGGGCGACCTTTTGCCAGCCGACCAGACGCTTCGGCGGTTCGCCCAGACCGCTCGGCAACGCGGCATAAACTTCGGCGATTTCCGCGCCCGCGCGCGAGCCCGTATTCTTGATGGTGAAGGTCACCTTCACGTTGCCGCTCGCATCCACTTGCGCGTTGAGGCCCGAGTAGCTGTAGCTCGTGTAGGACAGCCCGTAACCGAACGGGAACAGCGGCGCGATCTGCTTGCCGTCATACCAGCGATAACCCATGAAGAGCCCTTCGCTGTAGGTAACGGTGGTATCGGTGGCCGAGATCGTCGGTTGCGGAAGATCCGCGTCCTGCATCGGGAACGTGATCGGCAATTTGCCGGACGGGTTCACGGCGCCGAACAGCAGATCGGCAATCGCCTGGCCGCCCTGAACGCCCGGATACCATGCTTCGAGCACGCCGTGCACGTTGCCGAGCCACGGCATCAGGACCGGGCTGCCGTTCTCGAGTACGACGATCACACGCTTGGCTTGCGCCGCGACCGCGGTGATCAGCGCGTTCTGCTCGTAGCTCTGGTTATTGCTGTCGGTCGTGTTGCTCGGCAGGCTCAGGCTCGGTAGATCCGACCCCTCGGATTCCCATTGCGTAGCGAACACGATCGCCACGTCCGCCTTCGCGGCAGCGGTCGCGTTCGTGCCGTCGACGAACGTCACGCTCGCGTTCGGCGCCTTCGCCTGGATCGCGGCCAGCGGCGCCGACTTGTACCACGTCGCACACGTGCTCAAGAGCGGCGACGACGACACGCAACCGGACACCGCGTTGCCCGCGGCCGCCGGCACCGCGCCCGAGCCGCCGCCCGACAGCACGCCCGCATCCGCGTGAGCGCCGATCACCACGATCGACGACAGCCCCGCCGCGTTCAGCGGCAGCACCGGTTGCGAATCGCCGCTCGCCACCGCGTTCTTCAGCAAGACCGACGATTGCTGCGCGACCTGCAACGCGAGCGCATTGCCCGCGGTTTGATCGACGCTTCCTCCGGTGGTTGGCGGCGAATCGAAGACGCCGTAGCGGATCATCGTTCGAAGCTTGCGCTGGAGCCTCCTTCTGCACGTGTCTGCCGACACCGAGTGAGACGTCACGCTCCTCCCGCAGACTAATGACGGAAGCCGAAGGCCTCTACCTTGCGCCCCTCAAGGCTGACCTGCACTGCTTCGCTACAAGAAGTCGTAGTACAGTTCACGGCGTCGACGGTCGGGCCGACTGACGGCACCGTCTCGCTGATGATGATGGCCTTGATCAATCTGGCATCATCGGTCACAACTATTTCAAGGCCTAGCACCACCCCGCTGTCGTATTTGATAGTCATCGTTCCGGTGCAATCGGGGTTCACGGTGTAGGCGCCACTCTGGGCCCCGGTGAAACTGGTCACTCCGTTCTTCGGCGCACCATTGATCGTGCCGACGTCAATTCGCGTGAAATGTTTGGAACCGTCGAACGTCACCAGGGAGACATCGTTAAGCGCCAATTGGGTCACAAATTGATGCACCCCCGCTGAGTCGATCAGTCCGATGACCTGCCCCACGGCACTGAAACCGTATGCGCCGTTCAGCAGAGAGGCTGAACATGCGCTGCCGGCGTGAGCCGCACCATTGAGTGAAAGAAGGGCAATAGCCGTTGCCGACAACATGCTTAAACGCTTGCTATTCATGTTCGTCTCCTTGTAATCAAATGAGGTGCGCAGGTACGCACCGTCTTTCGACATCCCAAGTTAAGAGAAAACATCATTTACAGCGATCTGACAGATACAGCCATGCGTAAGCCATGCGTAGCCATTCCTGCTCATGCAACGAGCGGAGGACGGACGATAGGCCGGTTAGGACCAATCGTCCTTCGAAAAGGTGGCGGGCTGGCGTCGGTGTTCGATCAGCGCGCGGAGGTGGCACGCCGGAGACCGACATTCGCATTGAGAGTTGCTGCACCGGGCTGGATTTGCAGCGAGGTGTCGGCGGACACGCGCAAAGCGTTCGCGCGGAAATCCGCACAGAGGTGACTTTGTGAGTCAGCAGCGCGAATGGTGCGCCGCACGGTTCAGTATAGGCCGGGAGACCGGTAATGTCGGACAAAGGCGCGGCGGATTATCGCTAGCGTGTATTAGACCTCGAGCGTCGGCCCCGTTACCTGCTGGACCTGACGCGCAAGCTCTGCTATCTGCGCGCGTTCGAATGCCCGTGCCGTTCGCCCACCGCGGCAGGTGCAGACTTCGTCTGCCGGCTCAACATCAGCGTCACGACCGCCGACACCGCCAACGTCGCCCCGACCACATAAAGCCCCGCCGCATAGCCGCCCGTCACGTGCTTGAGCCAGCCGATCGCAAACGGCCCGACGAAGCCGCCGAGATTGCCGATCGAGTTGATCATGGCAATGCCCGCCGCCGCTCCGGCGCCCGACAGGAACATGCTCGGCATCGCCCACAGCGGCGCCTTCGCGGCGCTGATTCCGACGTTCACGACGACGAGCGCAAGCACGATCATCAACGCGGTGGTCGCATTACCGGCGAACACGAAGCCGAGGCACGCAAGCGCGCACGGAATCACGACGTGCCACGTACGTTCGTCGGTGCGATCCGAGTGCTTCGCCCATAGCACCATCGCGATCACCGCGAGCACGCTCGGCACGCCGGCGAGCAGCCCGGTTTCGAACGTGCCGAAACCGTATTGGCGGATGATCAGCGGCGCCCACAAGCCGAGCGTATAAAGTCCCGCCGAGGTGCCGAAGTAGATCAGCGCGAGCGCGAGCACGCGCGGATCGCGCAACGCGCTGAGCGCGCCGGCCGTGTGGCCCGCATGCGCGTGCCGCGCGTCGGCTTCGAGCTTCAGCCTCGCGATCAGCCAGTCGCGCTCTTCGGGCTGCAGCCACTCGGCTTGCGCGGGCTTGTCGGTCAGATACCTGAGCACGCAGAAGCCGAGGATGATCGCGGGCAATGCTTCGAGTATGTAGAGCATTTGCCAGTCGACGAGTCCGGCAATCGGCGGCAGTTTCATGATCGCGCCGGAAATCGGCGAGCCGATCGCAGTCGAGATCGGCGCGGCGGCCATGAACCATGCCGCCGCGACCGCACGCTGCCGCGCCGGAAACCACAGGCTCAGATACAGGATGATGCCGGGAAAGAAGCCCGCTTCCGCGACGCCGAGAATGAAGCGCAGCGCGTAGAAACTGTTCGGCCCGACGACGAACGCCGACGCGAGCGACACGAGCCCCCACGACACCATCACGCGAGCAATCCAGCGCCGCGCGCCGACCTTGTGCAGAATCAGGTTCGACGGCACTTCGAACAGAAAATAGCCGATAAAGAAGAGCCCGCCGCCGAGGCCGAACGCGGTCGGCGAAAGACCGATCGCCTTGTTCATCGACAACGCGGCGAAGCCCACATTCACGCGATCGAGAAAGCTCACGAAGTACAACAGCATGACGAACGGGATGATCCGCCGCATCAGCTTGCGGGACACCCGGCTTTCGAGTTCCGAAGTCATTGTCTCCTCCTGCGGCGCGCGGCTATTGACCGCGCGCGAGCCTCGCGCCGGCCGACGTTGGGCCGAGCTAGTCGAGTCAAGGTTGTGTGCCGGCCACGTCGTGGCCGGGGCGTAGACCGCGCGCCTGATTTGCGCGCGGTTCCGCTCAGTCCGGTTCAGTTCGCGCGAAGCCGGCGCTCAAGCCGCGTTCGCCGCGGGCGTCGCCGCCTGCTCGATGAACGCGCACGCGGCCGCCGTCACCTGCGCGGTCGTGGCCGTGCCGCCGAGGTCGCGCGTGTGCAGCGTTTTGTTCGCGGTCACCGCTTCGACGGCCTGCATCACGCGCCTGGCCGCGTCGAATTCGCCGAGGTGTTCGAGCAGCATCACGATCGACCAGAACGTGCCGACCGGATTCGCGAGCCCCTTGCCCATGATGTCGAACGCGGAGCCGTGGATCGGCTCGAACATCGACGGATAGCGGCGCTCCGGATCGATGTTGCCGGTCGGCGCGATGCCGAGGCTGCCGGCGAGCGCGGCCGCGAGGTCGCTGAGAATATCGGCGTGCAGATTGGTGGCGACGATCGTGTCGAGCGTCGCGGGACGATTGACCATGCGCGCGGTCGCCGCGTCGACGAGTTCCTTGTCCCACGTGACGTCCGGAAACTCCTTCGAGATTTCGAGCGCGATCTCGTCCCACATCACCATCGCATGACGCTGCGCGTTGCTCTTCGTGATCACGGTCAACAGCTTGCGCGGGCGCGACTGCGCGAGGCGGAACGCGAAGCGCATGATGCGCTCGACGCCGGCGCGCGTCATGATCGACACGTCGGTCGCGGCTTCGATCGGATGGCCCTGATGCACGCGGCCGCCGACGCCCGAATATTCACCCTCCGAATTTTCGCGGACGATCACCCAGTTCAGATCCTCGGGCTTGCAGTACTTCAGCGGTGCGTCGATGCCGGGCAGGATGCGCGTCGGGCGCACGTTCGCGTATTGGTCGAAGCCCTGGCAGATTTTCAGTCGCAGGCCCCACAGCGTGATGTGATCGGGAATGTCCTTGTCGCCCGCCGAGCCGAACAGGATCGCATCTTTGTTGCGGATCGCGTCGAGCCCGTTGGCCGGCATCATCACGCCGTGTTGACGATAGTAGTCGCCGCCCCAGTCGAAGTTCTCGAACTCGAACGTGAAGGCGCGCGTGGTCTTCGCGAGCGCCTCGAGCACCTGCGCGCCGGCCGGCACGACCTCCTTGCCGATGCCGTCGCCGGGGATGGTTGCGATGCGATAGGTCTTCATGTCTCCGTCCTTGTGCTTGGGGAATGGCGTGAGTGGACTCTAGCTCGATCCCACGGGTAAAAACCGGTGCTAAACTCAAAGCATCTTTAACTTGCATTCACAAATGCGAAGGCGCGGAAAAGACGATGCGCGACACCGTCCAGCCAGCCGATCTGGGCTTTTTCTCGACGCTCGCCGCGAGCGGCAGCCTCAGCGCGGCCGCGCGCGAACTGGGGCTGACCGCGGCGGCCGTCAGCAAGCGCCTGACCCAGATGGAGCAGCGCGCGGGCGTCGCACTCGTGAACCGCACGACGCGCCGCATGATGCTGACGCCCGAAGGCGAGCTATACCTCGAGCGCGCGCGGCGGATTCTCGACGAGATCGACGAACTGGCCGAACTGCTCGGCTCGGCGAAGAAGACACCGAAGGGCTTGCTGCGCGTGAACGCGACGCTCGGCTTCGGGCGCAGCCATGTCGGGCCGGCGATCTCGCGCTTCGTCGCGCGGTATCCGCAGGTGTCGGTTCAACTGCAGTTGTCGGTCACGCCCCCGCCGCTTACCGACGACAGCTTCGACGTCTGCATCCGCTTCGGCGAGCCGCCCGATACCCGCGTGGTCGCGCGCCGGCTTGCGCCGAACCGGCGTCTGCTGTGCGCGGCGCCGTCGTATCTCGCGGCGCACGGCATGCCGCTCACGGCGCACGATCTCACGCGCCACAACTGCATCGGCATTCGTCAGGGCGACGAAGCGTACGGCGTGTGGCGGCTGACCTCGGGACGCGGCGCCGCGCGCAAGACCGAGGCGGTGCGGATCAAGGGCACGCTGACCACCAACGACGGCGAGATCGCCGTCAAATGGGCGCTCGAAGGACACGGCATCCTGATGCGCGCGGAATGGGACATCCGGCAGTATCTGACGGAAGGATCGCTCGTCCAGTTGCTGCCCGATCACGACACACCGAATGCGGATATCTTCGCGGTGTATTCGCCGCGGCATCAGATGTCGAATCGTATTCGCGCGTTCGTGGAGTTTATTGCGCGGGAGTTGGGGGGG
>NZ_VZQP01000039.1:0-79278 GCF_014397655.1 Paraburkholderia sp. UCT31
GAAATTCCGAGCGTCTCGGACCATCCCGCGGTTTCCTCCCTCGAGGCTTATCCGACGCCTGCCCACACGCGCCGCGGCACACTCACAGCCATGTGAATGAGGGCAGACGTCGAATAACCCTTAACGATCAGCGACATTCGAAACACCGCTTCTGGACGACCTGTCCCGCCTCCGCTGGCAGGTACCTGCCCAGCTGTGACCAGTATCACCGAATGCGGGGCAGGCTACCTATATCGCAAGATTGTCGGTCACGAACCACGTCTCATCCGTGCTCGCGCCGGACAGCCAATTCACGTCAAGCCACCTTCTAAAGCCCGACGCCATACAAGGGTTGCGGATGCCTACTTGCCGCCGATGCCGACCTTGCCGCGCCCGACCTTTCGATGCGGCACACAGGGGCGCAGCCTCTTCCTTGAGCTAGCCGTCAATGTGACGTGCTCCGCAGGGTAGCGGGTCGTCCTGTTCAGCGCGGCCTGATAGGCGGAATGGCCCGGATCGATGCGCTTGATAGCTGACATCACTGACTCCTCCTTAGAGGATTCTAGTCCGAAACGGCACGGCGGTTATGTCGCCTTCCTGAACATGCTGTAGTCGAAGTCCGCGACCCGGCGCTCGGCGAACCCGGGCGTGCCCTTGACGATTGCCATGCGCTCATTCCGGTGTGTGCCCACAGGTAATTATTCGAGCGCGCGGCGCACACGCGCGGGATTCTAACCTTCAATCCAATCGGGACTCGTGCGTCCCTGCCCGGGTGGGGCGGGACACGGCATGCCGTCGGGGCGAAAAAAACCGAATCTCGACGGGCACCCCAAGCAACGCATCCTTTCGGCCATCGATCACGACATCGCGAGCCTGCTGGAACAGTCGGCTGATGCCGAACCGGCTCCGGCACCCCGGCCGCGCATGAAGGGGCGGCTTCATAATTCCGACAATAAAGCACGCTAAGCGGTGGACGCAGGTTGCCGGCTGCGCATTCGTGTCCGCCTCTTGTCGGCCGGCCATGAGCGGTCACTGACCCTGCGAGAACTGTTACCCGAAGCGGTCGCTCATGAGCCTACAATAGGAACGCATCATCGCGGCCGCAGGCACCGAATTGCACTGCGGAGAACCAATGGGGGACGGCGATGTTCAAATTCATCGATGGGTTACCGCAAGATGTGCTCGCGATCGAAGCCACGGGCAAGGTTACGCACGACGACTACAAAAGTACACTCATACCCAAGGCTGAGGCGATGATGGGCAAGGGGCCGATCAAGATGCTCTATGTCGTCGGGAAAGAGTTCACGGGATTTGAGGTTGGAGCGCTTTGGGATGACGGCGCGTTCGGGCTGAGGCACTGGCACGATTTCAGCCACATCGCAGTGGTTACGGATCTCGCATGGCTACGGGTTATGGTTGGTATGCTAAAACCCTTTTTTCATGGCGATGTCCGCTTGTTCTCGCTTGCTGAATTGCCTACCGCGAGACGCTGGATCACGGACTCCAAGCGAGTTAGTCGATGAATAACATCCGCTGGTAAAAATCTGAAATCCATCTGCGCTACAAGGCGTTTCTACGGAAGATGAATTTGCCGGAACAACCTCATTGCACCATTTTCGATTCCCTATTGCTGTCAGTCACGAGTGTCTCAAGCGGTCGGCCTCGGCCTTCCGCGCGAGACGCAGCTCGCGAATTCAGGCCCGTGGCGTCATCTGGCAGAGGTCGGCCAGTTAAAGGCCTTCGACGTCTCGGCCAAAATTGACGACAATGTTCCCAAGGAAAGATTGCGGGTCGTGCTCCGTCGTCGGAGACGCCGCTGAATCTAAAAGGAAAACATGAGACGACTGTTCCTCGCTGGGCTCGCAGTCACCTCTTTCGTGACTTGCGTTCATGCGCAAAGCAACGCGTCCGGCCCGCTCGTCACGCCCTCGGGTAACTTGCAATTCGTGCGCGTCGACGGCGATTTCGTGGGGATGCTCGACAAGGAAATTTTCGATCGCTTTAGCGCGAGCATGCTCACGCATTTCGACGACGTAGGCAATGCAAATGACAGCGTCACGCGCACGCTCGTGCAGACTGATTCCGGCCCGGTGCTGTATGACTTTCGCCACCATCCGCCGCTTGTGCAACGCTCGGGTAAGCGCATGACGGTCAAGCGCGTGTTCTGGCAAGGCGATGAAGTCGTGATGCAAAGCTCGCAAGGCTGGTTCCAGTTCAAACGCGGCGTGCTGACGAAGCTGCAGTCGTCTACGACGACGTACCATTGATTACGCGCACACCCCCCAACACACGAGCCAGCGATGACATACGTCGCCTCGCCGCGCACGTCGTTGCCTTTTTCCAAGTTGCCTTAACCTCTTGCGGGTCGAGCTCAGCGCGTCGTCGTGGGACAGGTTTCGGCCAATCGACCCCGAAGGCTAAGTCGTTGAAAATCTGTCCGGCGGTGGGCTGGGGGCTAACGATTTGCGGTGCACGGTTGGCGGACTTCGAACGCTTGATGCACGTCTTCCGGTCACCCCATTATTCGAAGAGTTCTGCCGGTTTCTCAGTCATCCGGGTTGCAACCATATTGAGATTTCACGCATGCCGATGAAACCTTCAAACAAAACCACGTCCTCGAAAAGACGACGTATTTTGCAATCTGCGGTCGGAATCACATTTTTGCATGGTGCCCGGAAACAGATGCTCGCTTCGGCGCAAGCGGCGGTATCCGGAGCGTTCACTCGCGTGCGTCCGGGCGATCCAGGCTGGCCGTCCGAGGCGCATTGGAACGAACTCAGCCAGCAGGTCGGCAATGCACTGGTGAAAGTGCAATCGCCCCTGGTGGCTTGCCTGAACGCGCCCGATAGTGACGACTGCAGGCAACTATTCAGGGAGCTCAAGAACCCCTATTTTCTCGGCGACGAGGTGGGTCTAACGCAAACCCTCGGCTGGGTTGACGCGTGGACATCGACACCCAGCGTCTACGCGGTGGCTGCCCGCAACACGGATGACGTCGTCGTCGCCGTTAACTTCGCACGTCGGAACAATCTCCGCCTCGTGGTGAAGGGCGGCGGCCACAGCTATCAAGGCACATCGAATGCGCCGGACTCTCTGCTGGTCTGGACGCGAAAAATGAACGACATCACCGTGCAGGACGCGTTTGTCGGCACAGGATGCGAGGGACATGCGGCACCGGTGAGGGCGGTCACGGCCGGTGCTGGCGCGCTCTGGGCGCACGTCTACGATGCGGTCACTACCAAGGCGGGCGGTTACGTGCAAGGTGGCGGCTGCATGACGGTCGGCGTGGCTGGCCTGATCCAAAGCGGCGGGTTCGGCAGCTTTTCCAAGGCCTACGGACTGGCCGCGGGAAGCCTGCTCGAAGCGGAAGTTGTGACGGCAGATGGCGCGGTCCGGATCGCCAATGCCTGCACGAATCCCGATCTATTCTGGGCGCTGAAAGGCGGCGGCGGGAGCCTGGGCGTGGTCACCCGGCTGACGCTGCGGGTTCACGAATTGCCCGAGACTTTCGGCGCGGTGAACATGACGATCAAGGCGACATCGACGTCTGCGTTTCGCCGGCTGATTGGCGTGATCATCGACTTCTATAATCAGAACCTGATGAACCCGCACTGGGGCGAACAGATCAGATTTCGCCGCGACAACGTCCTCACTATCTCGATGGTGTTCCAGGGGCTCAGTCGCAGTGAAGCGCAAGCGATCTGGCAGCCGTTCATGGATACGCTTGCCGCGTCCCCGGACGATTTCAAGGTCGAGTTCTCGCCACTGAAGATTGTCGCCATCTCGGCCCGCAGTTTCTGGGTTCCAACCCTGTTCAAGAAGCTCCTCGGCTTCATCAGCACCGACGACCGGCCGGGCGCACCCGACGACAATATCTTTTGGTCGGGTAATCGCGGAGAGGCGGGACAAGTGCTACACGGCTACGAGTCCGCGTGGCTCCCCGCGGCCTTGCTGCAAGATGACCGGCGTCAAACCCTGGCCGACACGCTGTTTGCGGCGACCCGTCAATGGAGCGTGTCGCTGCACGTCAACAAGGGCTTGGCGGGTGCACCGGCGGAGGCTGTCGCTGCCGCGAGAAACACCGCCACGAACCCGGCCGCGCTGGACGCCTTCGCGTTGCTTATCGCCGGGGCGGAGGGGCCGCCCGCGTATCCGGGCATTCAGGGCCACGAGCCCGACACCGCGCTGGCGCGCCGGGACCGGCAGGCCATCGGACGTGCAATGGCCGAGGTGCGCAAGCTGGTTCCAGACGCCGGTTCCTACGTGGCGGAAAGCAATTTTTTCGACGCGGACTGGCAGCGGTCCTTCTGGGGCTCAAATTACAGCAGGCTGCTCGCCATTAAGGATCAGTATGATCCCGATGGTTTGTTCTTCGTTCATCACGGCGTAGGGAGCGAACGCTGGAGCGCCGACGGTTTCACGAAAATCGTCTGAACGACTCGACCTTCGAACTCGCACATATGGTTCAGCGGAAATCACATTTCGAAATCTCGTATTGAGGCTTCCCAGCACCATTCGGTCATGACAGGCCGCTAACGTGAATGTTGAAAGGCTATATCCGGTCGACTCCCGCCGACCGCATCGGGCAGGACCCGGCCAGGAGCCGACATTCGCGTGCGCCGTCGCTCGGACGTTCAGGCGTCGGTTCTATCCAGGAAACGGCCGTTCAATTCGCGACATCGAACGTTGCTTCATCGGCCAATGCCAAGTCGCCGATCGGAAGGTGTGAGGCTGCTATTGATTGCTGTGTCGATGTTTGCTAACTGGCATCATCAGACAATAAGCGGCCGTCTGAGGGTTCTCATTTTCAACGGGATCATGATGCTGAAGTTGAAGTCCATGAGCTAGCGTCACCCGAGCAGAACGCCAACGAGAGCAGCTAAACCACAAGCGGACGCGTCGGGCGTGACTGGCCTGGTGACTATCAGGTATTCACGGACGTTTACTTGACCTCAAGATGCGCTTTGCGAATCTCCATCAATTGGGATCATTTGGCCGGAAATGGAACGTCCGGCATCGGATGCCAGGAAGACAGCGAGCGCCCCGATCTCCGCCGGATCCACGAAATGTTTGACGGACTGATTGGCGAGGGCGGCCGCCTCTTCCTGCGCGACGGAGCGGCCGCTGGCTGATGCTCGGCCTGCCAGCACTTGCTGAATACGTGGCCCTTCCACGGCGCCTGGCAAGATCGCGTTGACGCGTATGCCAAACTCTCCCAACTCACGCGACAAGGTCTTGGTGAATCCAATGAGGCCCCACTTGGTCGTTGCGTAGGGGCTGCGGTTTGGGTAGCCGAAGCGGCCAGCCAGCGACGACATGATCAGAATGACGCCCGCGCGCGATTGCTTCAAGTGAGCGATGGCTTGTTGCGTGACCGTGAACGTACCGGTGAGATTCAAACGCAGTACTGCTTCCCAGGCATCCGGATCCAAGTCCGCAACACTCGCTGTCGGTCCCGCAATGCCTGCGTTGTTGATCAGGACATCCAAACCGCCCAAGGCGGACGCGGCCTCCGCGACCATGCGCGAAGCCGCCGCGCGATCTGCGATGTCGCACACCGAAGCCGTCACGCGCGGCAATTGCGCCTGGATCTGTTCAAGCGCGGCTTCGTCGATGTCGCAGACGTGAACGGTAGCGCCTGCCGCTACGAAGGCTTCCGTGATCGCGCGCCCGATACCCCCGGCGCCAGCGGTCACCAGCACGCGCAGGCCTTTCGATGTGGTCATGCAACCCTCCTTTCTGACTTGATCATGCTCGCCGCTCAGGCGCACGCGGCACGTATGAATTCAGGGACACCGACGGCCTTCAGACGTCCGTCGTCCTGCTTGACACACAAAGCACGCGTCGCGTTACCCTCACAGATCAGGGTATCGTCGCGCATGATGCGATGGCTTTGGATAAACACTTTGCCTCGCCATTCCTCAGTGCGGGTATGCAACTCGAGACTTTCACCGTAAGTCGCCGAGGTGTGAAAACGAGTGTGGATCTCTAACAGCGGCGCGCCGATGCAGTTGGGCAGCGCTTGCATTTCCCGCCACGGCGGCAGGCCGCACTGTATAAAATAATCGTGCGATGCGGCGTCCATCCAGCGCGAAAAGTTCGGAAAAAAAACGATTCCGGCCGGGTCGCAATCGCCGAATTGCACGTCGATACGATAGACAGTTTCTTTACTCACGGGTATATGCTCCTGCTTTCAGTTCAACCATTGTGCGTGCATTGCCCGCGCGACACTGTCAGCGCGGCGACATTTCGCATCGGCTGCCGTGCGCGCCGCCCGGAGGGACGGCAATGACGAGGCAAAAGCGGATCGCCACGGTGTCGCTGACGCTCGACGAACTGCTCGCCCAATCGCCGTGGTTCGCGATGCTCGACGAACCCACGAAGTCCCGCGTGCGCGCCGATGCGTCGGAGCGCGCCGTCGCAACCGGTCAGGCGCTAGGGCATCACGGCGAACGACAACACGCCTGGTTCGGCATGCTCGAAGGCCTCATCAAGTGGTCGATCACTGCGCGCGACGGCCAAACGGTGACCTTGGGCGGACAGTCGGTCGGCAGTTGGTTCGGCGAAGGCACGCTGATTCGCAACGCGCCGCGCGAATCGGATCTGATCGCGTTGCGCGACAGCCGAGTCGCGCAGATTCCGCGCGCAACCTTCAATTGGCTTCGCGAGCACCAACCCTCGTTCAACGAATTTTTGCTGCTCCAGGTCAACGAGCGTCTGCACTGGTTCATGGGCGCCGTCGCCGCGCACGGACTGCTCGACACCGACAATCTCGTCGCCAGAGCGCTGGTGGGTATGGTGCTACCGCTGTCCAATCCGAGCGGCGCGGGACATCTGCCGCTGTCCCAGGAAGAGCTCGCCAACCTCGCCGCTGTATCGCGTCAGACGTGCAACAAGGCAATGACTCGCTTCAAGAACGCGGGGCTCGTGCGCACCGAGTACGGCGGCATCGTCGTGCTGGATTTGCCCCGGCTCCACGCGTTGGCCAGATAGCGGCGTCTGCCTTTCTTCGTCGTTGCGGCATCCGCATCCCCGGATGGCCAGGTGTTTACGCTGACCCCAACTGTCGCGCCATCGACAGTCGCGGGAAGGGTCGCCCGAAATAATGCGTGTCATACAAGACCCGGAGACACGCAATGAATCGCGCCCATTCCCTGCCCACCGCAATCGCGCTCGTCGAGAGTCCGTCGGATCAGATAGCGGAAGACGCCGTCTTTCGAAAGATCAGTTGGCGCGTGATGCCTCTCATTCTGATCGCCTACGTCTGCGCGTTCCTCGACCGCATCAACATTGGCTACGCGCAGTTGCAGATGAAGCAGGACCTCGCGTTCTCCGACGCGGTATATGGACTCGGCGCGGGCATTTTCTTCGTGACCTATCTGCTGTTCGAGGTGCCCAGCAATCTGCTGCTCGAGAAGATCGGGGCGCGTCTCACCTTCCTGAGGATCATGGTGCTGTGGGGCCTCACGTCCGCGGCGACCGCGTTCGTCACCGAGCCGTGGGAGTTCTATGGAATCAGGCTGCTGCTCGGCTTGTTCGAAGCGGGCTTCTTCCCCGGAATCATTCTGTATCTGACCTACTGGTATCCGAGCCAGCGCCGCGGCCGCGTGACGGGTCTGTTCCTGTTCGGCATGCCGATCACGGGCGTCCTGGGCGGCCCGCTGTCGGGAACGATCATGAGCCGCATGGAGGGCCTTGGCGGCATGCATGGCTGGCAATGGCTGTTCCTCGTCGAAGGCCTGCCGACGGTCCTGCTGGGGATTCTGCTGTATTGCATGCTGCCGGACCGGCCAGGCCGCGCCCCGTGGCTGAACGACGCGGAGAAGGTGCTGGTACGGTCGGTCCTCGATGCCGACCACGGCGGCGAGACCAGGGCTGCGCATCATGGCCGGCTCGCGGCGGCGCTGGCTGACCCGAAGACCTACGTGCTCGCATTCGTCTACTTCTGCTGCGCTTGCGCCGTCTACACGCTTACGTTCTGGTTGCCGACCATGATCAAAGGGCTCGGCATCGCCCCGATCGCCACGATCGGCTGGTACACGGCAGTGCCCTACATCTTCGGCGCGCTGGGTGTTCTCGTCATCAGCCGCAGCTCGGATCGTTTTAAGGAGCGTCGCTGGCACGTCGGGGGAACCCTGGTCTTCGGCGCGGTGGTCCTGGCCTGCACCTCCTTCCTCGGCACCGCCGTCGTACCGGTGATGGTCCTGCTGTGCGTGGCCTCGTTCTTCATCTTTGGTGGCGGCTCGCTGTTCTGGTCGATTCCCCCGACCTACCTTGGCCGCGATGCGGCCGCAGCCGGCATCGCCGTAATCAGCTCACTGGGCATCCTCGGCGGCTTCGTCAGCCCGACGCTGATCGGTTGGATAAAGGGCGCGACCGGCAGCATCCAGATGGGTCTGCTGGCCTTGACCGCGGTTGTCATCGGCGGCGGTCTGACGATCCTGCTGGGGCTGCCAAAGCGCGCAGTCCGCGTGGGCCCCGGCGATGGCGCGAACGTGCACTGATCGACTCGTCCCAGCCAATCCCGTTCTTTAGATCAATTTCAACTCTGGAGTAGACCACCATGAGCAAGCCCAAAGTCATCGTGACCGTTGCCCCGACCGGCGGCATGGCCAACAAGCAAATGAACCCGAACCTGCCGACCCAGCCGCGCGAGATCGCTGAGGACACCTACCGCTGCTACAACGCGGGCGCCAGTGTCGTCGCAGTCCATGCGCGACGTCCCGATGACGAGGCCACCTGCGATCCGGCAATCTATAGCCACATCAACCGGCTGATTCGCGACAAATGCGACATCATCCTGAACAACTCCACCGGCGGCGGCATCAACGGCGACATGGTTCGCGAACTCGACAACGGCCTGTGGGAGATCCAGTGGGAAGAACGCCTGAAGGGTATGCAGGGTGACGGCGTCGAGATGTGCACGCTCGATGCGCAGACCGTGATCGCAAGCTTCAGCGGCAAGGAGATCCTGGTGGCGACGCCGCCCTCGCGAATCCGGCAGATTGCCGCGATGATGAAAGAACGAGGCATCAAGCCCGAATGGGAGGTGTTCGGCCTTGCCGACATCGTCCAGGATGTTCAGCGCGCCATCAACGAGGGACTCGACGACGCACCGCACTTCATCAATATCGTGATCGGCGCCAATGCGTTCCAGGGCGCGTTGCCGTACACGCCCCGGCTGTTGCAAACGATGGTCGACCACCTGCCCCGTAACACCGTCTTCAACGTCAGCGCCATCGGCGCGGCGCAGTTGCCCGCCGCGATGAACTCGCTATTGCTGGGCGGGCACGTGCGCGTCGGGCTCGAAGACAACCTGTACTACAGGCACGGTGAGTTGGCCACCAATGTGCAACTGGTCGAACGGCTCGTTCGCCTGGTGCGCGAGATGGGTTACGAGCCTGCCACGCCGGCTGAGGCACGCGAGATCATTGGACTGCGGCCGTTGCGCGAAACGCTCAGCGCTGCCTGCCTGGAGGGTTAGGCAATGGCAACGCGAGACGTCAACGTCGCCATAGTCGGCACCGGTGTTATCGGCGCAGCTTGGGCGACCCACTTCCTGGCTCATGGTTTCACCGTCACGGCGACGGATCCCGGTCAAGGAGCCGAGTCGCGCCTGCGCGACTGGATCGACGATAGTTGGCCTGTGGTCGAGAGGCTCGGACTGGCAAACGGCGTCTCGCGGGACAAGCTGACGTTCACGACTGACATGGGCGCGGCTGTGCGCAATGCCGATTTCATTCAGGAAAGCGGCCCGGAGCGGCTGGATGTCAAGCACGCGTTGATCGCGAGTATCGAATCGGCGGCAAGGTCGGATGCGATCATTGCGTCGTCTTCGTCGGGGCTGGCAATCAGCGAGATTCAGACGGGCGCGAAGCACCCGGAACGAATCGTCCTGGGGCATCCATTCAACCCGGTCCACATCATGCCGTTGGTCGAGGTCGGTGGCGGCCGGCTTACCTCGCCCGAGAACATCGCGAAGGCCATGGCGTTCTATTCCTCAACGGGCAAGAAGGTCATCAGGATCAGCAAAGAAGTCAAAGGTCATATCGCCAACCGTCTGCAGGTGGCGATATGGCAGGAGGCCATCAGCCTGGTACAGCGCGGGGTCGTCTCTGTGGAGGACGTCGACGCGGCGATCTCCTACGGCCCAGGCCTGCGCTGGGCACTGCTCGGTCCGTTTCTCAACCTTCACGCTTCCGGGGGATCCGGTGGCATCACCCATGTCCTCCAGCACCTGGGTGCGGCCCAGCGCGAGTGGGCCAGAGACCTGGGCAAGTATCCCGAGACAGACGACTACATCGAGTCGATTGCAAGCGGCGTCAATACGGAACTGCAGTCGTACGACTTTCCTGAGATGCTTCGCCAGCGCGATCAATTGCTGATTCAACTACTGGAGGCGAAGCGAAATCTTTCTCAGATCCCCTAGCCGGACGGTACCTGAAGATGAGCGGGATTTGGATGCAGATCTCTGTGACATACATTGATCTGCCATTATTGCGGCAGAAAAGATCCTGCTCGTCCCGCGGTATGGCAGTTCCACGCTGATACCTGCCGTTGGAACCGCGACCACCCGACCGTCGGAAATGGGTCGTGAGTGTGAGTTCGCTGCTACAGGAAGCTGCCGCACGGCTGCTCGATGCCGGCACCGTCGGCAATCGTCGCACTGCCGACGTAGAACCCCGTCCTCTCCAACGTCGGCATTGGCCGATCACCCGCCGGCCGACTCAGTTAGGCAAGTGGCGGTAGTACCTTGCAAGTCGTCGTTGATCAGAGAAGCTCGAACGATGGCTCGGCGTTGATCGCGTTGAAAAGGCCGTGACCCGATGGTATCGCTGACGGTACCAACCTCCCAAGTCATCTTCAGATGCGTGGTTTAAGCGAAATTCTTTAGGCGAGCAGCGGTGATTTTCCAATGCGGCCCACCTCAAGCCGCTAGTGCCGGGAGGGAATGCCGGTATCGCTGACGGTATCGGCAGGCGCGATGGAACCGGAGCGACGCCCAGCGTTGGGTTGGCGGCAGGCGGTTGCTATTCGAGTGGATATGCCGCTTAGGTCCGCTTGCTTGATTCAGCTTCTGTCGTTTGCATGCTTAGCCGATCGATATAGTCGGCCCACTCCTGCATGACCCTGCGACGATCATCATCAAACGTTGTTCTGTCGTATGCCTTTTGCACATCGCCACGTTTAGCGTGTGCCAGTTGCGCTTCGAGTACGTCGATATCCATACCGAGTCGTTCTCGTCCGACCGTACGAAGCATGCCCCGGAAACCGTGCGTCGCGTGTTTTCCCTGAAAGCCCATCTCCCGCAGTGCTTTGCTCAATGCATCTCGATGTAAATGAGGCGTCTTTTGGCGAGCAGGGGACGGAAAGACGAAGTGCCCCTTGCCGGTAAGTGACTGCAACTCATTCAGGACGGCGATCGCCTGCTTTGGCAATGGCACGATGTGATCGTGCCGCATTTTCATCCGCTCGGCTGCAACATGCCACTCAGCTGTTTTGAGGTTCACCTCGTCCCACGGCACTGCGGCAACTACGCCGGGGCGAAGGCCAGTCAACATGGTGAGCTTGAGGGCGGCGCGGGTAATGGGCGACTTGTAGGCATCGATAGCCAGGGCGAGCGGGGCTATATCCGCAGGCTTGGTAATCGCTGGTATGTGGCCTTTCTTGTGGCGTGGCACAACACCTCGGAGTGTCAAGGCGGCGCCATCTTCGCGCAGTCCGTTCTGGACGGCGTACGTCACGATGCCGCCGACATACTGCCGTGCTTTGGTCGCGAGGTTGGGCGCGTGAGAGGCGATCGCTTCGAGTACCTGCTTGACCTCTGGCGTCGCAAGCGTCGAGATGGGCTTGTTGCGGAGCGCGGGATTTAGATATTCGCGGACAACAAACTCTGCCTTCCGGTAAGTTTCATCTGCCCATTCTTTGCGTTTGAAGTCGAGCCAGCGTTGAGCGACGAGATGGAAGGCGCCCTCGGCTGCGCGTTTGCGGGCCGTGGACTCCGCCCGGCGATGTTCGACCGGGTCGGCACCTTCGCGTACAAGATTGCGTGCGGTAGCGGCCGATCGTCGTGCATCAACGAGCGTGATATCGGGGTAGGGGCCGAGGCTTAGGAAGTTCTCCCTGCCCGTGCTTGGTCGTCGGTAGCGGAATAGCCAGGTCTTGGTGCCGTTCGGCTGGACCCTCAGGGCGAGCCCATTTCCATCTGCGAGAAGGTAGGAACGGGCGCGCGCTTTGGCGGCACGGAACACCAACTCGGACTTCGGTTCGACGCGTCTGGGCATGGGTTTGCCCCCCGAATCTGGTATACGCAACAGTATACGCAAAAATCGTCGATGTCAGTGGAACGCAAGAGATCTGTAGAGAACAAAAAACCCCGTAAGTCATTGATCTTACGGGGTTTCTCGGACTACTTCGGCTTACGCCGGAACAACTGTTGGTGCCCAGGAGAGGACTCGAACCTCCACGGTGTTGCCACCGCTAGGACCTGAACCTAGTGCGTCTACCAATTCCGCCACCTGGGCACGTCTTCAAGCTAGACCGCTATTTTAGCAAGATGATTAAGTTTGTCAATTCCCGCTTCAAACAAACTTGCTTTTCTCATCCGCTCGGTTGAACGCGCAGCGAAGTAATGCAATCGCTACTGAACCACCGTCCTGCTGATCCGGCAATCGAAACACGAACAACGATTTCGACTACCAGGCCTTATAAAAAAAGAGAGCCGCCAAAAGGCGGCTCTACTTTTGAATCTGGTGCCCAAGAGAGGACTCGAACCTCCACAGTGTTGCCACCGCTAGGACCTGAACCTAGTGCGTCTACCAATTTCGCCACCTGGGCAGGTGATGAACAGCAAAGACCGCAATTATAGCGACAGATTCCGACCTGTCAAGCGATTTGCCGAACGCGATTCAACCTCGCGGCGAGCCCGGCGCACTATGCGTCCCAACCACCGCCGCAGGCCCGCGTGGCGCCCGACACGGGTGTTAGAATGCCTCGCAGTAGTTCGTTGGCTCGATGCACATCCGGCGTCCCGACGCGAGTGTCGACATGCGATCAGGCAGACGCGCGTCGGCTGGCGTCGAACGAGCCGGACCCAGGCAGTTTCCGGTGCAAATCGCAGTGGAGCAGAAGAGCAGAAAGCAGCAGGTGCAATGACCGAGCCAGCGCAGCCGCCGTGCAGATGCAGCCGAGCGCGACTGCGCGTATTACGCAAACGCCTTCCAGGCCGGATCACATCGCCGACCGACGTCCATGCAACGAGAAAAAATCATCGACAAGCCCTTGAGCAAATTTCCGTATCCGATTCCAAGCCGCGAAGAAATCCTCGGCGTGCTGCGCACGAGTGAAATGCCGCTTGCCGCGAACGACATCGCCGAAGCCCTGTCGATCAAGCGCCAGGAGCGCGAAGGATTTTTCAAGCGTCTCGGCGCAATGGAGCGCGACGGCCAGATCCGGCTCGATCAGCGCAATCTCTATCAACTGACCCATCCGTCGAACTTCGTCGCGGGCCGCGTCCAGGGCCATCGCGACGGCTACGGTTTCCTGATTCGCGACGACGGCCAGGACGACCTGTTCCTGCCCAACGGCGAGATGCAGAAGGTCATGCACAACGACCGCGTGCTCGCGCGCATCGTCGGCTATGACCGGCGTGGGCGGCCCGAAGGGCACATCGTCGAGGTCACCGACCGCGCGAACAAACGCGTGATCGGCCGTCTGCTCAACGAGAACGGCGCGCTGATCGTCGCGCCCGAAGACAAGCGCATCGGCCACGACATCCTGATCACGCAGAACACCCGCAAGGCGAAGGTTGGCCAGGTCGTGGTGGTCGAGCTGACCGATTTTCCGAGCCGTCATTCGCAGCCGCTCGGCCGCGTGGTCGAAGTGCTGGGCGATATCGACGACCCCGGCATGGAAATCGAAATCGCGGTGCGCAAATACGGCGTGCCGCACGAGTTCGGCGAGGCCGCGCTGGCCGAAGCGGCGAAGCTGCCCGACGAAGTGCGCCCGGCCGACATTCGCCATCGCGTCGATCTGCGCGACGTGCCGCTCGTCACGATCGACGGCGAGGACGCGCGCGACTTCGACGACGCCGTCTATTGCGAGCCGGTGCAGGTGGGCCGCGGCGACGGCTTCCGCCTGATCGTCGCGATCGCAGACGTGTCGCATTACGTGCTTCCGCAAAGCGGGCTCGATACCGACGCGATCGAGCGCAGCACGTCGGTGTATTTCCCGCGCCGCGTGATCCCGATGCTGCCGGAGAAGCTGTCGAACGGACTGTGCTCGCTGAATCCGCAAGTCGACCGCTGTGTGCTCGTGTGCGACATGATCGTCACCGCGCGTGGCGACGTGAAGGCCTATCAGTTCTATCCGGGCGTCATGCATTCGGCCGCGCGGCTCACCTACACCGAAGTCGCCGCGGTGCTGAAAAACACCAAAGGCCCGGAAGCGACCCGCCGCGCCGCGTTGCTGCCGCAACTGCAGAATCTGTATGGCGTCTACAAGGCGCTGTTCGCGGCGCGTCAGAAGCGCGGCGCGATCGACTTCGATACGACGGAGACGTACATCGTCTGCAACGCGCAGGGCAAGATCGAGCAGATCGTGCCGCGCACGCGCAACGATGCGCACAAGCTGATCGAGGAATGCATGCTGGCCGCGAACGTGTGCGCGGCGGACTTCCTCAAGCGCAACAAGCATCCGGGCCTGTTCCGCGTGCATGCGGGCCCGAGCGCGGAAAAGCTCGAGAACCTGCGTACCTTCCTGCGCGGCATGGGCCTGACGCTCGGCGGCGGCGACACGCCGCACGCGAGCGACTACGCCGCACTGATGGCGCAGATCCGCGACCGGCCCGACGCCTCGATGCTGCAGACGATGCTACTGCGCTCGATGCAGCAGGCGGTCTACAGCCCCGACAACATCGGCCACTTTGGCCTCGCCTACGAGGCCTACGCGCACTTCACGAGCCCGATCCGCCGTTACCCCGACCTGCTCACGCATCGCGCGATCTACGCGATCCTGCAGGGCCGTAAGTATCAGCCGCAGCCGCCGCACGGCGTCGAGCTCAATACCGCACTGTCGCCGCGCGCCCGCGCGATGCAACAGGCCGACGAGGAAAAGCGGGGCGCCCGCGGGCGCGCGAACAACGTGGCGATCTGGGAAGAACTTGGGCTGCACTGCTCGGCGAACGAGCGCCGCGCGGACGAAGCATCGCGCGATGTCGAAGCGTGGCTCAAGTGCTATTTCATGCGCGACAAGCTCGGCGAAGAGTATGGCGGCATGGTCAACGGCGTCACGTCGTTTGGTATTTTCGTGCAGCTCGATTCGCTGTTCATCGAAGGCCTCGTGCATGTGACCGAACTCGGCTCCGACTACTTCCAGTACGACGAGATCAAAAACGAGCTGCGCGGCGAGCGCACCGGCATTCGCTACCGGCTGTCGGATCGCGTGCGCGTGCAGGTGAGCCGCGTCGATCTCGACGCGCGCAAGATCGACTTCCGCCTTGTCCGCGATACGCCGATCAAGCCGCCTGCGGCACGTGGCATCGCGGCGGACAAGGGAGAAGGCGCTGGCCCGCGCGTGCGCGTGATGCCGCCGGTGGAAAGTGGCGCGTCGGTGTCGGGTCCGCGGCGCAAGAAGGCCGCGCCCGCGCAGAGCGCGGCGCTCAAGGAAGCGCGCGTGGCGAGGAAGCACGGTGTCGCGACCAAGGCGGCGTCGAAGCAGGCACGCAAGAAGCGCTGAGGCTTTCACAGCGCCGGGACCGCGCGCAGCGGGCACGTGAGCACGTGCCGGTTGCGCGCGGTCTGCCTTTTGGTTTCATATTCATCACAGTGGCGCGCCTTGAATGCGCGCCCCATCAAAGGTTGTTCAGTCATGGCACGTCATAAGGTCTTATACGGTTTCCACGCAGTGACCGCGCGTATCCGGCACGATGCGTCGACGGTCGAGGATGTCTATTACGACGCGACGCGCAAGGACCGTCGTATGACCGAATTCCTGCATGCGGCGAAGGACGCGGGCGTGCGTCTGATCGCCGCCGACGAAACGCGTCTGTGGGGCCTCGCGCGCACGGAACGTCACCAGGGCGTGGTCGCGCGCGCGGGCGATCTGCCGCTTGCGCAGAATCTCGCCGAACTGCTCGACGGCATCAGCGGCTCGCCGCTGATCCTCGTGCTCGACGGCGTGACCGATCCGCACAATCTCGGCGCCTGCCTGCGCGTCGCCGACGCGGCCGGCGCCCACGCGGTGATCGCGCCGCGCGATCGCGCGGTGGGACTGAACGCGACCGCCGCGAAAGTGGCGAGCGGCGCGGCCGACACGGTCCCGTACATCACGGTCACGAATCTGGCGCGCGCGCTGCGCGAACTGAAGGACGCGGGTGTCTGGGTGGTCGGCACGGCCGACGACGCGCAGAAGAGTGTCTACGAAACGGAACTCGACGGGCCGGTGGCGCTCGTGATGGGGGCCGAAGGCGAGGGCATGCGACGTCTGACGCGTGAAACCTGCGATGTCGTCATGAACATTCCGATGGCGGGGACGGTGGAGAGTCTGAATGTATCCGTGGCTAGCGGAGTGTGTCTGTTCGAGGCTGTGCGGCAGCGGGCGGTGAAGAAGTAGTTTTCTGTCGTCGTTCTTGTTGTTGGCCGATCGTGGGCGCCCGGAACGCGGTGGTGGTTCCGGGCGTTTTGCTTTGAGCGCCTTCTCCGCGCCACTCCGGTAAACTACGGGTTTTTCACGCTTTTCCCGCCTCTCCCATGACTCAAGACGAACTCAAGCAACTGGTCGGCCAGGCCGCCGCCGACTACGTGAATGCCAACGTGCCGCAAGGCTCGGTGATCGGCGTCGGCACGGGCTCCACCGCGAACTGCTTCATCGACGCGCTGGCCGCCACCAAATCCCGCTATCGCGGCGCGGTGTCGAGTTCGCTCGCCACCACCGCGCGTCTGCAATCGCACGGCTTCAAGGTGCTCGACCTGAATCAGATCGACTCGCTGCCGGTGTACGTCGACGGCGCCGACGAAATCGATCACAGCGGCGCGATGATCAAGGGCGGCGGCGGCGCGCTCACGCGCGAGAAGATCGTCGCGTCGGTGTCGGAAGTATTCGTCTGCATCGCGGATGCGAGCAAGGTCGTCGAGACGCTGGGCCATTTCCCGCTGCCGATCGAAGTCGTGCCGATGGCGCGCACCGCGATCGGCCGGCGCGTGACGGCGCTCGGCGGCGTGCCCGTCGTGCGTGTGACGAAAGAGGGTGTGCCGTTCATCACCGACAACGGCAACGAGATCATCGACGTGAAGGGCTTGAGCATCAGCGACCCGCGCACGCTCGAGGCGCATATCAACGCATGGCCCGGCGTCGTCACGGCCGGCCTGTTCGCGGGCCGCGGCGCGAACCTGTGCCTGCTCGGCACGGACGCCGGCGTGCAAACGATCACGTACGGCCAGAATTGAGCGAATTGCGTTTCTGTTCGCTCTGACGCGTGTGAGCCGCTCCAACGGTTCACACGCGTTTTTTGTTGCGGTCGTGCCGCACGATCCCGCTTATACCGCCCGCCGCGGCGGCAACGCGCGCACCTGGCGGAAAATGCCTGGCACCGTGCGCAGACAATTAGCCGCCGATGCCCGCCGCGCGATGCCCGACCCGCGCGCGTCGCCGATCATCCGCGCGCCAAGCGCTTCGAAGCGCACGCGCAACGGACCGTCCGAGAGCAGCACCACTGCGTCGCGCGCCGTGCAGCGCACGGCGAAATTCCCCCAGGCGAACCCGGCCCTCCCAACTGACTGCTCCGATCGCCAAACGGCACGCGAGGCACGCGAGGCACGGCGGCCGTCGACGTCGCTCGCCCGTCGCTCGCGCAGCGCTCCGATCGTAAAGGTGTGGGCTGGACTGGCGAGCAGGCGTGGGGCGATATGTCAGGCGTAGTGCACATACGAAAGCGCCGGAACGAAGCCGTGTTTTTGCAGACGCGAACGGACTCTGCGAATTACTCGCTTACTGTCGCACGTCGAATGTGGGCACGCGCACGCACGGTCAGGAACGTGGCACATACACTCTTCTCTGAGGCCAGGTGGCGATTCGTGACAGACAGGACGGGATATGAAAGTGGCGATCGTGCACGATTGGCTGGTCGCTCCCGGCGGCGCCGAGAAAGTGCTCGGGCAGATCATCGAGTGCTTTCCCGACGCCGACGTTTTCAGCGTCGTCGATTTCCTCGAAGATCGCACGCCGCTTGCCGGTAAGCCGGTCACCACGTCGTTCATTCAAGGCCTGCCGTTTGCGCGCAGCCGTTATCGCGCCTATTTGCCCTTGATGCCGTTCGCCGTCGAACGGTTCGATCTGTCGAGCTATGACCTGATCATCACCAGTTCTTGCGCAGTCGCGAAGGGCGTATTGGTCGGCCCTCATCAGACGCACATCAGTTACGTGCACTCGCTGATGCGATATGCGTGGGATCTGCAGCATCAGTATCTGCGCGAAGCGAATCTGCTGCGCGGGCCGAAGTCGTGGGCTGCGCGGGTATTGCTGCATTATCTGCGCGGCTGGGACGCGCAGTCGACGAATGGTGTCGATCGTCTGATCGCGAATTCGCAATCGGTCGCGCGGCGCATGATGAAAACCTATCGGCGCGATGCCGCGGTGATTCCGCCGCCCGTCGACGTGAACGAATTCGAACTGCGCACCGAAAAAGACGATTTCTATCTGACCGTGTCGCGGATGGTACCGCACCAACGCATCGATCTGATCGTCGAGACGTTCAACGCCACGCCGCAGCGCAAGCTGATCGCGATCGGCGACGGGCCGCAGATGGCGTCGATCCGCGCGAAGGCAGGACCGAACGTGACGGTCCTCGGCTATCAGCCATTCGGCGTACTGAAGGAGTATCTGGCGCGCGCGCGAGCCTTCGTGTGCGCCGCCGAGGAAGATTTCGGCATCGTGCCGCTCGAAGCGCAGGCCTGCGGCACGCCGGTCATTGCGTTCGCCGGGGGCGGGGCGCTCGAAACGGTAGTGCCGGTCGGCGACCCGCACCCGACCGGCGTTTTCTTCGCGCGTCAGACGGCGGTGTCAATGCTCGACGCGATCGACCGCTTCGAGCGGTTGAGCGCGTACATCACGCCGGCGGCCTGTCGCGCGAATGCCGAGCGGTTTTCGGCTCAGGTGTTCCGGCGGGCGTTCATGGCCGAGGTCACGCGCACGATTGCGGCGGTCGCTCAGGGTCTGCCGGCGATGGAGCTGGGGGAGCAGGTGAGGTGGGCGCAGCCCGATCTCGCGACCCGGGAACTCGGCATCGCCAGCGACACGGCGCCGAAAAGCAGGTGGAGGCAATGAGGTAAGGGTCTTTCGCTGTTCTCGCCTCGTGGAGTTTTCGATAGGAGAGAAAGAGGTTTTCGTCGTCATGCAGTGATTTCGCAACGGGCAGTAACGAGCCGTTCTGACCAACGCGTCCGGGCGGCTCTTGGTGTGGGCGCGTCCGCTTCGCGCTTTGTGTCGGCAGCGCGTATCGCGTATCGCGCGATAGGCGCCGCGCGTGCAAGGCCAGCCGCGGCGGGCCGTCGTCAAGCAAGCAGTATTGGACTTCAAAAAACGACATCGGGGTGCGCGCCACGCGCTGTGGGCGAGATATTCGCCGGCGCGGCATGCCTCGCGTGGCCATAACGACCTGAAGCAGACGTTCGCTATCGTGATCGCTGAATTTCCTCACTGCGAAGTTCGCCGTGCCGGCAATTCGGCGTGTCACGGCGATTCACTACAACAGGCAGTCGTCATTCGCGCGTCACCGATTAACGCGCCGACGGCTTTTGGACGAGGACGAATTTAAACTCATGAATGCCGATCGCCTTCCGGGACCCTTTCCCGACATCTCCGCAACGTGGGCTGCGCTGAAGAGCCAGTTGCCGATCACGCCGATTCGCACCGAAGAGGATTATCACCAGATGGTGCGAGTCGCCAATTCGCTGTCCGATCATCTCAGCGGCAACGACAACGATCCGCTCGCCGATCTGCACGCGATCGTGACGGAACTGGTCGGTCATTGGCAAGCGCGCAACCTGACGATGCCAAAAGCGGAGCCGCGCGAGGTCCTGCGCCATCTGCTGATCACGCATGGTCTCAAGCAGAAGGATCTGGCCGGCATCGCGTCGCCGACCGTGGTCAGCGATATTCTCGCGGGGCGCCGCGCGATCAGCAAGAAAGTCGCCAAGGCGCTCGCGGTACGGTTTCAGACCGATGTCAGCGCGTTCCTGTAGAGGCGGTGTCGCGCGGCGGACCCGTCCATGACGTGCTCCGTCGCGGCGGCTCATCTTGCGTCAACCACGGCGGCTGTCGATCGGGCCGCCGGCGTTGGCGCTTCTATTCGCAGCGGCGTGTACGCGTTGTTGCCCGATTGGGTGTTTTTCTCGAATGGAACGCAGGCGCATTCCGGCGATCCTTCAGCGCACCGCCTTCAGTACCCGCACTTCGCATGCGCCGCAGTGCCGGCACGATGACCGACACTCCCGGATGCGATTCCCTCGATGGCATGGTCAGAACGCGTTGCGGCCGACAAAGCCCTTGAAAATCGTGATGAAGACGATCTTCATGTCGAACCAGAACGACCAGTTCTGGATATAGAAGAGATCGAACTTCACGCGCGCTTCCATCTTCTCGACCTTGGTGGTCGCGCCGCGATAGCCGTTGACCTGGGCCCAGCCGGTGATGCCGGGCTTGATGCGGTAACGGTGCATGTAGCCGTATACCTGGTCCTTGTACAGATCATCGTGTTCGACCGCATGCGGACGCGGACCCACCACCGACATCTGACCGAGCAGCACGTTCAGAAACTGCGGCAGCTCGTCGAGACTCGTGCGGCGCATGAAGCTGCCGAGCTTCGTCACGCGCAAGTCGTTGCGGGTCGCCTGCGTGATCTGGCCGCGCTCTTCCTCGTGCACGGTCATCGAGCGGAACTTGTAGATGCCGAACGGCTGGCCGTCGACGCCCTTGCGGATCTGCCGGAAAAACACCGGTCCCGGCGACGTGAGCTTGATGCCGATCGCGAGCACGGCGAACACCGGTGCGAGCACGATGAGCGCGAGCACGGCGAACAGGCGGTCGAACATCAGCTTGGGCCACATCTGCGGCGACGAGAATGGCGTCGCGCTCAGATTCAGCGTCGGCAAACCGACGACATCGACGATCGCATGATCGAACAGCGACAGACTGCGCACGTCGGGAATGAAGCGCAGATTGACGAAGTCGTGTCTGAAGGTGCGCGTGAAGCGGTAGATCGTGTGTTCCTCGGAAAGCGGCAACGCGAGCCACACTTCGTTCACGCGGTCATTGCGTACCTTCGTCGCGAACGCTTCCAGATCCGTCAGCACGGGTAGGCGGGTCAGACGCGCGCCATACGCGTCGTGGCCTTGCACGCTGGTGTCGAACACGCACACCGGTTTGAAGCCCGCTTGCGGCGCATGCTCGAGATGCGCGAGCAGCGTGCGCGCAAACCCCGGTGCGCCGACGAGCGCGACGGTGCGCGCGTTCATGCCGCGGCGACGTACGAAGCGCAGCACCATGTGCATGATGCAGCGTGTCGCGATGATCAACGCGCCGGAGATCAGCGTCGAGTAGCCGAGCCACAGGCGCGACACCGCATCCGTCCGATGCAGCGTGAACGCGAGCAGGAGCGCGGTCGCGACCACCATGAGCCACGCGGCGGCGATTCGCGCGAGCACCGGCGCGAGCGCCTTGCCGCGCCACGTCTCATAGACCCCGAAGCCCGGAAACAGCAACAGAACCAGCACACACTTGAACGCGATCAGAAGACGCTCGGTATCGGCCAACGCGATCGGCGCGGAAAAGCGCATCCAGTGGGCGAGCAGACCGCCTGCAATCACGAACAGTGCGTCGAGACATCGAGCAGTAATCCTGAACATAGGAAAATCGACCCCGGTCATCGAGCCGCGTGCCGCTTATTCGACGGTCTCGGCCTGGCGCAGTCGCGGCAGCAGACGATCGAATTCGCGTTTCACGAGGCCGTAGCATTCGCACGCGCGGGCTTCGAGGCCCTTGCGGTCGAGCACCTTGATATGACCGCGGCTATGATGAATCAGGCCTTCGTCGTGCAGCTTGCCGGCCGCTTCGGTGATGCCTTCGCGGCGCACGCCGAGCATGTCGGCAATCAGCTGCTGCGTGACGTTCAGATCGTTCGACGCCACGCGGTCCACCTCGATCAGCAGCCAGCGGCACAGTTGCTTGTTGAGCGCGTGATGGCGATTGCACGCGGCGGTCTGCGCGACCTGGGTCAGAAGAGCGTGCATATACAGCAGCATCAGGCGGCGCAGAAAGTCGGACCGCGCGAACTGCTGCTTGAGCGCCTGTGCGCTCATCCGGTAGGCGAAACCCGCGCATTGCACCTGTACGCGGTTGGGCATGGTTTCGCCGCCCGTGAGGACCGGCACGCCGGTCATGCCTTCGCGGCCGACCGCGGCGATCTCGACGGAGCTGCCGTCTTCCATCGTCGAGAGCATCGAGATGATCGCGGTGGTGGGGAAGTACACATGATGGATCCGTTGACCCGAGTCGCATAGCAGTTGCTCGGTGCGCAGATGAACCAGTTCGAGGTGGGGAGCTAGTGCCTGCCATTCGTGCGACGGCATTGCGCCCAGCAGATGGTTACCGTGCAAATCGGATTGAAGTGTCAACATGATCGGTCCTCGCATGAAAGTCGCGCCTCGCGCGACTCTCTCCGTTTATTTGATCCGATGCCCGCATCCCCGGGAGTGGGCTGCCCGGCGAGCAGCTTGGATGAACAGCATCGGCCCCGTTTTAGGCCTGTCTGCCACCGCCTCTGTTGTTGCGCTCGTGTGCGGTGGCACTCTGTTGCGTAGAGGTAGTAGCGAGGACCGTGCCAACGTTAGGGAAAACGCCTGCTGATGCGGCGCAGCGAAGAAACCCGGAGCGCGTCGGGAGAGTAAAAGCGGCTTTTTGTTTCAGTTCTGCACACCCCCGCCGGACGGGGAATGCATCGTATGAAAGCTTTGGGTTTGGGCGAATCCCTTGATATCAAAGGCTTCACAACCAAAAACGGGGGTGCTGTCGAAGTTGTCTCAGATTTGAACCTGGCGCCGCATGCACGTTTTGAAGCGCTCCTCGTGAAGTGCCGGAAATGATTCAGAAGTGTTAAATGGAGTGCGTGCGCTGTCGCACGTAAGGCCTTTCAAAGCAGGCAACAGTTGCGTTCGAGCCAACAGTGAGCGAGCCGGGCAGACAGTTCGAGACCTGCGAAACGAGCTTTGGGGCGCTTCGCGTCCGTGCGACTAGTTCGGAATGACCACTAGCCGTAGAAGATGGCGGATAGCGCATTGATCGCGCGGACTTCCCCCTGGGGTGCCCCGCATGTTTCATCCACTTTAAAGGCCGCGTTTGATGCGGGAGCAACGAGTTCTTGCGGCGACGCCGCGAAGGCGCTCGGCAGCGGTTCGAGCGCATGCAGCGGCACGATACAGCGCCGGTTCGGCGCGAGATGGAACCAGTCGCGCGCCGCGCGATAACGGGGGTCAACGATATGAACGAAGCGCGCAAAGCGCTTCGTTTCGATCGCAAGCTGCCAGCCGCTGCGCTCGCCACGACGTTCGACCTCGACGGTCATACCGAGGTCATCACGCGCGTGCACGCTACGCTCGGGCAGATGAAACGCTTCGGACACGATCTCGCCACTCGCGGCATCGTAGAGCGTTGCAATCGTGACATCGTGCGCGCGTGGGCCGAAGCGGTACGCATGCGTGAAATCGAAGAACTGGCCCAGATGCGCGGCCGCACTGATGCGTTGCAGGCTGCGCGGGGCAAGCGTCAGCGCGCGTCGCGCGGATGTGACCTTCACGCTGCCGTCGCGCAAACAGACCAGCTCGAGTTCGCCGCAAAACGTTTGCGCGCGCTCGTTGATCAGATGAATATCGAGGCCGTTCAGGCCTTCGTCGGTGAGCGTGATCTGCAACGGCTGCAGTGTCTGCGCGAAGCCGTGCAGCGCGCTTTTCGGCCGTCCCGTCGCGTCGATCACGCCCCAGCCCGCGCCCGCGCGCAGATCCTGCAACTGCCACACGAGGCCGCCGCCGCACGACGAGCCCGCGCGCCGCCACTCGGCGAACACGTCGCCGATCAGCTCGGCAACCACCGCGCGCGACAGATCCAGATAACGCACCGCATCTTCATAGCGCAAGCGCGCCGGCTCGACGCCGTAAAGCGCCTGCAAATAATGATCGCGCACGTCGTCGAAATCCCAGCCTGCGCCAGGATCGCGCGGCACGGTGGCTTTCCAGCGCGGATCGTGCGTGTGGATCGTGCCGAGCGCGTCGTGCAGCGTCGCCTCGTCGGGGACGTTGGCGAATGCCAGGCATTCGGCCGCGAAGCGCACCTGCGCGCGGCGCACGTCGGCAAGCGGGCGCTGATACGCGCCGACGCCGTAGTAATGCGTGACGCCCTCGTTAGTCGAAAACGGCCACGCGCCGCCCGATGGCGAATTGCTGACATAGGGCACGTCCTCGCGATCGCGCGCGACGAGCGCGGGCAGCAGCTCGGTAAACAACGCTTGCGCTCGCTGCGCCGCGGGCAGTCCGAACATCGCGGCCTGCTGGTCGACCTCACTGCCGCCGCACAGCACCGCGAGCGAGGCAAAGCGACGCGTACGGCTCAGGAACTGGCTCGCTTCGCGCTCGATCAATGCGCTGAACGCGGCATCGTTCGGGTAGTCGAAATTCGCCAGCGCGAAGTCCTGCCAGATCAACAGGCCGTACTCGTCGGCGAGCGCATAAAACAGATCGGACTCATAGAGCATCGTGCCGCCGACGCGCAGCATGTTCATGCCGGCGGCGCGCGCGAGCTCGAACGTATGGCGCAATTGCGTTTCGGTGCCTGCTAGCGTGACGAGATCGGCGCTGGTCCAGCACGCGCCGCGACAGAATACGGGCACTTCGTTCACGCGCAAGGCGAAACCCGCAGCATCGGCGCCGCGGTCCACTTCGATACGACGAAAGCCGATCGAGCCCAGAGACTGAGAGACCACGTTGCCGTCGACGAGCTGCAACGTCAGAGGATATAAAGTGGGCTCTCCATGCGTATGCGGCCACCAGCGTTTCGCGTGGGGCACGCGCACGTCGCCGGTGAGTGTATATGCATCGTGCCATTGCAAAGACGAAACATGGTCTCCGCAAGAAAGTGTCGCGCGGCAGGCCGCGACGTCGTGGGGGCGTACGAAACGTAAAGTCAACGAAACAACCCCATCCTCTTGCTCGAGCCGGCTGGTCAGATCAATCGTGTCGAATGCGTGCGGCGCGTCGCCGAGCATTTCGATCGGACGCCACGGGCCGACCGTCTGAATCGACGGACACCAGCCGGGCATATGGCCGAGCAGCGTGGTGCGCACGCTGCGAAGCGTCGGCGGCGACACGAGCCGCGGCCGCCAGCGGGCACGCGAGCGTTTGGCCGCCAACGCTGGCGTCAGTGAGCGAAAGCACAGCACGAGCGTCGCGCGGCCGTCCAGGTCGATATCCAGATCATGGGCGATGAACATCGATGCGGACTCGAGCCGCTTCACATCGTCGAGCCACACTTGCGCGAGCGTCGCGAGTCCATGAAAACGCAAGCGGCGCCGCCCCGTACCGATCAGCGTGACGCGATACCAGTGATCGTCAAATGCGAGCGGTGGCGGGTGATCGACATCGAGCAGACCGGCGGCGAGCCGCGCGCTCGCGACGGTGCCGGGCACCTGCGCGGCGAGCCAGCCTTGCGCGGGCAGATCGGCCGGCGACGCATAGGCGTGCGGCGGGGTGCTCAGACAGGCCCAGCCGGTGTCGAGCCGTTGCGGCCATAGCGAGGGCGCGGCGCGGGCAGTGCCTGCATCATGCGCTTGCGCGATCGCGCCGGTCGCGCGCGCACGGCCAGCATCGCCCTCGTCAGCGGGCGGATCGAGTGTCGACACATCCACGGTCAATTCCCGGAAAAACCGCGCGGCACGAAGTGCGCGCAACAACGCATCACCGTATTAGCGCACCAGAGCGGCCAGCGGTGGCAGCGTTTTTTCATAAGCGCTTTCAAGCACGTCGAAGCAGTCTTCGCAGGTATCGCGACGGCCCCGCGCGATCGCGCGAATGAGCCGGAACTGCATCACCATCGACTCCGACGCGATACGTTGCGCGGCGGCCGGTATCGTCGGCGGGATCTCGAAGCCTTGCGCGAACAGCCACTGCAGATACTTCGACAGGAACTCGAAGTTCGCGCCGAGCTGCCGCATCAGATTGAACGAGTACAGATGGAAGTACGCCTCGTCGCGCTCGAACAGCGTATCGAGATGCGCGGGAAACGCGGCACGCCATTGCGAAATCGGATTGGTCAACGGACGCCGTTCCAGATGCGCGCACAGCAGTTCCGCCGACGCCTCCGCGAGCGCGGTGCCTTCGAGCGCGGGCCGCGCCTGCTTGGCGAACTCGACGTAGGGAAACAGCAGATCGGGCTGCGCGGTGAAATGCGGCAGCTTGCGAAACACGCCGTCGTAGTCGTCGCCCTCGAGCCGGTGGTAGCCGGTGTTGTGGAAATAGCCGAGGCGGCGCGCGGCGGTATCGACGAAGTCGATGCCGATCGTGGTCTTCGGATGCTCGCGGCGATACGAGGTCGCGCGCGTATCGGGGAGGTAGTAGCCGTCGACCTCGACGAGCACGGTGTGGCCGCGCAGCGTCTGCGCGAGCACGCGTTCTTCGAGCGAGTCGTAGATCGCGAGCTCCTGCACCTGGGTGCCATACAGACGTTCGAGATCGTCGAGCGGAAACTTGAAGAACGTGAACTGATCGCCTTCGAAATCCTGCGTGACCGTGAACGCGAGCGCCGCGCGCGGATCGAGCCCGAAGCCGTGCAGCAGCTCGATCCACAGATCGACATAGCAGTTGGTCTCCTGCCACACGCGTTCGCCCTGATGCAGCGCGTGCGCTACGTGCTCGCGCAACTGCGTGCCGGCACCGGGCAACGCGTGGGTCTGCTGATGCGTTGGCAGATCGCCTGCGCGTCGCGGCAGCGACGAGTTGGCGAGCGCGGCGGCAAGCGCCGAAGTCGGCGATGGATTCATGCGCGCTCCTCGGCGACGGTCGCCGTTGGCGTCGCCCGCGTTGCCTGCAGCGCATCCGCGACGCGGGTCTCGGTATCGCCCCACAGCAGCGCGCGCACGTCGTCGGGCCACGCGTCGACGTCGAGCCCATGATGACGGAATAGCGCGAGCGTGATGCGTTCCATGCCGAAGCCGACACAGCCCGTATGCGCGGTCGCGCCGTCTTCGCAGGCGATCTTCCAGATCGCGCCGAAGTGGTCCATGTGATAGTTGAACGACAGGCAGGCCGTCTTGCCGCGCGGATCGGCGACCGCGATCAGCAACTCGAACTTGAGCGCCTGCGCGCGCTGACTATCGGCGACGATCTTGCCGCCGCGGCCGAAGAACGGATCGTTCGCGAGATCGACTTCGACCGGCAAGCCTAGCAGCTTCACAAGCAGCGAGCCGCGCTCGATCCACATCTGCCGGAACGCCATCACCTGCTCGGGGCTGCCGAGACGCACGTATTCCCGTTGACGGAACATCTGCATGCGGCCCGGATCGAGCGACGGCTCATGACGGAAGCAGTACGACAGCACGTCGACGGTGCGGCCGTCGGCGGGCAGTGCGCCGCGCCGCGCCATCACCGGATAGATCGGATAGCAGGCGGCCGGCGTCAGCACGACGCGCGTCGGTTTCTGTTGCGCGAGCCACGCGTCGCCACGGTCGTCGTCGCTGTCGGCCATCGCATCGTCGAGCGCGCGCAGCAGACGGTGGTGGCCCATGTCGTCGCCGCGAAACGAATGGATGGTGCCCGCGAGATTCGGAAAGCTTTTCAGGTATTCGCTATCCTCGAAGTCGGTGCGGCGCATCGCGGGCGGAAAGCGCAATACTTCGGCTTGCTGATCTTTACCCAGCTGCGTAATCGCGAGGTTCAGCCGGTCGATCACGTCCTCGAAAACCTGGCTGCGGCCATACAGTCCGTTTTCACCGGTATCGATCAGCAGGCCGGCGGCCAGCATCTCGTCGCGCAGCGTAAGCGAAGGCCCCACGTCCGCGGCGGCGGCGGCCGCGGCGATAGCGGCGGTATCGGTCATCAGCTTCATTCAGGGTCTCCCCGGCGCGGCAGGACGTTGCGCGAGCAGCAGACTCGCGGTGTTCTGCGCGATACGGTCGTTATTGATCATCAAGGGCGCCGAGTGCAGGTCGCGCAGATGGCGGCCGACGCTATAGGGCGTGCCGTTCTTGTAGCCCGCCATGCCGCAGATCATCAGCACTTCCTGTACCACCTGCAGCGCGGTGGTCGAAATGCTGGTCTTCAGCGTGTTCATGTCCGACGCGAAACCGAGCATCGCCGCGAGCGGGGCGTCCGCCTGGGTCGCGCCCTCGCGTGCCTGATGCGCGGCGCGCGCGGCCTCCAGCGCGACCGATAGACGCGCCTGCATCATCTGCAGCAGCCCGACCGCTTCGGCGAGCCGCAGGCCCGCCGGCGGCATCGTGCCGGGCTTCGCGCGCGCCTGCGCGCGGAAGAACGCTTTCGCGCGATTGACCGCGTCGACGGCGATGCCGGTCCATACCGACGCCCACAGCGTGTGCGACACGGGCAGCATGGTCTGATCGGCGATGTCGGCGAACGGCGTCGCGAGGATCTGTTCGGCCAGTCCCGTCGCGACGAGCCGGAAGCCCTCGCTGCAGGTGCCGCGCATGCCCATCGCGTCCCAGCCGCCACGCCGCTCGAGCTGCGTATCGGCGCGCAGCGCGACGATCAGCACCTGGTCGGACGCGGCCGCGTCGGCGGTGCGCCGCGCGGTCACGAGGATGCCGTCGGCGTGCGCGCCGTACGAGATCGTCGGGGCGAGCTTTTCGATCCGAAAACGCGCGCCATCGAGCTCCACCGAGCACGCGCTCGTGCGCATGTTGCCGCCGATCGTCTCTTCCGACGTCGCCGACGCGAGCAGCCATTGCTGCTCGGCCAGTTGTGCAAGCAGGCTCGCTTGCCAGGCGGAGGCGCCGCGATGAGAGTCGATGCACGCGACCTGGATCTGATGCATCGCATAGATCATCGCGGTCGATGCGCAGCCCTGCGCGAGCGTTTCGCAGATCGCACCGATATCGGCAAGCGACAGGCCCGCGCCGCCGAAAGCGGTCGGCACCATCGCCGACAGCAAACGCTCGGCCTTGAGCGCGTCGAACGCCTCGACCGGAAAGCGCGCCTCGCGGTCCACGGCGTCCGCGTACTGCGAGGCGATCGCCGCGCAACGATGCGCTGCAGCACGCCATTCGGGACCGGTATCGAGCGCGCTCAGCGCCCCGATGGCAGCGCCCTGGCCAGCGCCGGTCCGGGCGTCGGTAGTCGAGTTCGAGGCCGCCCCGCAGGCCGCTGCGGCGGCCTGACCCAGCAGCGGCGCACTCATGCCGCCGCCTTGGCCTGTTGCAACTCCGTCATCGCGGCGGCCATCGAGTCGATGCTCGAGAACAGGCGGCGCGTCAGCATACGGTCAGGAATTTCGACGTTGAATTCGTCTTCCATGGCAAGCATCAGATGCACGGTCGCGAGCGATGAGAGTCCGGCAGCATAGAGGTCGGCGTCGTCGGCGAGGCTTTCCACCGGGACATCCAGGCGTGCGGATTCAGAAAGGATGCGTCTCAATGCAGTTTTCATGCAGTGCTCCCCTTATGGTCAAAGGTCTGCCGATCGGTGCCGAGGTCGAATGACGTCGGCACCTGATTTTCGTGTGCAGGTTCGTGCGGTGCGAAGACCGCGGCGTGCGTTCGCGATGGTGCAGTGCGGTGTTGCAGGCGGGCCTGCGTGATGCCATCCGCGCTACCGGGCGCACGTGGCAAGACTGCGATTCGTTGGCTCGTATTTAAGATTCGTCAACCCCGAGCGTCAGTGCGATGGCGCACGGAAGCACATCTTTCGCGCACGTTACCGTGTAGTCGATGATGAGGGACCGTCATGGATCGGCCCGCCGTCGCGCACGGCAGGCATCGCCGGACCCGCCGAAAATTTTGACAGCCGGGGGCGTGATGAACTGGAAAACGCTGGAGTTCGATCAGCTATCTGCACGTGAGTTGTATGTCGTGCTGCGTGCGCGCAGTGCGGTATTCGTCGTCGAGCAGTCGCATGTATGCCTCGACGCGGACGGTCGCGACGAGCAGGCCTTGCATGTGTTCGCGGTCGAAGACATGGCGCGGCCGATGCCGGTGCTCGCCTATGCGCGGGTGCAGCCCGGCGATTCCGAAGATCCGGAAGTGACGATCGACAAGGTGCTGACGAGTCCGCTGCGGCGCGGCGACGGCACCGCCGAGATGCTGATCGAGCGTGTGCTCGAAGCGGTCGCCCAACGCTGGCCGGGCCGCGCCACGCGCGTGAGCGCACCGCTTGGCTTGCGCGGGTTCTACGAGCAGTTCGGCTTTCGCAAGACGGAGGGACCGTACCTCGAACACGGTATGCCGTTCATCGGTCTCACGCGTCAGGTGCGCGGTGCTCAGGCGCGCTTCGGTCTGAGGCGCCGCGAGCGCGACGGCGCATCGTTCGTCAATACGTTCGAACTGTTGTGATGCCGCGTCGGCTGGGTACGTGTTTTCAGCCTTGGCATTCAGGTCCACCGACCGTGAACAAGCGGTGGACCGGCGCCATTGATTGCGCGCGCCGGGACTCAGCCTTGTGCCCGTCCGGACGACGGCGCGCAACGCAGCCAGAGCCTGTAAAGCGCGTCGCGCAACTCGCTCGACCCGCGCAGCGACATGCCGAAGTTCGCCGCGCTCAACGCGAGCGCGACGACGATCGCCAACAGCAACGCACTGATCGAATCCGCGAGCGCGAGCGCGACGAGCAGAAACGCGAGATGCGCGAGCATGTTGCGCACGATCGTCCATGCATGCAGCCGTGAGAACGCGAGCAACACCGAGTAATCGAGCAGCACCTTCAGCACGACGACGACCGCCGCGCCCATGATGCCGAACCAGTGGATGCCGCACCATAACGCGCCGGTAAAGAACGGCAACTGAAGCCAGCTGATGCTCGCCACTGCCACGGGATGGGTCTGCGCCTGCAACAGGCTGCCGAGGATGCTCGACTGGCCGCTCAGCCACACGCCGAGAATCAGCACGCTCGCGACCGGCGCCGCGGCGGCGAGCTGCGGTCCGAGCCACAGCAGCAAAAACGGCTTCAGGGCGAACAGCGCCATGATCACGCATGGCGTAAATGCTCCATTGAGAAACGCGAGCGCGTTGTGCGCGAGCGCATCCGCATCCTCGCGCGACGCCGCCGACAGTCGCGGAAACAGGGTGCGCACCATCGCGAGCGGCAGCAGGTTCAATCGATTGATCAGGTTTTGCGGCGTCGCGTAGTAAGTGACGAAGCGCGCGCCGAGCAGTCCGCCGATGAACACGCGGTCGAGCGTCGACGCGATCATGTTGGCGCCGGAAAACATCAGCAGCCAGCGGCCGTTGCGGAACAGCCCGATCATCAAGCGCCATTGCGGCATCCGGATACGGCGAATGCCGAGCGCGCGAATGGCGGCCACGCCCAGCATCAGGCCGCCGACGAAACGCGCGATCACGGCGGCTGGAATCGCGATCGCGAGTGACGGCGAAAAGCAGAGGACCGCCGCGATCGGCAGCAACTGGAACAGCGCGGTGCCGAGCGTCTGGTTGATGTTGTAGCTCGTGAAGGACTCGACGCCGGTAATCGCGCCCGCGAACACCCAGGTCACGTTCGCGATCGGCACAGCGAGCGCGATCCACGGCAGGCTCGCCATCACTTCATGCTGGAACGTCGGCTCGATTTTCACGCCGTAGGTGATGTAGACGATGGCTCCGGCATAAATCAGCGCGCCGCCGATGATGCCGGTACCGAGATTCATGAACCACGCACTCCAGAAGATCGGTTCGATCGAATCGTCGCTGGCCGCGCGAGCTTTGGCGATCTGGTTTTCGGTCGCCAGACTGGTGCCCAGGTCGAGGACGCTGAAGTAGCCGATCAGCGCCCACACCAGATTGATCACCCCGTAACGCTCGGCGCCCAGCAGATGAATGTAGGTGGGCACGGTCACGAGGGAAACGAAGGTCGGCGCGACGGCGCCGGCAAAGTTGATGAAGATGTTCCTGACGATGCTTCGTTCCATGTTCCATTGCCGGGCCGGTGAGAAGGGCCGCGCGGAAACACGCGGCGGCATCAACTTTTCGCAGGTCTTGCATCTTGCCCCCGGGCGCCGCGTGACTGTGTGGGTGGCCGTACAGATAGCCGCGATCGGGAGGGGGTTAAATGGCAAAGGTCATAGGGTAGCGCGGTGGTTGGCCACGAGCCGGCCGCGCGCACCGCATTGCGGAGCATTCCTAAGCGCGCCCGCGCCGTCTCCATCACGTAATGCTCGCGGCACGCTGCACGCAGTCGCGGGCATCGACCATAGCGCATGACCGACGCGATCCGCCGCGCGTCGGTCCACGTGCGGGGCATGCTGCACTGCACAGCACGCTCATCGACACACGCCAGCGCAGCGCGATTCGGAACCCAAACTAATGTGGAGCGACGCACATATGCGCGAGAGCACCTTTGTTGTAATCATTTGAAAAGGAAGAGTAAGGAGCGGACCGTGAGACCCATCGTCTTCGACGGCAAATTCGGCTGGTTGCATCCAGCCAACGGCCCGGATGGCGTTGTGATGTGTTCCCCGTTTGGCTACGACACGCTGTGCACGTATCGCGGCATGCGCCGGCTCGCCGAGCGCCTCGCCGCGCGCGGCATGCCGGTGCTGCGCTTCGACTACCCGGCGACCGGCGATTCAGCCGGCGACCCGACCGACGCCGGCCTGTGGCGCGCATGGATCGACAGCGTCAAGCAGGCGGTCGCGCAACTGCGCGAGGCGACCGGCGTCGAGCGTGTCAGCGTGTGCGGTCTGCGTCTCGGCGGCATGCTGGCCGCGCTTGCCGCGCAGGAACTTGGGGATGTGCACGGTCTCGTGCTGATGTCGCCGGTGCTGTCGGGCAAGACTTACCAGCGCGAATTGCGCGCGCATTACCGGCAGTGGTTGAACGATCCGGCCGCGATGGATTGCGTGGTCGAGCCCGATACCGACGAGTTCGTCGAAGCGTATGGCTTTCGCATGTATCGCGACACGCTGCAAAGCCTGCTCGTGGCGGATCTGTATCGCGAGACGAGCCGGCCGGCCGCGCGCGTGCTGCTGCTCGATTCACTGAACCCGGCGCGCGCCGGTGCGCTCGCCGCGCATTACAGCGAACATGGTGTCGAGCTCGAGCGGCACCCGTTCGACGAATACAGCCGCTTCATGATGGAACCGCTCGAAAGCGAAATACCGCACGCCGCGTTCGAGACCATCGAGAACTGGCTGCTGGCGGGGAACGCGCAAACGGCCCAAACGGCCCAAACGGTGGCGCGCGTGCCCGAGCGAGGCGAAGAGCCGGCGGGCGGCCACTATGTCGCGCCGAGGCTGCACGAGACGCCGGTGTGGCTGAACGAGGGCAAGGTGTTCGGCATCTACTGCCGGCCCGACGGCGCCGCGGCGGCGCGCGCCCCGGCGGTGCTGCTGCTCAATACCGGCGCGGTGTCGCGGATCGGCAATGGGCGTTTCGGCGTACATTTCGCGCGGCGTCTCGCACGCCAGGGGATCGCGTCGCTGCGCATCGACGTCCGTGGTGTCGGCGACAGCATGCCGTCGTGCGACACGTTGAGCCTCGACGCGCTGTACTCTCAGTCGAGTGCCGGCGACGCCGCGTACGCGGCGCGCTGGCTTGCCGCGCGCGGTCATGCGGGCGCGCTGCTGCTCGGCATCTGCTCGGGCGCCTACACCGGCCTGCATGCGGCGACGCGCGAAGCGGCGGTGGTGGGCGCGGTGATCGTCAACGTGCAGAAGTTCAGATGGCATAACGTCTGCGACGAACACGGCAAGCCGATGATCCCGGTGTCCGCGTTCGGCTCGACGCGCAACTACATGCGCTCGATGAAGCAGCCGGGCAAATGGCTGCGCGTGCTCAAGGGCGAGACGGGCGGCTGGGGCCTCGTGCGCGAGCTGGTGGTACGCCAGCTCGCGCGGACCGGCGAAACGCTGGCCGACCGGATCGAGCAACTGTGTGGCCTCGAATTCGGCGCGCGTGACGAGCGGCATCTGTTCGCGAACCTCGAAGCACGGGGCGTCGACACGCACCTGGTGTTCGGTGTGCTGGACGAAGGCGTCGAGGAGCTCGAGCGCTACTTCGGCGTGCGCGGCGCGCGGCTCGCGCGCTTCACGCGCATTCACGTGGCCTTCTGCAAGCACACCGATCACGCGATCCTGTCGTCGGTGGCGCAGGAAAACATCATGTCGTACGTCGAGAACGTCTATCGCGGCGGCTTCGCGAAGCTGCGTCAGCCCGACAGCGCGGCGCTCGACGGCGAGCTGCACAGGCACGATGAACATCGCGCCGCGGGGGCGTTGCGTCCGTTCGGAGAAGCATAGGGAGCACGCGGACAGACAGGGCCGCCCAGGCCGCAGTGTGTGTCGCGCGCATACGACTGAACGCGCGTGCGACCACGAGGCACTTGCTGGCGTCATGCCGGCCCGTGAACAGGATCTGGATTCGACAGGATCGCAAATGAATCGAATGGTAGAACCAGGTAATCCGCCCGCGCCGCAGGGTGGGACCGCCGCCGCGCTGCGCGAACTGACCGTGCAACCGGTGATTCTCGCGAGCGGCTCCGGTGCGAGGCTGTGGCCGCTGTCGCGCGAACGCAATCCGAAGCAGCGGATCGGGCTGATGGGCGACCAGTCGCTGCTCGAAGCGACGCTGCGCCGGCTCGACGACGCGTTCGTCCCGGCCGCGCCCGACGCGGCCCGCACCACGCCGCCCGCCGCGCCGCTGGTGGTCTGCTGCGAGGAACTGCGGCTGCCGACGCTCGAGCGCGTCGAGCAGTACCGCAAACCGGTGCGCATACTGCTCGAACCGATGGCGCGCAACACCGCTCCGGCGCTGACCGTCGCGGCGCTCGCCGCGCGCGCGTCGGCCGCGGCCGGCGACGATCCGATCCTGGTCGCGCTGCCCGCCGATCATCCGATCGCCGATCAAGCGGCGTTCGGCGCGGCGCTCGACGAAGCGCTCGCGCATGCTTCGCGGGATGCGATCGTCACGCTCGGCGTGCCGCCGCAGCGCGCGGCGACCGGCTACAGCTATATCCGCACCGCCGCGGCCTTGGGAAACCGGGGCGCGCGGACGATCGAGCGCTTCGTCGAGAAGCCCGATGCCGAGCTGGCCGAGCGCTACTTCGCGTCGGGCGAGTACTGGTGGAACAGCGGCATGTTCGTGGTGCGCGCGTCGGTGTGGCTCGACGCGATCGGCCTGTGCCGTCCGCTGATCGCGGCGGCCTGCAAGGACGCATTCGCAGGCGCGAGCATCGACGATGCCGGCGCGCTGCATCTCGCGCGCGACGCGTTCGCCGCGTGTCCGTCCGACTCAGTCGACTATGCGGTGATGGAGCGCATGGGCAGCGACGCGCGTCTCGTCGGCGTGACGGTGCCGCTCGACGTGGGCTGGTCGGACCTCGGCGCCTGGGACTCGGTATGGGACGCGTCGAGCAAGGACGGCGACGAGCGCTTCCTGCTGTCGGAGAATCAGTCGACGTTGATTCCGCTGGGCGTCAGGCATCGGCTCGAAAATGCTGGCAAGCCGCCGCTGGAAATCATCGAGGTGCATTCGGACGGCGATCCCGGCGAAGACGACATCGTGCGCTTGCACGGCTGATGGACACCGAGCTGTTCGGCGTCCGCACGCCGCGGACCCACCTGCGCCGCTTGCGCTTCGCACGACACCTTTGTTCGCCGGAACACGCAGGCGTCCGACCACGTCCGCGCAAATCAGACAATTTCATCACGCCAACGTGCGAATGCGCACAAATCAATCCCCACAACGCAGGCACGCTTGACGAGCGAGCTTTGTGCCTGACGAAACAGATGGCGTTACACGAACGAAACAAATCTTCAGAGGGATAACCCTGTCAGGAAGTGTCCCAGCTGGCGCATCCGTTTCGAAGCTAGCAACGTATCGGAAAACGATTCTATTGGCATAACAGATACGTACGGGCCCTTCAATCAACAGGCCACGCGGGGTCAACACCGCTTCGGGGATATGTCATGGAACACGCAAACAAAGATCGCTCGTTGGTGAGCAAAGTCATGGACGGGCTCGTCAGCGGCATCGTCGAGGAAAAATACGGCGCGATTCTGCCGCCGCAGGATGTGTTGTCGAAGGAATTCGATGTGAGCCGCACCGTGATGCGCGAGGCGCTATCGATGCTGCTCGCGCGCGACATGCTCGACGTGCGGCCGAAGATCGGCACGCGCATCCGGCCGATGAGCGACTGGCGCATGATCGACGAGGACGTCGTCAATTGGCGTTTCCGCGCAAAGCCCGATCCGATGTTTCTGCGTGACGTGATCGAGTTTCGCATGCTGATCGAACCGCGCGCGGCGGCGCAGGCGGCCGCGCGCGGCAGTGCCGCGGACATCGCGGCGATTCGCGAGGCGTTCGAGGGGTTTCGCATGATCCGTCCGGGCGAGGCCGGCTATCAGGAAGCCGACGAGCTGTTCCATACGCGCATCGTGATCGCGAGCGGCAACCAGTTCTTCAAGCAGATGGCGGCGATCATTCGCGGCGCGCTGTCGACCCTCAATCCGATCGTGCACGACCGGGAAGGGCTGTGGGAGAGTGCGATCGCATCGCATCAGCGCGTCATCGAAGCGATCGAGCGGCGCGATCCGAAGGAGGCCGAGATCGCTGCGCTCGCGATGATCGATTACGCGGCCGAGGAGGCCGGCGGGCGGTTTTCCTCGGAGCCGCCGGCGCGGGTTTGAGCGTGATTGCGAGCGCGGGCTGAGCGTATCTGTGAACGTCCGGCCGCGGGAGCGGCGGGGTGGGGTGTCGAAGGTCGGTGCGCGGCAGTGATGCCGCATGGTTCGATTGGCCGGGTTCGCCGCGTTCGCAAGCGGCATCGGTGACAATAGCGGCTGTTCCGAACCGCATGGACCTTTGCACACACGATGACAGATACGACAGCGGCACCGCACGCAGCCAGCACCCAACCGACCGATCGGGCAGCGCAGGACACCACTTCATCGCGCGAGATCCGCTGGGGGATCGTCGGCACCGGCCGGATTGCGCGCCGCTTCGCGCAAGGACTCGCGTTCGTGCCTCGGACGCGGCTCGCGGCGCTGTGGTCGCGTCGCGTGGAACCGGCCCAGGCGTTCGCCGATGAATTCGGCGGCGCCGTCTGCGACAGTTTCGACACTCTGCTCGCGAGCGGCATCGACGCGCTCTATATCGCGACGCTGCAGGACAGTCACGCCGACTATGCGATCGCCGCGTTGCAAGCGGGGCTGCACGTGCTGTGCGAGAAACCCGCGTGTATCAATCGTCCGCAGCTCGAGCGCGTGCTCGACACCGCGCGCGCTTCGCAACGGCTCTTCATGGAAGCGATGAAGCCGCCGTTCTATCCGCTCTACAGAAGGTTGCGCGAGCACCTCGCGGCCGAGCCGATCGGCGAGGTCGGGCTCGTGCGCGCGGGCTGCTCGGTGCCGGGCGTGCCGGCCGATCATCCGTCGCTGTCGTTCGAGCATGCGGGCGGCGCGCTGCTCGATATCGGCATCTACGAGATGTTTCTCGCGGTCGACTGGCTCGGCGCGCCACGCGACGTGCAGACCTTCGGCCGGCTTGGCGCGACCGGCGTCGATACGTTCGCGAGTCTGAACAGCCAGCACGAGCGCGGTGGTATCGCGCAGCTATTCTGCGGGCTCGATCTGCATGGCAAGGGCGATGCGCTGCTGATGGCCCAAGGCGGTCACGTGACGCTGCACGAGCCGTGGTGGAACCCGTCGCGCGCGACGATCCGTTACGCGGATGGCCGCGTCGTCGAACTCGACGAACCGTTCGAAGGCGGCGGCTTGAACTACGAGACCGCGCACTTTTGCGAGCTGATCCGCGCGGGTGTGCTGGAGAGTCCGCTGATGCCGCACGACACGTCGCGACAGATGATCGCGATGGCCGACGCGGCGCGCGCGGCGTTGGGGCTCAAGTTCGCTGGGGAATGAGCCGCTGGGGGCAACGAAAAGGAGCGGGCGGCGCTCAGTGCCGCGTCGGCAGCGACAGCCGCCGCTCGTACCAGCGCTGCGCCCACTCGAGCACCTGACACAGCACCCAGTACACGGCCGCGGCCGCAAGATAAAGCGGCAGCGGCTGGTAGGTCGACGCGATGATTTCCTGCGCGCTGCGCAGCAACTCGGTCACCGTGATGACGGACACGAGCGAGGTGTCCTTGATCAGGCTGATCAGGCTGTTTGACAGACTCGGCACCGCGATGCGCAGCGCCTGCGGCGCGATCACGTAGCGCAGCGTCTGACGCCGCGACAGCCCGAGGCTGTACGAGGCGAGCCACTGGCCCTGGTGGATGCCCAGAATCGCGCCGCGCATGCTCTCGGACAGATACGCGGCGACGTTCGCCGACAGCGCGATCACGCCGGCCGGCGTCGGATCGAGCGAAATGCCGAAGCTCGGCAGACCGTAATAAATCACGAAGATCTGCACGAGCAGCGGCGTGCCGCGCATCACGCTCACATAGACGCGCGCGATCCAGTTCAGCGGACGGCTGTGGCTGATGCCCATCAGCGCGAGCATGGCGCCGCCGATCAGGCCGAAGATCATCGACAGGATCGCGAACTTGATCGTCAGCAGCGCGCCTTGTGCGAGCACCGGCAGCGATTGGAGCAGCAGGGATGTGATGGACATGGGCATTGTTCTTATTGACGCACAAAGCGCACATCATAAACTTTGGCGCGCCTTCAGGCGCGGGTCGCGCGATGCGGCTTGGGGTATACGCGACGCGCGGCTCGGCTCCCGCAGCTCGCGTGGGCCGCAAAAGCGCGAAGGGCGGCATCGTGATCGATGCCGCCCTTCGTTCGACTCCACGCGTGTTACTTGATCGGCTTGCTGACGTCGATGCCGAACCACTTGTCCGAGATCTTCGTGAAGGTGCCGTCCGCTTCGAGCTGGGTCATTGCGTCGTCGATCGCCTGCGCGAACTTCGGGTTGCCCTTTCTGAACGGAATGCCCGACGGGTTGCCCGGGCCGACGTTCGCGCCGGTGCGCAGCGGGAGGTTCGAGTTCTTCAGCAGGTACGCGAGCATCAGACGGTCGTTCAACGCCGCGTCGAGCCGGCCGGCGGCCAGATCACGCAGGTATTCGGGTGCGCCCGGGTAGGTCTTCACGTCGATGCCCGGCACTGCCTTCGCCATGTCCATGTAGTTCGTGCCGAGACCGACGCCGAGCTTCTTGCCCTTCAGGTCTTCGAGTGAGGTGAACTGGCGCGTGTCGTTCTTGCGCTGGATCAGTTGCGCCGCCGAGTACGTGTACGCCGGCGAGAAGTCGAGCGTCTGCTTGCGCGCGTCGGTGATGCCGACCTGGTTGACGATCACATCGAACTTGCCCGCCTGCAGACCGGCGATGATGCCGCTCCACTCGGTCGTGACGAACTCGGGCTTCACGCCGAGCCTGGCCGCGACCGCCTTGGCGATGTCGACGTCATAGCCGACCAGCTCGCCCGACGGCGCTTTCGAGTTGAACGGCGGGAAGGTGCCTTCGAGACCGATACGCAGCGTGCCGCGCTGCTTGACCTGGTCGAGCAGGTCTTCCGCGTGCGCGGTAACGGCGCTCAGCGACGCGCCGATCAGCGCGGTGGCGAGGAGCTTCTTCAGCAGGCCGAATTTCATCGTGTTCCTTGTACATCTGATGTTTTGACGGTCGAGAGCATAGCAAACGAGCCTATCGCAACCTAAATACCGTTTGTTTATGTCTATATGCGGCGGCGCGGATGCCTAGCGCAACGCCTGCGCGCATTCGGCGACGAGCGCCGGACCGCGGTAGATGAAACCAGTATAAAGCTGCACCAGCGACGCGCCGGCCGCGAGCTTCGCGCGCGCATCGTCGCCCGAGAAAATGCCGCCGACGCCGATGATCGGCACCGCCTCGCCGACTTCGGCGCGCAGCTTGCGGATCACCTCGTTCGACGCGTCGAACACCGGCTTGCCCGACAGGCCGCCGGCTTCGTCAGCATGCTGCATGCCCGCGACGGCGGTGCGCGACAGCGTAGTGTTGGTCGCGATGACGCCTTCGAATTGGTGGCGCAGCAAGGTGTCGGCGATCGACTTGACCTGCTCGTCGTCGAGGTCGGGCGCGATCTTCAGTGCGAGCGGCACGAGCTTGCCGTGCATGTCGGCGAGTCTTTGCTGCTTGTCCTTCAGCGCGGCGAGCAGCGCGTCGAGTTCGTCGGCGCCCTGCAGCTGGCGCAGGTTCTTCGTATTCGGCGACGAGATGTTGACCGTCACGTAGCTCGCGAACGGGTACACGCGCTCGAGGCAGTACAGATAGTCTTCAGCGGCGCGCTCGATCGGCGTGTCGGCGTTCTTGCCGATGTTAAGACCGAGGATGCCGCGATAGCGCGCGGCCTGGACGTTCTTCACGAACTGGTCGACGCCAGCGTTGTTGAAGCCCATCCGGTTGATCACCGCGTTCGCCTGCGGCAGCCGGAACATGCGCGGGCGCGGATTGCCCGGCTGCGCGCGCGGCGTCACGGTGCCCACTTCGATGAAGCCGAAGCCGAGCGCCGCCAGACCGTCGATGCACGCGCCGTCTTTGTCGAGGCCCGCCGCGAGTCCGACCGGGTTTCGGAACGTCAGGCCCATCAGGGTGCGCGGCGAATCCGGCACGCGCGCCGCGAGCGCGCCGGCGAGGCCGGTGCGACCGGCGGCGCCGAGCATGCGCAAAGTCAGATGGTGAGCGTCTTCCGCGTCCATGCGAAAGAGTTGGGCGCGAACGAGCGGATAAAGGGAGCTGAGCACGGGATGAAGCCGGACGGCCGGAAAATGGGAACCCGCCATTTTACCGGCTTTGGGCTTTGATGAGACTGGTGGGGCGTTGCCGGCGACGAGCAGGACCCGGCAACGACTCGACGGACGGCGCCTCGACTACGGCCTGAGCGGCCCGCGTCGTCCATGCATCGCGAAATCGACCGGCGGCAGGTCGATGCTGGCCGGATCGAGCACGCGCCACGCGCCGTCGATCAAGCCTTCGAGCGGCCGGAAATTCGCCTTGTACGCCATTTTCGGGCTTTCGCGAATCCAGTAGCCGAGATACACGTACGGCAGGTTCAGGCTGCGCGCCTGCTCGATCTGCCAGAAGATGTTGTAGGTGCCGAAGCTCGCGTGCGGCAGGCTCGGCTCGAAGAACGTGTACACCGACGACAACCCGTCGCCGAGGATATCGATCATGCTGATCATGCGCAGCGCGCCCCGCGCGTCAGGTAGCCCATCGGGCTGCAGCGGCGCTGGCTCACGAAACTCGACGAGCCGCGAGTTGATCCGGCTTTGCAGCAGGAACTGCTCGTACTGGTCGCGGCTGTCGCGATCCATGCCGCCGCCCGCGTGGCGCGCCGACTGGTAGCGCATATACAGCGCGTAATGCTCCTCGTCGTAGTGCAGCGGCGCGACGGTCGCAATCAGGTCGCCGTGCTTTCTCCATACACGCCGCTGCGTGCGGTTCGGCTGAAAACGCTCGACCGGCACGCGCACCGGCACGCACGCGCGGCAGCCGTCGCAATACGGCCGATACGTGAACACGCCCGAGCGCCGGAAGCCCGCCTTGACGAGGTCGGTGTAGACGTCCGAATTGATCAGGTGACTGGGTGTGGCGACCTGCGAGCGCGCGATGCGGCCGTCGAGGTAACTGCAGGGATAGGGCGCCGTTGCATAAAATTGCAGCGCGGAAAGCGGAGAAAGAGGCAGCTCGTTGGGATGAGTCACGTTGGCAGCTCTCGAAGCGTCTCTGGTAATGCAAACCCGGCACGCCCGGCGGTTGATGCCGCGATTCGATGGGCGGCGGACCGGATTCGGCCTGATTTTTCCTACGCCGCCCGCGCGAGGATGTCGAGCAGGGCGGTCTTGTCGAAGCGCCACGGGATGGCCGGCGCGCCGACAGACGCGCGAACATGCGCGACAAACGCCTTGCGCGCTATCTCGCGGCCGCCGAGCGACGCCAGATGCGACGTGTTCTGCTGGCAGTCTATCATTTCTATTTCGTGACGTCGCAAGTGGCCGACCAGCGCGGCCAGCGCCATTTTCGAGCCGTCGGTGACGTCGGTGTACATCGATTCGCCGAAGAACATCCGCCCGAGCGACACGCCGTACAATCCCGCTACACGCTTGCCCTCGAGCCAGGTTTCGATGCTGTGCGCGTCGCCCAGGCGGTGCAGCGACGAATAGGCTTCGACGACGTCGGCGGTGATCCACGTGCCGCGCTGACCGTGGCGCGGCGCCTGCGCGCAGGCGCGCATCACGGCGGCGAAATCGTGATCGACGCGGATTTCCCACGCGCCGTCGCGCAACACGCGCTTGAGCGTCTTGCGCAGCGATGGCGACACCTTGAACTCGGCGGGGCGCAGGATCATGCGCGGATCGGGGCTCCACCACAACACCGGCTGGCCGTCCGAATACCACGGGAAGATGCCGCGCCGATACGCGTCGATGAGGCGCGACGGCAGCAGATCGCCGCTTGCCGCCAGCAGACCGGGCGCGCCGCTCGCGGCGCCGAGCGCGCGCTCGACGGGCGGAAACGGGTCGTCAGCTCCGAGCCAGGGAACCATGCGCGCCGCTCAGCCTTCGCGCAGGGAGCGGAAGATGTCGCCGGTATGCAGGCCGAAACTGCCGGCCGCGCGGTCGGCGAAAAAAAAGCGCAGCGTCTGGCCGACGGTCGGAAACGCGATCTCGTCCCACGGAATCTCGTGCTCCTCGAACAGCTTCACTTCGAGGCTTTCCTCGCCGGCGACGACGTCGACATCGAGCAGCCGCGCCATGTAGAACAGATGCACCTGATGCACGTGCGGCACATTCAGCAGCGAAAACAGGTTCTGCACCTCGACGCGGGCGCCGGCTTCCTCGAGCGTTTCGCGCGAGGCGGCTTCGGCCGTCGTTTCTCCCATTTCCATGAAGCCGGCGGGCAGTGTCCAGTAACCGTAGCGCGGCTCGATCGCGCGACGGCACAGCAGCACCTTGTCGTCCCACACGGGAACGGTGCCGACCACGTTACGCGGATTCTGATAATGCACGGTGCCGCAACTGCCGCATACGAAGCGCTCGCGATTGTCGCCCGGCGGAATGCTCAGACTGACGCCGTGGCCGCAGACAGAACAGAATTTCATTGGAAAGGGGACGAGAAAGGGTGATAGGAGTTTATCACCGGGGCGGGGGATTACTGAGGCGCCGACAGGGGCTGCGCGAGACGACGTCCAAGGCGGCGAGCGCCGTCGCGTCTGACATTGATTGACAGTCGATTTTTGGATGCGCTGATAGCATCGGTCCTGATGGTTGCGATGGAGGCCACCGCGTCCACCGTGGTCATCTTTTCTCTCTTGTACATTGCCTCGTAGCTTGGCGCGTCATTCAGTTGACGCGCATTTTTTTCGCCTGAGGGTGGGGCGGTCAAGGGGATCGCCAGAGCAAGGCCACAAAAACAAAAAAGGGTTACACGCCAATGCGTTGTAACCCTTCAATGATTTCGGTTGGTTGCGGGGGTAGGATTTGAACCTACGACCTTCGGGTTATGAGCCCGACGAGCTGCCAGACTGCTCCACCCCGCGTCCGTCGAAGAAAAGATTATAGACCAGCCAGACGGCCAGCGCAATAGCCATGTAAGAATTGGCTTCATTGCGCTTCGCTCTGCCCGCGCGACGTCGCCTATCGGAAAGGCTCTGGAAATCCGTGCGCGGACGCTGCGCTAGAATTCAGATTCTCCACGCGGCTCGCCGGATCTTCACGACCGCGGCCCCTTTGACTCTGATGCTCCGACCCGTTCTGAACCCCATGGATATCGCTCACGACCTGCAGGTCATCGCCATTCAGGAAAAGACCCTCGTGTTTCCCCGCTTCGATGCCGACCGCGCGTGGCAAGTCGGTGCGTATCTGCACGAAGTCGCGAAAGCGCGCGGCATTGCCGCTGCGATCGACCTGCGCACGTTCGGCCAGCCGCTGTTCTTCTGCCTGCTCGACGGCGCGACGCCCGACAACGTCGACTGGGCGCGCCGCAAGGGCAACACCGTCGCGCAATTTCGCCGTAGCTCGTACGCGATCGGTCTGAAAATGCAGCTTGCGGGCGCGACGCTCGCCGACAAGCACGGACTGCCGGCCACCGAGTACGCATCGCACGGCGGCGCGTTTCCGCTGGTGGTGGAAGGGGCGGGCGTGATCGGTTCGATCACGGTGTCCGGTCTGCCGCAGCGCGCCGATCATGAACTCGTGGTCGAAGCGCTGTGCGCGCATCTCGGTCACGACTACGGCAAGCTCGCGCTCGCGAAAAACTGACGCGATGCGCGTACCCCCGTATGCGCTGCTCGCGATCGCGATCGTCGCCGAAGTGATCGCGACTTCCGCGATGCGGGCCTCGGACGGCTTTTCACGGCTGCTGCCGTCGATGGTCGTCGTGCTCGGCTACGGCATCGCGTTCTATTGCCTGTCGTTGACGCTCCGAAGCATTCCAGTCGGCATCGTCTACGCGATCTGGTCCGGCGCGGGCATCGTGCTGATCACGCTGGTCGCGCTAGTGCTGTACCGGCAGGTACCCGACGTGCCGGCGATCATCGGGCTGGGATTGATCGTCGCTGGCGTCGCGGTGTTGAATCTCTTCTCGAAGATGCAGGCGCATTGAGCGCCCGCGCCAGCCGCCGCGATTGCCGCCAGGCACGTAAATCGACTTACTTGCAGCGCACGATCATCGAGCGGCCCTTCACGTTCGCCGACGCCACGTTCGTGACGCTGCCGCCGGCGGTTCCGCCTTCGTCGTTATCCTTCGACACGATGTCGTAGCCGGTCGCGCCGCAGGCCTTACCCGCTTGCACGTAGCACGAGGCCCAACTCGAACCGGCGTCGGCGCCGCTGCAGTTGACCGCGAAGCCGGTCTGGCCGTTCGGCAGATTGATCAGCGTGGTCGTGTTCGACGACGCGCAGCCGCCCAGTCCCGCGGCGAGCAGCAGCGCGGCGGGCAAGGCGGCCGACAGCGACGCGCGACGCACGAGGGCAAGCGCGGCGCTGGATCGGAGGCGGTGGAATCGGCCGGCGCGTCGCGGTTGCGTCGTGAATTGCATCGTGTTGTGTCCTTTCAATCAGATAGAGGGGGTCTGCCGGGTGGGGTCGGCCGCTGTGGAGCGCGAGGGCGCGCGCCACGGCTCAGGTCGTTTCGACGGTGATGCCCGCCGCGTTGAGGAGCCGCCGGGCTTCCGCGCCTTCTTCAGTGGCTGCGTCTTCCCAGATGCCGATCGCTTTCGGGATGTCGATGCCGTGACTTTCGGCGTACTCGAACCAGCGGTTCGCCGCATCCGGCTCGGGCAGTTCATGATCCTGCAGAAAATATTTTCCCATATTGCGCTCGCTGGCCTCGAAATGGCGTCGTAACAGGTACCGTGCGACAGCATGGAGCATGCCGGTATGGACCGTTCGACCAGCGCGCGCGGCTGAAGTGCGGCGCGGCTCTTTGGCGCCGGCTCTTTTGGCGCGGCGCGGGGGGCGCGTCTCGCGAGCAGAACTTATCGCGCTGCAACGCGCCTTATCGTTATGGGACGGGCCGCCCGCACACACCCCGTGCAGCGGCGCGCCGCATGCTGAAGCATCAGGGCGGCGCCGTTGCGACTGGCGCCAGCTCTGCAACCGCAACAGGAGGACGAAGATGGCTGAACGGGTCAGTGGCCCTTATCGCGGCTATTACATCAGCGCCGCCGCGCGCCTCGTGCCAGGGGGCAGCACGTCGGGCCCGTCGGGCGACGCGCACACCAAAGCGGACGGTACTTACGTCGGCACAGTCAGCCTCGCCGAGCTCGGCCCGGACGATCCGCACCGCATGGAAACGCTGCTCGAGCTCGGCGACCGGCAACGCTTCGACAGTGAAGAAGAGGCGCTCGCGTTCGTCGAACGGGCGGCCCGCGAGTATGTCGACCGGTTGCTGGATGGGCCGTGAGCGCGTCGGCGATTTCCGTGCAAAGGGCCCGCCGATGGGCTCGCCAAGGCAGCACGCGATGCCCTGAATCAGGCCCCCGCGCGCGCTGGACCGTGATCCGGCGGCGCGAGTACCATAGCGGGACTTGCGAGGATCGGCGGCGCGCAGGGCCTTCCGCGCAAGCTACGTTCCCGCGGCCAACTTCTGACGAGGCGACCATGAAAATCCGTTTTCCCGAAGATGCGCCTGCTTACCGCGACTCCAACCTGACCGTCGTGTTTTCTGCGTTGGTGGACGGTGAGCCGGTGCCGTGCGCGATCTCGGTGGAAGCGCTCGAGGATCATTTCGGCGCTTACAGCGAGGACCTCGACGGCTGGCTGCGCGCGTTCGATGCGGGCCGGCCGCGCATCGAGGCCGTTGCGCGTGAGCATCTGCAGATCAGTAACGGCACACCCGTGCTGCTCAAGAGTGGCCACTTTCCGCCGGGGCAGATGGCAGGCTAGGCGGACCTGCCTACGGACCGTCGGCGCCAGAGGCCGGGTGCAGGTCCCTCTCGGCGGTTTTCACTTCACCTACGCATCGCCAACGCCTTGCCGCTAATTCATGTCGCGTGCCGGCACTACCTCACGCGCCGCTTCGAAGCACCGCCTGATCCCTTCCTGATACGACGTCTTCCTGAGCGGCCCGATCAACGTCGCGAGCGCCGAATCATCGAGCACGACCGGCTCGGTCATCAGATAGTTCATCTCGACCAACTCGCGCATCAGCGGATTGAATAGCCCGAGCACGCGCAGCATGCCCTTGCCGGCCACCATCAGCTTCGGCCCGGAGCCCGCGAGCGCGTAGGCCTCGCGAGCCACCTCGCGCTGCGTGATCGTGCCGGTGCCCGCGAGATGCCACCAGCGGCCGTAGGCTTCGGGCGTGCGCGTGAGTCGTTCGACCACGGGACCGACATCCGGCAGATAGATGAATTCGTGCGGTACGTCGACGGGACCGAGCACCTGCGCGCGCTTGCCGGTAGCGGCGCCAACGAAGACACCGTGCAACAGGCTGCGCTCGACCCCCGGTCCGTAGAAATCGGGCAGTCGCAATACCAGCGTTTCGAGACCTTTCCGGCCATGCGCAGCCAGCACGAGCTTTTCCTGTTCAAGCCGCATGCGGCCCTTGAACGTGTGCGGCTCGCGCGGATGATCTTCTCGGACCGGGTTGCCGCGCGCGCGGCCATACGGATACACGGTGCCGATCAGAATGAAGCGCTCGACACCGGCGGCCGTCACGCCAGCCAGCGTTTTCTCCATCAACGGCGGGTGCTGCGCGAACTGGTCGTAGGGCACGCCGACGAGGTAGATCACGGTCTGAAGACCGGCGGCCGCGGCGCGGATCGAGGCGGGGTCGTCGGGGTTCCAGGTGGCGATCTCCGCGTGCGGGTCGTCACCGAAAGTCCGTTGCAATACCTCGCGCGAGCGGCCGACCACCCGGTAATCGCGGCCCGCCGCGCCAAGCGCCGTCGCGATGCTTTGACCCGCAGCGCCCGCTGCACCGAATAAACCGACCTTTCCCGTGGCTTGCATGACGACCCCTCAGATGGCGGCACGACATCGTCGCGCGCTCGTGGCTGCTCGAATTTGACAGACGAAAATTTACTGAACATTGTTCAGTAAACGATGTTCAGTTTAAATTGACTTTTCAGTTTGTCAATCTGAAAATTGCGAGTCATGGGAATCGCCGAACGAAAAAACCGCCAGAAGCAGGCACTGCGCGAACGCATCCTCGATGCCGCGCGGCGCATCGTCGTGGGCGAGGGCTTTGCCGCGCTGTCGATGCGCAAGATCGCTGACGCGATCGAATATTCGCCCGCCACCTTGTATCTGCATTTCGCGAGTCGCGACGACATCGCGCGGGCCTTGTGCGCCGAAGGCTACGCGCGGTTGCTCGCGACCTTCGTGCCACTCGTGCAGATCGCGGATCCCGCCGAACGGCTGAAGGCGCTCGGGCGCGCGTACGTCGCGTTTGGCGTCGAGCATCCTGAAACGTACCGGCTGATTTTCATGGAGGACCCGAGCTATACCGGCGCGGCGCTCAGGGGCGGGGTTGGCACTGGCAAACACGACGGCAACACGGGCGACACAAGCGCGAACGCCGGGACCGGTGGTTCGACCGCCTCGCTGGGCAACGCCGCCGGCGGCGTGGCCGACGACGACCCCGACGACGATCCCGACGAGGCCGCGCTGCACATCATGATCGACGCGCTCGACGAGTTGCGAGCAGCGGGGCGTCTGTCGGCGTCGGTCGCATCGATGGAGCCGGCCATCTGGGCCGAGGCGTTGTGGGCGAGTCTGCATGGCATCGTCGCGCTGAATCTCACGTGCCCGGTGTTTCCGAGCGCGCCGCTCGAGACGCTCGTCGGCGTGACGCTGGACGCATGGCTCGGTGTGCCGCAGGCCGTGGCGGCGGGCGCATCGAACAGCGCCGCAGTCCGCGGCAAGAAAACCGTCGCGCGGCGCCACGCCAAGTCGGCCGGCTCCACGCACCCGGCCCCCGAGCTCCCCACCAAACGCAAAGCGGCAGGCCCGTGATAACGTTCAGTTCCACCTCATGCCGCGCCGCCGCGCCCAGTTCTCCATGTCCACGTCCGCCTCGCCCGCCACTAGCGACGAAATCGCGACCCACGTAGCCAACCGCATCGGTCTCATCGAACTGGAGCGGCCGAAAGCGCTGAACGCGCTGTCGACCGGCATGATCCGCGCGATCCACGCGGCGCTCGACCAGTGGCGCGAAGACCCCGAGGTGCTGGCCGTCGTCGTGCGCAGCCGGCACGAGCGCGCGTTCTGCGCGGGCGGCGACATCCGCTTCATGTACGAAGCGGCGCAAACCGGCGACCGGGAGACGCGCGATACGTTCTTCAGCGAGGAATACCGGCTCAATCACGCGATCTTCGTGTATCCGAAGCCGTATATCGCGTTGATGAACGGCATCGTGATGGGCGGCGGCATGGGCATTTCGCAGGGCGCACATCGCACCGGCGGCCTGCGCGTCGTCACGCAATCGACGAAGATGGCGATGCCCGAAACCCGTATCGGCCTCTTTCCGGATGTCGGCGCGAGCTGGTTTCTCGCGCGCACGCCCGGCGCGATCGGCCGCTATCTGGCGGTGACCGGCGAGACGATCGGCGCGGCCGACGCGCTGTACGCGGGCCTCGCCGATGCCTACATCGACGACGCGGCGTTGCCCGCGCTCGTCGATACGTTGAGCCGCGAACCGTTCGAGCGCGGTGCTGATGTGGTTGCGTGCGTCGAGCGCGAGACGCTCGCGTATCAGGTCGCGCCGCGGCCCGAGGAGAGCGCGCTCGCGAAGGCGCGGACGTTGATCGACCGGCATTTCGCGCTGCCCGACGTCGCGCGGATACTCAAGTCGCTCGAACAGGAACGCGAGCGCGGTGGCGACGCGGCGGAGTGGGCCGAGCAGACGATCGCGGTGCTGCGCGAGCGCTCGCCGCTGTCGATGGCGGTCTCGCTCGAAGTGGTCACGCGCGCGGAAGGGTCGATGGCCGACGTGCTGCGCACTGATCTCGATCTGACGCGCTCGAGCTTTCTGCGCGGCGATACGGTGGAAGGCATTCGCGCACGCATCATCGATAAGGACAACGCGCCGCGCTGGCGTTTCGCGCGCATCGAGGACGTCAACCGGGCCGATGTGGAGCAGATGTTCGACAGCCCGTGGCCGGCGAACGAGCACCCGCTGCGCGCTCTGCGCGGCTGAACGCGCGGCCTCGCGAACCCGCCCGCGCGAATCTACGCGTTGCGCGAATTCATGTTCGCCGCGCTTATTCCTCTGCCTCGCTCGCCATGAACGCGCGCATGAACACGAGCGCACCCCAGCCCCACATCGCGTTCGCCGTGAAGCCCACCGCGAGGCGCGGCAGCATGTTGCCGCTCGGCCAGATGCCGCGCAGCGGATCGACGACGAACACGCTCGCCGCCGTCAGCACGATGCCGCCGAACACGAACGCGGGTACCCACGGCGCGCGCCGATGCGGCGCGACGCGCAGCAGCCAGGCCATCAGCACGGCCCAGCACGCGCTCCAGATTGCGTTCGCGATGAACTCAGGCAGGCCGAGCGGCAAAAACGGCGCGGTCGAAAAACCGCTAGGGTCGATCATGCCGGCAGCGTGCATCAGCGCCAGCGTCGATTCGCGAAAGAACAAAGAAGCCAGAAAACCGGCGACGAACGGCAGAATAATTTTTTGCATGCATTGCACCGGCAACGTACAGGCGACGCGAATCGCAAGACCTGTACCGGGTGATTGGAAACGAGCGCCATTATATCGACCGGGGTTGGGCGGCCGGGGCCGCGTGTATAAAGCGCAACAACCCTATGCGGTAGCACCGGGCTAATCACGAAAGCGGAAATCCTAAGCTCAATAAAATCGTTCAAAAGCCGCGGACCGCTCCATAGACTGTTTCCTCATGCAGACGGCTCGGGTGTCGCCGTCATCCGATAAATCGAGCGCATCACGCGCACGTTGGTCGAGGAAAGCCGTCGCAATGTCGAGCCTCACGCCGAATCTCCGTTGTCGCAGGGCCCGCGCGCGGTCGTGTTCGCGGTGTCGTCCGCCAGGCGCATAGCCTTCATCGATTTGACGCAGTTGCCGATGGCCTGAGTCCATCGTCCGTTTCTCAATCCTTCAACGCGTCGCAGCGCCTTGCCGGTTGCCGGCTCGATGCGCGCGGCCGGCGCTCGCGCTCACCGTTTTCATTACGTCAGGAACAGGCAGGAGTAACAACATGAATGTGTTCTGGTTCATTCCGACTCACGGCGACAGCCGCTATCTCGGTACGTCCCAAGGCGCACGCGCAGCCGACTACGACTACTTCCGGCAGATCGCCGTCGCCGCCGACACGCTCGGCTACGAGGGCGTGCTGCTGCCGACCGGCCGCTCGTGCGAGGACGCCTGGGTCGTCGCGTCGAGCCTGATTCCCGTGACGCAGCGGCTGAAGTTCCTCGTCGCGATTCGCCCGGGGCTGTCGTCGCCGGGACTCGCCGCGCGTATGGCGGCGACGTTCGACCGGCTGTCGAACGGGCGTCTGTTGATCAACGTGGTGACGGGCGGCGACGCGGCCGAACTGGCCGGCGACGGCGTGTTCGTCGATCACGACACGCGCTACGAAATCACCGACGAATTCCTGCATATCTGGCGCAAGCTGCTCGCCGCGTCGCACAGCAACGAAGCGATCGATTTCGACGGCAAGCATTTGCGGTCGAAGGGCGGCAAGGCGCTATATCCGCCGGTGCAAAACCCGCATCCGCCGCTGTGGTTCGGCGGCTCGTCGGCGGCCGCGCACGCTATCGCGGCCGAGCACATCGACACCTATCTGACGTGGGGCGAGCCGCCCGAAGCGGTCGCGAAGAAGATCGCCGACATTCGCGCACGCGCCGCGGCGCGCGGCCGGCAGATTCGCTTCGGCATCCGTCTGCACGTGATCGTGCGCGAGACCGAGGAGGAAGCGTGGGCCGCGGCCGACCAGCTGATCAGCAAGCTCGACGACGACACGGTCGCGCGTGCGCAGGCGTCGTTCGCGAAGATGGATTCGGAAGGGCAGCGCCGTATGGCCGCGCTGCACGGCGGCAAGCGCGGCGGGCGCGAGCAGCTCGAGATCTATCCGAACCTGTGGGCGGGCGTGGGGCTCGTGCGCGGCGGCGCGGGCACCGCGCTGGTCGGCAGTCCGGAGCAGGTGGCCGCGCGTATGAAGGAGTACGCGGCGCTCGGCATCGAGACGTTCATCCTGTCGGGCTATCCGCATCTCGAGGAATCCTACCGCTTCGCCGAACTCGTGTTTCCGCTGCTGCCGCAACGCTTCAGCAAGGTTGCCAACGGGCCGTTGTCGGGGCCGTTCGGCGAAATCGTCGGCACCAGCCATCTGCCGAAGGCGGCGAGCGCGAGTTGAGCGCGCGCATAGCATGGGTCGCGCGGCTTGCGCGACACGCGCACGACGATCGACAGGCAAGGAGAAAAGCCAACATGAGTGACACCACTTTGAGCGCGGGAACGGCGGCAACCCCGCAGCCCGCGTCCACGGCGCGCGCTGCCGCGTTGCGCCGTTTCGGCGCGCACCTGCTGCCGTGGCTCGCGCCGATCGCGATCCTGCTCGCGTGGGAAATCGCCGCGCGCAGCGGTGCGCTGTCGACGCGCGTGCTGCCCGAGCCGCTCGCGGTCGTGAAGGCCGCATGGTCGCTGATCCAGTCCGGCGAAATGTGGGCCGACGTGAAGGTCAGCACCTGGCGCGCGGTGTCGGGCTTCGCGATCGGCGGGGGCATCGGTCTCGTGCTCGGACTGGCGACGGGTCTCTTCAAACCCGCGGAAATCGTGCTCGATTCGACCGTACAGATGATCCGCAACATTCCCGCGCTCGCGATGATTCCGCTCGTGATCCTGTGGTTCGGCATCGAGGAACAAGCGAAGGTGTTCCTCGTCGCGCTCGGCGTGTTCTTCCCGGTCTATGTGAACACGTTTCACGGCATCCGTTCGGTCGACGCGAACCTGATCGAGATGGCGCGCAGCTATGGCGTCAAAGGTTTCGCGCTGTACCGCCACGTGATTCTGCCGGGTGCGCTGCCGTCGATTCTGGTCGGCGTGCGTTTCGCGTTCGGTCTGATGTGGGTCACGCTGATCGTCGCCGAGACCATTTCCGCGCAATCGGGCATCGGCTACATGACGATGAACGCGCGCGAATTCCTGCAAACCGATGTGGTGGTGGTCGGCATTCTGCTGTACGCGGCGCTCGGCAAACTCGCGGACATGCTCGCGAAGAGCCTCGAGCGCGTGTCGCTGCGCTGGCATCCGGCCTATCAGCGAGGAGCAAAAGCATGAGCGCAACGACGCTATCGACGACGTTCGGCGGCGTCGCGGGCAGCGATCTCGAGACCGAACTCGCGCAGCCGCGGCTCGCGGATCACGACGCGAACGAGGCTGCGGAGGTTGAGCGGGACGGGGCGGCGGTGGCGCATTGCGGCTCGCAACCGAGCTTGCAACCCGCCACCGCTCTGGCCCGCAGCGACGCGCGCCCCGCAAGCGACTACGCGGTGCAATTGCGCGGCGTCGGCAAGCGCTATGGCGAGCGCGAGGTGTTGTCGGGCTTCGATCTGTCGATCGAGCGGGGCAGCTTCGTCGCGATCGTCGGCCGCAGCGGTTGCGGCAAGTCGACCTTGCTGCGGCTCGTCGCGGGTCTCGAAGAAGCCAGCTCGGGTGTGCTCGAAAAGCGCGCCGGGAACGGCGGTCCGCTCGACACCCGCATCATGTTTCAGGATGCGCGTCTGCTGCCGTGGAAAAGCGTGCTGCAAAACGTGATGCTCGGCCTCGGCCGCGGCGCGCGCGACGATGCGCGCGCGGTGCTCGCCGAAGTCGGCCTGCTCGAACGCGCGAACGACTGGCCCGCGCAACTATCGGGCGGTCAGCGGCAGCGCGTCGCGCTCGCGCGGGCGCTCGTGCATCGTCCGCAATTGCTGCTGCTCGACGAGCCGCTCGGCGCGCTCGATGCGTTGACGCGCATCGAAATGCACAGGCTGATCGAAAGGCTGTGGCGCGAGCATCGCTTCACTGCGCTGCTCGTCACGCACGACGTGCACGAAGCCGTCGCGCTCGGCGACCGGATTCTGCTGATCGAGGAAGGCCGCATCGCGCTCGATCAGCCGGTCGCGCTCGCACGTCCGCGCGCGCGGGCGTCGGCGGGCTTCGCCGCACTCGAAGACCACGTGCTGCAGCGCGTGCTGAGAAACGCGCCGAACGACGACACGCTGGCGCATCGCGCGTATCAGCCCTATGACCCGTATGGCTTGCCCGAACCCGGTCGTCTCACGCGGCCGACCGAAGTGCGCTGGGCCGTCTGAGTTTTCCTGGCAAATCGATCCGATTCCGTTATCAACTGCTTCTGTGGAATTATCTGAAATGAGCATTTCCGCCATCAACGTGCGCAATCAGTTCAAAGGCAAGGTCAAGGAAATCATCCGCGGCTCGGTGGTGTCCGAGGTCGACGTAGAGACGCCGTTCGGCATCGTCACGTCGGTGATCACGACGCGCTCGGTCGACGAACTCGAACTGAAAGTCGGCTCGGAGGTGGTCGCGCTCGTGAAGTCGACCGAGGTGTCGATCGCGCGGCTTTGATGACGCTCCGCCCATGCGAGTGGCGTGCGCAGCGGCTATTTCGCGTTTGCGCCGCTGGCGGGCGGCTCGTGCGACATGTGGTCGTTGGTCGGCTTCGCCGGCCGCTTGATCGGCATGTTGTCCGGGTTGCTCGAACTGCCGGCGCCCGATGCCGCCTCGGGCGGTTTGGCCATCGGCGCATGGCTGTCCGGCGGCGCGCTGGGCGCCGTCTGCGCGACGGCGCTGGCGCCGCTCGCGAAGAGCGCCGCCAGCGCGGCGGTGGTGGCCGTCAACGTGGCCCAATTGCCTCGCTTCATGTCGTTCTCCTTCGATGTCGCGTGCCGTCTGCAGACACGCGGCTGTGTGCACGATTAGCTAGTAGCAGGCCGCGTTCCGGGGCCGCTGCTGGCGCGTTGAGGCGTGCTCCTAACGGTCACGCCGGTTTCAGACACCAATTGCCAGGCTCGACGCTCCGGGGAGCGGCTCGTCAGGCGCGCACACCTGCATCCGCCGATGAAACTTGCTACGATGAATTGAGCATTCCGACGGAGACGGCCATGTCGAAGTCCTTGAGTCCTGAAGCGGTCGAAGCGTTGCGGCGTCTGAACGACGTCGGCGTCGGACAGACGGCGCCCGAAGTCGCGCAGTCCGTTGCGGCGGAGTTGCTGGCATGCGACCTGGTTGCCGAAGCGGGCAGTGGTGGGGTCGAAATCAACTGCAACGGCCGGCAGTATCTTTCCGGCGATTGCAACTGATCCGCTGATCGGCGGCCGGCCGCACGGCCGGTGTGTAGAGCGAGGCGGCGCGTCGCGGGTGAGTCGCGAGCAGGTGATTGGCCAGCGCGACACCAGCTGGACGCGCGTGTGCGGCTACCCGCGATCAGCGAAACCACGGAGACGAGCATGGAGCCGAAGGGCGTCGACATGGGCGACTATCAGGCGCGCTATGGCGACCACGACATCGAGGTGGCGGTCGAACAGGTGCTGACGGGCGTCAAGGCGCATTTCCGGGTGCGGCGCGACGATTCGACGGTGGTCGACTGGCAGCTCGTGCATATCGATAGCTTGTGGTCCACCGAGCATGCGGCCGCCGAGGCGGCTTTTCGCGCGGCGCGCGAATTGATCGATGCGGGGCTGGCGAGTTAGACGCGGATAGCCGCGTCGCGATGGAAGGGGGCGCCGTGTTCGGATGAGGCAAGGAAGCGGCAGGCGCACGAGACAACGGTTGCAAACCGAACGCTACCCGGGCAACGTACCGGGTACCACGGCTGCCGTAAATGCAACTGGGCGCCGGCATCGATACTGCATGCGCGGCGCCCAGTTTGATCGCTGCCTCAGAGGCAGCGGATCTGACGGTACTGCTGGCGGCTTAGTGGCCGAAGAACACCGATTGCGGACCCGACGTGGGTTCGCTGCGTGTGCCCGATTGCGTCGACACGCTATTCACGCCGCCGTATGCATTCGATTGCGCGTTGGCGCGTTCAGCAGCGACGGTCTGCGCGTTCTGGCCTTGTTGCGAAGCCGGCGCGCCAACCGACGGACGGTAGTACGGTGCCGGACCATAGCCGCTGGCGAAAGCGGGAGCGGCGATCGAGGCGGAAGCGGCAATCAGCAGGGCGGCGATAAACTTGGTCTTCATGGTAGGACTCCGATAACGTTTCGACTGCATTTCAGGAAGATGTTGCAGGAGCCAGTCAACCAGGTGTCTGCAACGTCGATGGAAGCCAGTGTATACCCCTACTATTGAAAATTTGTGCCGATAATCTGAAATTACTATTCTCGACGAAGAAACAATCGTTCAGACGTACGCACCGCAAGGCGGACCGGTGATCCGGCCCTGTTGGCCAAGCGGTTTTTGAGAGGCGGGAGAAGGCGGGAAGGGGTGATTGCGGGGCGGAAAACCGCACAGATATCGTGGAAAACGCAGAAGGCCGTCAGCAAAACAAAAACGGCGTTGTGATTGCTCACAACGCCGTTTGCCTGAATTCTTTGGGGTGGCTGATGGGACTCGAACCCACGACGACAGGAATCACAATCCAGCCGTCAAAATGCCTCGCAGCCGCGTCAGACAACGGTCTCACAAACTAAATTCGGAACAGACGCGCCTTTTCACGCACGGTGGCATGCGGGTTCGCGGTGAGTCGTTCCGAAAATTGGACCGTGCATTGCGCTTCTGGGACTGCATGTGCATGCAGTGGTGTTAGTGGTGGCCCGCTCGTTGCGAATTGCAACGACGAGGACAGGCTCAGATCGACCCGGAGCGGACTCGCGCATGCCGACCCATTAGCGTCTCTTCGCGGAGGTGGAGCGGACCTTGTAGCGGCAACGTCCGCGCTTGGATCGCTGGCGACATTTTCACAATGTGCGGAGCCGTCAGCGTATGCAACTGCTCGCCTTTCCTGCCGTTAGTCTGCAACGTCACCGGGCGTTCATTGGCGCTAAGCGATTGCAAACGACAAAGCGCCGGAGCGAATAACGAATTCGCTCCGGCGCCAAACGCAATGAAACTGTCGCCAGTTCTAAAAGACGATGGAAGGCCAACCTACGCGACGCAGTGTTGCAGACGACGAAGCGGCGACGATGCCGCTCGCCATGTGTGTCACTACGCCGGGCGGTTCAAACCGCGCGGCCATTCGGCCGATAGCCGATCAGCTTCCTTTGTAGATTGAATGATCCCAGCCCGGCTGGGCGGGTGCGGCGGTGCCTGACGAGCCCGGCTTGGTGGGTGCACCGAAGGCTGCGGAGCCCGAGTACGCCCCACCGTAGCCACTGAGCGCCTGCTGCTGGTCCCCCACGCTCTCCAGCGCGGTTTGGAGGTGCGTGGGATAGTGCGCGTCACCGTGGTTGCGGTCGTAGCCGGCTTGGTGCAGCTGGACGAGTTCCGCGCGCACCTGCTCACGCGTCAGGGGACCGTTGCTGCTAGCGGACGCGATCGTGGGCAGCGCGAGGATGGGCACGAGTACGAGAGCGGAGATAAACGCTTTAGCCATGGTTAATTCTCCAATTCTAAAAGTCAGAAACAGAAACATCAGGTTAGCGAAACGACAATCACGGGGCGCCGGTATGGAAGCGGACAGCTTCAATGTCGCGCGACCTGAACAGGGCTTGCATGTGACACCTCCTCGATAACCATGAATAATCGTACGGAGAGGAGCTATCCACAGAAAGCAGAAGAAAAGATGCATGAGGTTCGAAAAAACCGAACTTCCTCCGTCGTGCGCATCGGCACCTGAACGCTCAGGCATGCAGCGAAGCCAGCACCTTTTGCGTCACCCGATGGTGTCGTCCGGGCCGGGATCCGCTGGCGTAGATTTCCTCTTTCACGGCCGGCAGCCGGCCGGGCCAGCGCAGGCTGCTGAGTATCGGGTCGCTGGGGGTCGCCCTTCATCGCCGCTACATGGTCTACGGGAGTTCGGCTGCAACGACACCCCCTGATAGCCGATTTACCGTCCTCCGCGGCGCCGCAACTGCGCCTTCTTTCGCGCCAAAACCGACTCAGCGTCCGCTGAAAACAAAATAACAACATCAAAGTTGACGATAAAATCAATTTTGGGTGTAATGTCGCCACTCGTCGTCGCGGGCGAGCGATTAGGCGGCATTAATCTCAGGATACCGAAATCAACCGAACCGCTCTGTTGATGTTGGCGCTGCTTGCCAGTCAGGGATAACTGGTGATAGCTGAGAGGTTCGCGCGTAACCAGAGCCACCAATTGGGCGTAGTTCCCCGATGCCGCGCTGGCGTCCCATTTAAATGGAGTGAAGGCAAAGATGAAGAAGATTCTGATCGCCGCTGCAGTTGTTTTCAGCACTGGCGTCTTTGCAGGCGAAGTCCACGTACCGCAGGTCTATCACGAAATCGCGTCGCTATTCGATCGGTGCAATGCGGCGCTAGTAAGGGGCGACGCGGACTCCGTTGCCAAGGTGGCGTACGCACCCGATCCTGAAGGCATCACTATGCGCCCGTATATCCAGGCAACGCTAAACGCGGTGCCGGTATATCCCACCGTACCGGCGTTCCAGACTTTCGTGTGATAGCCCAATTCCGGTGGCGGCTGTAGTGTAAGGCCATACCCGATGCAGTCGCGCTTTACGCCACAATGGTCCCCGGTCTGACCCGCGCAGGTGGCTTTGAGCCAAATCGGGGTTCGTCAAAACATCGCGTCGTTTGTGTTCGCGGCAGCGCCGTCGCGCCGGCGCCGACAAGAAAATCTCATGAAACTTGCCCGTGTAACTCTGCTCGTCATTCTCTTTTCGCTTCAAGCTTGTGGGGGCGGCGGGGGCGATGGCAGCAGTGGAAACAGTAGCAGTAACAGTAACAGTAACAGCTCCTCAGATACCGGCTTCTACGCGCCGAGCTACGGTGACGCGAGAAGCGACACCCGCTATGAGGCCGACCTCTCCAGCGTCACCCGTCAGGTGATCAGCTACCAGGACGTGGGAAAGGACCTTGTTTCCAACGTCGGGGTCTCCGACTCGATGGTCCAACTCTTCGGCAACTACAAGGTGCGGCTGACCCAGGCGAGCAAGAACAGTTGCCCGAGCGGCCTGGAAGGTTGTGACACGGCCGATTCGGACTCCTTGGGGGTGGGCCACAGCGCTCTTATCACGAATCTCGAATCCCTGAAGAGCGATATCAAAGATCAGAGCGAACGGGGCACGTGCGTAGCGTTCTCCCTGAACGCCGCAACGGAATTGCTGCTATCGAGGCAGCAGAACAGTACCAAACTGTCGGAACAGAACACGTACTTCCAGGGAAAGCGACTGACCAACACCTGGAACAACGCCGGACTCGACCCGTACGACACCATCGCTGCATTCGTCGACAACAAGACCAAGTTCGTTCCGGAGAAATCCTGGCCATACAATGGCGATGACAAGTATTGCACCAACTACAACCGCAAGTATCCCAATGCCACCTGCTCGGCTACCGAGGCGCAGGGTGGCGGCAGCGATACCCGGCAGCAGGATTCTACCGCAGCGAGTTCCTCAGGATTTCGGACGACCACGGCGCACAAGCTCTATGCGTCCATTGGCCGGATCAAGCAAGCGCTGTATCGCGGCTACCCCGTGGTCATGGCCATCAACGCGAACCTCGACTTTCAGGTTGCGACGTACAAGGGCGGCGTCGTGTCGTGGGTCATCAAGGCGGACAGCTGCGGGACCAGCCTGTGCGGTCACGAAATTCTAGTCGTCGGCTACCAGGACAGCGATCAGGTCGCGGGCGGCGGATATTTCATCATTAAGAACTCCTGGTCATCGGGCTGGGGCGACGGCGGGCTGGCCTATGTCACTTACGAATGGCTGCAACACAGCTTGCTGGACGCACAAGCGCTGGTTCGGATCGACAGCGCGGATTAGTAGCGCGAAACGGTATCGTCAACTGACATTACTGGTCAGCTTGACGTTGCCCTCGTCTCGCGAGTCCTATAGGTGAGGGAACTATGCCGCTTCGCCCTGCCGAGCGGTGAACCAGTTCTGTCGAATGTCATGGGAGGGGGGCGGCTGCGCCGCCCCACCCCAGAACCCTGAAGAAAGACAGGGCAAAACCAGCAGCAAGCCCGACATCTCTTACATGGTCGCCTCCCATTCGCAAGGCAATTCTTGATCACGAGAAAGGGTGGTTGTGGACTTATGTCCGGACTCTATCGCGGGCATGGCACAAGCGAGAAGCCGAGTGCCACGCAATCGCGGCAGTGTCCCGCATCGGCAGGCTCACCGCCACGGCGCTGGGCGAGAAAGCCTGCGCGGGCATCCTCCGCCGAGCCGCAAAGCGGGGCAAGGAATTGCCCCAACCCTTAGCGCGCGCACTCAAGGCAGTGGTGGACTCGGGACGGACTTCGAGTGCGACGGTGGCTTGATACCCGAAATCGCGCGAGCGCTCACGACGAGCAATCAGCGCATCGACGCGGAATCTGAAACGTTGCTCGTCGCGCACTCATTGCGAGGGGAGGGCTTCGACGCGAGCGAGGACGGAACTGGGCGCGGCACGCCGCTCGTCCCGGTCGCTGGCACCCTGACAAGCTATTGGCACCACAGCGGCGGTGCATCGGCTGGAAACAATCCCGGCCTTATTAACCCGGTATGCAGGAGGCGGCCAGGTCCGGTCAGTCCGACTTCATGCGCGAATGACGGGTGCTTAGACCGAACCGGCCGGTCGTGTGCACTGCTGCAGCGCGGCTTAAAGATCCTGGCCAGTAATCTCGATGCGCTCTCCACTCGATGGAGGTATTTTGCGTTCCGCAACTCCCACTAACTTTTGCTTTCCCAACTGAAACGCGAGCAGCAACTGCTTCTGGCTTTCGTCTGCCGCTCCGAGGTATTCGCAAACAACCTCCGGTCTGAGTTCGAAGGCGCAGTATCCCCACCCGAAGCCATACGCGGAGAACCACAGCGCTGACCGGCTGTCGACGATTGGGGTTGTCAGTTTGATGTATGACGAATCCATGGCGTTCGCCCTCCAGACTAGTGGTTGCCGAACTGGATTGTCCCACAACGCGTCCTCATGGCCGGGTGCCAGGCGACATCACGCCGCACTGATGACAGGCGGCTTCGGCTGGTTGTCGAAGGCTGCCCGGCGGGGTGGCATCTTCTGGCTGCATACCAGTCACCTAAATTGGCGCTTTGAATGGCGCATAGGGGTCGCGTGCTTCCGATCGCAGCTCGTGCGAAGTTCAGGCAGCGTATGCTCATTGCATGAGACTGCAACCGGCCATCTTCAGCCCTTCGACCGCGCGTCGTGGCGAACATTCGGATATCGGCTCTGAGCCGGACATCGGACGCTCGCCGGCCGGCCATCATGTAACTCGTAGCCATTGACGGAGGGCGGAGGCCGGCGACGCGATACCTTGAGGTGCAGAGTACGAGGCCGGCTTACGCTGAAACGGCTGGATCGACGGGCACCGTGAACTGAAAGATGGCGCCGTTACCGCCAGATTTTGCACGGATCGAACGATTACCCCGAGATCAAGGCAGGCACGCCGGCATGTAATCGCGCGCGGTTAGCACATGGCTTGAGCACGCTGCTGGAGTCGGTAGGCTAAACACCGGCTGGGTTTAAGGTCTGTCTTGGTCGCGAAGAAGTTACGACTCTCATTGCGCGCCTGTCCGGAACAATCAGGCAATGAATCAAGAGGATCTGACTAACATCCTCTTCCTGCATATGCCATCGTAAACGGAGCACTTTTCGATGGAGGAGCAGCATGCTTAAGACTCGGAAGCTTGGACGTGAAGGACTTGTGGTGTCGGAGATCGCGCTGGGCTGCATGGGGATGTCCTTTGCATACGGCACGCCGGACGACGAGGAATCGGTCGCAACGATCCATCGGGCGATCGAACTGGGTTGTACGTTTTTCGATACTGCGGAAATCTATGGCCCATTCACCAACGAAGAACTGCTCGGCCGTGCGTTGAAGGGGCGCCGGCACGAGGTCACGATCGCGACCAAGTTCGGTTTTGCCTTTGAAAATGGTGTGCGCGGCCTCAATAGCCGCCCCGCGCACATAAAGGGAGTGATTGATGCTTCGCTAAAGCGCTTGCAGACCGATCACATCGATTTACTGTATCAGCATCGGGTCGATCCTGATGTGCCGATCGAAGATGTTGCGGGCACGGTGAAGGATGCGATCGCGGCCGGCAAGGTGCGCTTTTTTGGCTTGTCCGAAGCGAGCGTCGATACCATCCGGCGGGCGCACGCGGTGCAACCGGTTTCCGCCCTGCAGAGTGAATATTCGCTGTTCGAGCGCGGTGTCGAAGACAAGGTCTTGCCGGCGCTTCGTGAACTCGGCATTAATTTTGTGCCATATAGTCCGCTTGGCCGCGGGTTTCTGACCGGCACGGCGAAGCGGGCGGAAGAGTTGCCCGCCGATGACTGGCGTGCTGCCAACGATCCGCGCATTCAGGGCAGCAATTTCGACGCGAACATCAAGCTCGCCGACTTCGTCAAGGCGCTGGCGAAGGACAAGTCCGTGACGCCGGGCCAGATTGCCCTCGCATGGCTGCTTCATCAAGGCAACGATCTGGTGCCGATCCCGGGCACCAAGCGGCGCAAGTACCTCGAGGAAAACCTGGGGGCGGCTTCAGTCACGCTCACGGCCGCCGAGCTGGAAAGCATTCGCGCTTTCCTCTCGCAGCACAAGACGGCGGGTGCGCGCTACCTGCCGGCGATGCTATCGAATCTCGATCGGTAGCGCAGCACGGACGATCAGGCGAGCTCCGCGAGGCAAGCCTCGAAGGTGGCGATCAGGCGGTCGACGTCAGTCGTCGAGGTTTGGTTTGTTTTTATTGAGCGCCTTGTAGTACCTTCGGCAGTTCCACATTCTGATGCATTGGCGCTGGATGATCGTCAGGTCATCCAGCCGCTCCTGACGAGCGACAACGCAAATAGCAGCTTTGGCCAAGGGTGCTTGAGTCGTACACCGTGAACGTCTGCTCTACCTCGGGAAGAGCCGTAGATGGCTCGCCATGTCGAACGTCGGTTCAGGATCGTGTGCGGTCGCCGACGAACCGCCGCCCGGAAGTCTCGGCAACTGGTGATGACCGTTGCATCGTGCCGATCAAACGCGAGAATGTCGACGAGTGGTGGGCCGAGTCCCCTCCCTCGCACCACTATTGGTAGTCAAGAAAAAACCGGCCCTTCGTCATTTTCGGGCGCCAGCCAGACTTCGGAGCGGGGACGTGTCCTCTTCGCCCCGACTGAGACGCAAAAAAGCCCGCTCGATGGCGGGCTTATTCCGAAATCCTCGTTTTCGTTCCGAATTTCACTTTGTGAAATCCACGAACTTTGATAAACGATTGATTCTAATGAATTCTCTGGGGTGGCTGATGGGACTCGAACCCACGACGACAGGAATCACAATCCTTTCCATGGCGCGTTTTGCAGCATGGAGGCAGATGCGAAGAAACGGTAAAAATGCATGAAAAACAATGGTTTGTGTGTTTTGCGTGAGTGCCGCCGCATGGTGTCAAATGGCGTGATATTGCTATAATTCACTTACACGGGCACTTACACGGGCCGATGGGCGGTCTGATGTAAGTGCGACGGGGGTGAATAGGAATGGCACGAATCAAACTGACGGCGGGACGCGTGCGGGATTTTGCATGCGAGCCTGGCAAGCAGCAAAGTTTCCTCTGGGACTCGGAACAGGCGGGGCTGGCACTGCGCGCGACCGCGCGGGGCGCAAAGGCTTACATATTCCAGCGACCGCTTGGGGGGAGGGAAATACGCATCACCATCGGCAAGGAATCGGCGTATGACATTGACGACGCCCGCGAGCGTGCCCGCGAACTGCAACGGATGATTGACGCAGGGAAAGACCCGCGCGAGGAAAAGCGCGAAACGATGGAGGCCGACCGCGTCGCCGCCGAAACTCGCCGCATTACCGCACAACGCGAAGCCGTAACCCTGCGTGCTGCGTGGGACGCTTACATAGCCGAGCGCCGTCCGAAGTGGTCTGAATTGCACTATCGCGACCATGTAACTGTCGCGAGCCCGGGCGGAGAGAAAAAACTTCGCGGCAAGGGTCTGACGGAACCGGGACCGCTCGCGCCGCTGCTCGACCTGCGGCTCGCGGACCTGAGCGCCGAACGCGTGGCCGAATGGCTGGCGGTGGAAGCGGCGAAGCGCCCGGCACGTGCGCGCCTTGCGTTCAACCTGCTGCGCATTTTCGCAGGGTGGTGCGATTCAAAGGCAGACTATCGCGGGCTGATGGACCCGCAGGCCGTTTCCACGCGCATATCGAAAGATGAGCTCCCGAAGCGCGGGGCGAAGAGTGACGGCCTGCAGCGCGAGCAACTGGCCGCTTGGTTTGCCGCCGTGCGTCAGCTTGAAAATCCGGTTATGGAAGCGTATTTGATTGGCCTGCTGCTTACCGGCGCGCGCCGCGAGGAATTGGCCGGTCTGAAATGGACAGCTATCGATTTCAAATGGCGCAGCCTGCACATCGCTGACAAGCTGGAGGACACCGGGCGCACGATTCCGTTGACGCCTTATTTTGGGAGTCTTCTGCTCGAACTCAAACACATCAATGAAATGCCGCCGAACGTGCGCCAACTGCGTCGCCTCGAAACGCGGGGCGAAACGTGGACGCCAAGCGAGTGGGTTTTCAGCAGCAAAAAATCAAGTGATGGCCGACTTGCATCCCCGAATAACGCGCTACACCGTGTTTGTCAGATAGCAGGCATTCCGCCCGTGACGCTGCACGGCCTGCGGCGATCGTTCGGCACACTGTCCGAATGGGTCGAACTGCCGACCGGTATCGTGGCGCAAATCATGGGCCACAAGCCGAGCGCCACTGCCGAAAAGCATTACCGCGTGAGGCCGTTGGACCTGCTGCGCCAGTGGCATGACCGCTTGGAGGCGTGGATTTTGGAGCAGGGCGGAATTGACTTCAAGCCCGAGCAGGCAGAACAGGGCTTGCATGCCGTGAAATAATGGACGGCGGCGCGCCCCGCGCGAACGGGGTGCGCCGCCTGACCACAAACCCGCCTTTAGGGAGGCGCGGCAATGGCTGACGCTTATGGTCTCACACTGCCGGACTGGCTGACGCTTGAAAGAGCGGCTGAATGGTTGACCGAGCGCACGCACGCAGGCGGTGTGAAGTGGACGGTAGATTCGCTGCTCGGTACCTTGTGCACCGGCATCGGGCCGCTTGCGGATATTCACGAATCACTGCCCGTCTGGCTGCTGACGCCATCGCTCGATTTTCACGTTGTCACTGCAACCACGGCAGGGCAGCGCATCGAAAGCGCGAGCATACCGATTACGCATGAAACCCTGCGCCTGTTTTGCGTGCACTCGTCTATTGACAGCGCGATGGTGGGGGTGCGTTTTGCGGATGGCACCGATGCGCGATTGACTGGCGGCACCGCGATACCGCGCGGTTGGCTTGCGGTGCGCGGCTTTGACTTGCTCATGTTTCTGGTCGCCTACGCGGGCTTGCGCAAAGACCTTGAGGCTACCACGCACGCCAGCAACGACGAGCCCCCTGCGAAACATTCGGACTGGAGGGATGCTGCGCGGGCAATAGCCGACGAACTGTATGCTCGTGATAAGGACAATGGCGTGCGTGGCACTTTAGACGGCTACTCAAAACGGGTGCTGGAAGTAATGCAACAGCGCGGAATTCCCGGGCCGAAAGGACGTTATGACAATCCCGGCACCGTGAAGCGTGAGGCGCTGCAAGGCGACAAATGGTGGGCCAAAAAGCAAAAGTGACGTAGTGGGGAACGTGGGAATCGATTCCCCATCGTTTTCCCCACACACGAGAATCGGCCCAAAGCCAGCACCCGTAAGGGTTTTCTGGATTTTTTCGTTATGCTTGGCGGGGAAATTTCCCACCACTTGAATGCATTGTGTTGCAACCAATGCCGCCGATGCGGAAAGGTGACACGATGCAAGCCGGCAATGCCTCTCAATTGACTACACTCGCCGCGACGCTGCGCGACGCACAGAAGGCGTTTCAGTTGGCGCATGCGGTAGCGCTGGCTGCGCTGGCGGCTCTTGTATCTGATTCGCCAGACGACGCTGTGCCATCTTGCGAAAGCCAGCCGCCGCAGGCGCACTCGATACGCGGGCCTCCCGTTAAAGCGGGCCCGTTGATGACCGCCGAACTTGCGCGCGAGTTGAACATCACTCCGGGCACTATCCGCCGCCGCCTTTGCGATACGGGCTCCTATTTCGGTCTGGTGCCAGTCAAGCTCGCGAGTGGCCGCCTGATGTGGCCACCGGATTCCGTGGCACAGCTGACCCGTGGCGACCCACGTCCGTCCCCCATCCGTGAGCGTGCCACACAGGTCGAGCGCGCGCGAGACGCGTCATGACCGCCGCCGCGAATGAGGCTGATGCGCTCGCCCGCGCTCGCTCGCAGCTATGGACAATTCCGGCGGCTCTACCGCGCGCCGAATGGGTCCGCACGCTGATGGCCGCGCGCTCGGCAGGTATTGGTGAAAACGAAGCCCGCGACTGGTCCGCATCCGCACCTGACTCGTTTGACGAGAAGAACTTCGGCGCGACGTGGCGCTCGATCACCACCGACGCCGGTATCGGTCCCGGCACGCTCGCCTATATCGCGAAGTCATTCGGATGGCAACCGGCGCGCCTTTCGAATCCGCCGCCCGTGCGTGCGGCCTGGGCTCGCAAGTCGGCACCGGGCAAGCGCGAGCCGATCCGCGACGCCGACACCGCAACGATGCTGGCCGCGCTATGGGACCGGCACGAAGCCGCCCGCACCGCCGATCCGCAGCATCCGTATCTGCTGAAAAAGCGCGTGCTGCCGCATTTCGCCCGCCAGGATGGCGACGATCTTTTGATAGGTATGTTCGATAGCGCGAGCGCCGAATTCGTCGGGCTGCAGACCATCACGCCGGACGGCGAAAAGCGGTTTTCCAGAGGGACGCGGGCCGCTGGTGCATTCCACCTTGTCGAATGGCCAGAGCCGCTCGATGCGCGTGATCCTTCCTGCGAACAGCAGCCCGTGCTGTTTGCCGAAGGCTGGGCCAATGCCGCGACGCTCGCTGAATGCCTGCCGTGGTGCTGGTGCGTGTCAACGTTCTCCGCAGGCAATCTCCCCGCCGTTGCGCTTGCGCTCGCTCGCCAGTATCCGCACCGCCGCATGCTGGTTTGCGCCGACGACGACCGCGATGCGAACGGCCTGCCGCGCAACGGCAATCCCGGCAGGCTCGCAGCGCTCGAAGCCGCCGCCGCGCTCGAAGCCGTGACCGGCTCGCCAGCCGCAGCGAACTACCTGCTGCCAGTATTCCCCCGCGCGTGCGCATCAGGCGACTTCAATGAGATGCGTGCCGCAACTTCAGCGGCTGACGTTCGTGACCTTGTGTGCGCCGCGTTGCAGGTGGCTGAATGACCGCCGCGAGCCAGTGGGAAGCACAGCAGGCACGCGAGCGGGCCGCGATTGAAAAGGGGCGGCGACGCGCACGCAGCGCGGCGAACGGGCACGGCAAATCCGGCGATCACGTCGAGGGCGTCACTCTCCAACAGGGGAACGCGATGAGCATGAAGCATGTTGAATTTCTGTGGCCCGGGTATCTGGCACGCGGCGCGGTGCATGTTGTGGCCGGGCACAGTGGCGAAGGCAAATCCACCCTGATGTCCGCGCTCTCCGCCGCGTTCACGACAGGAGGGCGTCTGCCTGACGGCTCGCGCGCACCAGTGTGCAACGTGCTGATCTATTCAGGCGAGGAAGGCATCCAGGACACGCTATTGCCCCGTCTGCGCGGCATGGGCGCGGACATGGAACGCATCTTTATTCCGAAGGCACGCTATGACGCCGCAGGCCACGTCACACCGTTCGACCCGTCAACCGATATCGAGCTTCTGAAACTCGCCGTTGCTGAACACGAAATCGGCATGGTGGTCCTCGATCCGGTGATGGCACTGATGAGCACCGGTAGCGGCAATGACGCGCGTGATGTGCGGCACTCCCTTCGCCCCGTACAGGAACTCGCTGAAACGACCGGCGCATCAGTGATCGGCGTGACGCACTTCGGTAAGTCAACGAAGGATCGCACGCTTGAAGCGCGCATTTTGGGAAGTCAGGCGTGGGCCGCTGTCGCGCGTTCGTGTCTGGTGGTCGTCCGCGAGTCCGACAGCGAACGGCGTGTGCTACTGCGCGTAAAGACCAACATTGCGCGCCGTGATGGCGGGGTCGTGTTCCATCTCGCGCCGCTTTCGTTCGACTGGCACGGCGAAACGTTTCACACGATGGGCGTGCAGTGGGGCCGTGTGCTGACCGGCGTACCAGAAACGATTGCGGATGCTATCGAATCGGATGCGGCGAAAGATGAACGCATCGAGGCAATGCGTGCATTCGTATCCGACCTGTTCGACGGACGCGACGAAGTGCCAAGCATTGACGTTGAAGCCCAGGCAAAAGCCTGCGGCGTGTCCTATCGCGGGGTGCAGCGGATGGCGCGCGACGAGATGGGGGTGCTGATCCGGCGCGGCGGTAACGACCCGTCTGCGCCGTGGGTATGGCGCATTCCGCCGACCGGTTTGCGCAGCGGTTCCGCTGACCGGCTTGCGCCGTTCTATTGCTCCACGGAAGAGGTTGATTGACCCCAGAGTCTCTCTGTATCTGTTACGTGTGTAGGTAAGTGTTATTTCTATTACTTCTTTTACGTCTATCGACGTCTGTGGAGCAATAGCCTTACTGGTGGCTTAGGCGCAGCAGATGCAACAGGTGTATGAGCCGCTGACAGACACCTCAGAAAGCGACAGATGCACAGACGTAAGAGGGGTACGTGCGCGCGCGCGAAGGGAGGCAATCGTGATTGACGGACTGGTGAGCGGCACGCTCGCGAAAGACCCGGAGGCCCGCACCGCGAAGAACGGCAATGCATACGCGCTCGCCACACTACGCGTGCCGACCGGTGGCGATAGCGTGATTTTTGCGCGGGTGATGGCATTCGACGCCCACGTGCGCGACGAACTGCTCGCGCTCTCGAAGGGCGATTCGGTGAGCGTGACCGGCCCGCTCGAACTGGGGATATGGAACGCCGATAACGGCGAGGCGCGAGTGTCGATGTCGATGGTGACGCACGGGCTCGTGTCTGCCTATCACGTGCGCCACAAACGCGCGGAAGTCGCCAACGCGCAGCAGCAGCACGCGGCACGCGCCGAGGCGAAGCATGCGAATGGCGCACGAGCTTCACCGCAGCGCAGCGGCCGCGATTTTCACGATGACGAACTCGGCGACGTGGCGTTTTGAAGTCTCACCACTGGAGGCAGATCATGACGAAGGCAGCAGAGAAGGTAACCGATGCGAAAGACCCACTCACGCTCGGCGCGGCTCACATTCGCCAATTGCGCGAGGCGCGCGCAAAGCTCACGAGCGAAGTGCCGCGCCTCGCCGCGCTCGTGGAGGCCGCAGATGGGCATAGCGGCGAGATTCAGAGCCTGCAGCGGGCTCGAACCGAGGCACAGGCACTTGCACTCATCGATTCGCACGAAGCCGACACGGCCTCAATTGACGCGGGCATTGCCGAAGCCGAACACGCGGCGGCGAAGGCGCTTGAAGATGGTTTAACGGCACACGCCGCGCTAGACGTGATTGCGCAACGCCGTGCGGCCCTCGATGCCGACCTGAACCAAGCCGTTGAAGCCCAGCTCGAAACGGCAGCGCGTGACCTGATCGCACGGCGCGAAGCCACCTACACTGAGTTCAACACCGCAGTCAATGCGCTGCGCGCGCCGCTTGAGCGCATGCTCGCGTTTGAGCTCTCGCTCATCGAAGTTCGCAGGCGCCAATCGAAGGCGAGTGGCAGCGGTATCGGGCCTGCGCATAACCTTGTCGCCGCGCTACAAGACCAGGGGCTTCGTGTACTGCGCGAACACGATCACGCGGTATGGCCGGTCGCATGGCTGTCATGGCCGGAACTCACGTCAACCTCACCGGCATTCAGACGGGACTTCTTCCACGACGCGGGGCTCGATTGACCGCCCACCACTCAACAAAGGAGCACATCATGACCACCGAGAAACAAGGCCCTGCGGCATACGCGCACCTGTTACGTGCCGATCCGCGACTGATTGCGAAGATGCAGCAGATTTTCGCGGAAGCAGACCGCCGTGACCGCGAAGCGGCGGCCCAGCGTGAGACCGCCCGTGTGGTGCGTGAGGCGAACAAGGCAGCGGCGCGCATCATCGCTGCCAACGAAAAACGCCTGGGGCTCGCGCCACCGCCTGCGCCCACCACGAAGCTCGGCGCGCGGATTGTCAGGGCGGATGCGCGGCGGCGCGGAGAGTGAAGGCACTGGCGCGCGATGGAACTCCGGGAACTCCCGAACAAGGATGCCCGGAATGCTTTCGCGAAGCTTACGGGTCCTTGGTAGTGCTCAGGCCCCACGGGCTACGATCGCGCGCATTGCCTCCCTAGCTAAAGCTCCCGAAACGGAATTTAATAACGGTGTCGCCCCGCCTAGAAGGCGTCATGCGTGCAAATGATCGGACGTGGCCACGGGCACTGCGCCAGTGTCTCCGGTGCTTCCGGCCTCTGGCAGTGATCAGTTTCAAACGAGTTCCTAGGTTATATTGCGCGTTTCGACTCGGCGATGAGGCGCGCGGCGGAATGGATATTTTTGGCGTTATAAGAAAATGGGATTTTGATCGTCCCAACCTTGACTTCGCCACCTACTGTCGGAAGGCCGTGGGGCAAATGGCGGATGACATCCAGAATTGTTATTTGAAAGCCCCGCCCCCATCGGTAGGACGCTTCAGCCAGAGCCTCTTCACGGCGACCGAGATCGTCGAAAATAGAAAGCCTGCTGAAGAGCTTGGACTACCCCTTCTATTCTCGAAGCAAGTCATGTTGCCGGACCCGCTGTTCAGTTTATTGGCACCGCGTGCTTCGATGCTCTGGAAGCGCTTGCCAGAAGGCGGTAGCAAGAGCTACTCCAAGATTCCACAAGTAACCTCACCATGGAAGAGCTATTGGTCAACGGACATACCTGAGCGCTTCGCGTTCCTCAACTCGACACTGCCACCGCTCGTCGCGCAGCTGATGAAGCTTCGGCCTCTGATCGACGCTGGACATATCGTGCTTCATCCATGGGAGCTAGCCGTGGAACCCGAGGTCGAATTGCTCAGAAAGTCGGTCATCGATCTGCAGGATAAGCCGGATGTGATCAAAGAGATTACTCAACGGTTTAAACAGGACAATTATTCGGCTGGCGTGCGTGTCGGCCCAATCGGTCTTGAAGTCAGTCGAGACGTGCCTTCGCACGGGTTGCGGAAGGGCGATCCAATGTGGTTCGGAGACAAGGCGGGAATTCTGGCAATGGGACTCATCCATTCCATCGTGGCCACCAAATATTCATCGAGTCTTCTCGATACGCTGCCGGGCGACCGGCTTGTTTACGACTATGTTCGTACAGGTGGCAACCTTAAGCCGAAGACCGATCAGATCGTCAGTTCCATACAGGTACCGAATCTGTCGGAGGCTCTTTGGGATGATATTGTCGCGATCAAGAACGACTCTGAACTGTTGGCCCAACTCAAGGATACGATTGCCGAGGTCGCGTACTGCAATGACGACGACCAGAAGGTGCTGATCAAGGAGGAAATCGCAAGCATCGCATCAAAGCTGAAGGCTGAAACAACCCTGAAAAAATACGCCAAGTATTCTGTCTCGGACTTTGGCGTCGGGCTGATTGGCGGCGCAACTTCGAACCTGATGACAGGCTCCACCGGTGTCGTTGCGGTAGCAGCTGCCGCAGTCAGTGCCGGTACGTCATTCGGTTACAGGCTCATGTCGGAATATTTCGGAGCAGAGAACAGGGGGCGGCGGCGGCGCCGGGATGTAATTGTGCGCATCAAGCACAAGCTCTGACCTTCGCGCGTTTGTCACGCCCGAAGGCACAGACTTCGCTCCACGTAACGTCGAAGATGCTTCTGGCCGAGTAAAGCGGGCGGCCACTGGCGTGCCCGGCAAGCACGTGGCAATTGGCCTCCAATATTGGCGTAGGATCGATGTGGGCCGCAGTGGCCCATGTCGTTAGTTCAAGCTCTCTCATGGGCGGCCCGCATCGAGACTGCCGGGGTTTTTTGGATCTTCGGATTCTCGGGGGATGGATCGCTTGCCGACCATAGCAGACGCATTGTTAGCGATTGAACGGACAGTCGGCGAGGTCAGTCATCGAATGCGAACGGTGCATCCGGATCCTTGCCCTCTTTTAGCATATCGCACTCGCGAACGAACTGTCTGGCCGCAGGTTCCCACCGTTCGGCGACCACTCCCTCAGCCAGGAGCGTCGATACTCTCATTGCCATAGCTTGAACGTCGGCATACGGCGCAAGCCTTTTGGGATTGACCCGAATCTGAACGCGCAATGCGTGCTCCCCGAATGCGTTAGACGTACTTGTCGTCATGTGCGATGCAATGAGCTTCAACAATCCATCGTCCGATGATACCGCCTGGGCCCACCATGCCGCGGTCTCTGCGTCTCCACCCCAACGCCGCCAGCCACTGAGTAAGGAGGCAATCGACGGATGGTCAATAAACTCCGGAGCAACAGAGGACTGACGAATCTTGCGCAGCCATACTTCCTTCAGTTCGGTGCATTCCGCCATCGTCAAAGGTGATTCACCCCCCCCTTTGGCTGCCTCTTCTGCCCGTTCGTATAGTCCGCCGAACAAGAGTTCTCCGCACCTCAGCGCGTTGCCTGCTGTGAAGGCCTCTGTTAATAGCCGAAGTCGCCCCGCCGCATCGCACTTCTTCAGAAGCTGGTACACGATTCGGCTAACTCGAGCCTCGTTGCCGAAATCGAATTCACCGGGCACGATGTCGGTTGGTATCACCAGTTCATCTCCAACCATCATCAACGCGCGAATAACAGGTTCAGCGTTCTCTGCGGTCAAGTCACTTGGTACATGATCCAAAAACCGTTCGAGCAGGTCTCTAACTTTGGAGATGCCATTTGGATGCTTTTGCCGTGCCGCTTGCCGTAGCGCAACTGTGAATGCGTCACTATCGTTGACCGATTCGAGCATCGCGTCGACCTCAGCTCTCGACACGGCGCCCGCGGGCAACGAAAGGCGAAAGTAGGTTGGAAATACCTCAGGTGAGCAGACGCGTAGATCGCGCCTCCATTGGAGCGCCGATTCCGCAGAGTAGTGCATATTGGACCACACGGACTCGAGACGCGGAAACAAGCGCTGCATTAGATCCTTAGTCGACTCTCGAAGTGCTTCGGGAAGCTTGGCTAGCCATGCGTTATGAAAGGCGAGCGCAGAATCCCTTTCGTGTCCGTAGTCCGCAGCATGATAGCCGGTGAACTGTTCCGGGGTCGTTCGAACCGCGTCGTACGCACCGGGGAGAAAAACGCGCAGGCACTCGACTGCGATGAAGTCCACCGGATTCACTTCACCCACAACAGCGGGATATGTCACGCTTAACGAATTGGTTAAGCGAACGATGTCCCGTGGTACTTGAAACAGCGGATCAAGGCCGTCGAAAAACACGTTTGTCCAGTACGATGAATCGAAGCGCCCATCAGGTGTTCCAGGCATCGCTGCGTCGAGCCTTACAAACAGCGCCCTGCGCAGCGTCTCGCGATCGACTCGCGGGAGCTCGAATGGGACCTGGATGATTTTCTCGAGGTAGCGTTCCCCGGGCAATCCCGTCTGCTCGCTGATGGCTGCACTTGCGACATCGCGGTCGAACGCGAGTAAGTAGGTGACGTATGGAAAGTCCGCCAAGGCCTTGATGACTGTAAAGAGCTGGCGCACTTCTTCTGGCGTAAGACGATCGATGTCGTCTACGATAACGAGTACACGCTTACGCTGCTCGCGTAGCAGCTTCGAAAGCGCTGTCTTCAATGCTGGAACGTCTTGCGGCTTTCGCGCCACAAGTTTGGCGCCTGAGCGGAATATACCGCCAAGCCATCTGTGGCCGGTCGCCGTTGCGACGACATCGACAACCCCGCCGATTGCCTCCGAAAACTCAGCAATTTTGTCTGCTATAGCTTTAAAGTCCGCGTATTTTTCGGGCAAGATGGCTTGAAGCTGACTGAGGAACGCCTTAGCGAGGTTCTCTTGACCCGAAAACCACCAGGGATTGAACGGTACAACCACGGGGCGCTCGGGCTCAGGGCTTTGCTCAAGGTAATGTTCGACGTACGCCAGAACTGTGGATTTTCCAGAACCCCAAGGGCCGAACAGTGCTAGTACGATTCCTTCGGCAGCAGTTTGACGACGAATTGCGTTGGCCAGTGAACGTGCAAACGACGAGTGATCGAAAAGGTCGTCTGCGGGGTCGGACAGGGGGCGATCGGAGGAGAGGTCAGTCACACTGGCTCCAAGTAAGAGAGTCCGCTGGTAGGACACGCAGGCGTTTCCTGGCCATTGTAGCCGCGGAACGTCTGCTTTCTGGGATCAGGTACGGACGTCTCCTATTGGCCCTGTGGCTGTCTCCGCCGCGCGTCGTCGCTGGCCTACCAGACCGGGCGAGGATTCGCGGGTGGAAGTGTGGTACAGCAAGGTGGTTGATGGGCCAAGTGAACGCAAATGAATTGGCCCACCTAATCGGGCGGTGTATTCCTGCTATTGCTAGCGCAGTGAGGGGCAAGATGACTGGCGAAGACTTCCAAAAGCGGCTTGACGCGGCATTTATTCACGAGGGGCATGACTATGGCCGTGTGCGCTCGATATTTGAGGCTGAAGACATATTCAGCAATACCGCGCTTAAATTTAGCGGACACATGGCGCTTTCGAATGGATTCAAGGCCTGCTTTCTTGAGGCAGTAGAGCTTCTCAACACTCACTGCCGACCGCTTGTCAACGCGCCACTGTCGGCGTTCTACGTGCTGTTTCTTCCGCGCATAGCAAGCGCGTTCCATACACTCTGCGCTGCCGAACGGGCCGCGCTTAGGGGCTATCCGCGCCCCGCCTTCACTACCCTCCGCAACGTCTTCGACGACTGCGTCCTCACGGCCGCTGCACTCCAGAAGATCACAGACTTCTACAAGATCGAAGGAATTGATCCGACCAACACGGACAAGACCACCGATCTAGTCGCCATCAAGAAAGCCCGAAAGCAGAATGAGTTTGATGTGCGCAAGTTGATGACGGGGAGCGACAGCGGCCTAGGAACAGACATCACCGACGTGCTGGCAAAGATCGATGCACTCTACGATTTCGAAGTTCATGGCAGTCGCCTATCGCTGACTCGCGCCGAGGACTACATGAAGGGAGAGGGGCCGTTGCCAGTGCTGCCCGCGTTCACGGAACGCGACTTTGCGTGGTTCATGAACCGCTACAACGAAGTGGCGTGGTCGCTGCACCGCCTCGTGCCCGCAATGCAACCTCCTGACGCGCCGATGCCAACGGACTGGGCCGATCGATGGACACTCGTCGATGAGTCATTCGACATCTGTGCCCGCTCACTGACGGAGCAACTCGGCAAGAAGTTTGGTGACGCCTACGCCGACTTCATGAAGGTGAAGTTCCCCTTTACCGCCAAATCGACCTTCCCCCTCTAGGCTGGCCTTCAGAGGGAAATCGGGCAGCGAACAGCAATATGGCGCGCGGCACAATGTATTGCCTGCCCGCCTTTCCGGCGCGGGTGGTCGACGTGGCGGACGGCTCTTGCTGCTGCGCCTGCGGACCGCCCGGCACGCGCGTCCTGATGGCATGGCTCAACAGGCTCCCACCTAAACGCTCGGTCGCAATGTCCCTTTCCGCGCTCTGCTGCCGCAGCCACTCGCGATCGCAGTCGGGGGTCCAGACGATAACTGGGGACCGAAACTGGCTCGTGCTCATGGCGCACATCGCCGTGGTGGTGGAGGCCGTGATTACCACGCCGTGCTGCGCAGGCCGAAGTCGTCTTTGTGCCGTGCGGGCTTTTTCTGCTTGCCGACAGGCGAGAGCCCTTCCGATCATGGCGAATGCTGCCTGATCATTTGCGCTTGCGCAGTCTGCCGGCGGGTCGCTTCACGGGCTCGTCAGGAAGCGGCGCTGACTTCAGACGCTCGTTCGCGGCTTTCATGCTCTCACGGTTCAAATAATCTTCGATAGCGACGCGTGAATACTTGACGCGGGTTCCAAGTCGTACTGGAACCGGTCAATCTTCCGCCTCAGATTCTAGCCTCAGGATCGCACCCACGCTACAACTCAACATCGAAGCGACATCCTTGCGTGACAGCATAAGCGCAACTTGCTTCGGTTCCAGCTTCGCTTCTGTCTCTGGATGCGATGGCTCAGGTGCGAATGCCTGGTAGCACTGCGCCTGAATCGCGATCTCGTCGGAGATAGCCTCGCGAATTTCACGAATCAACGCGCGGCCAAGCGCAGCCAATGCCTCTTCAACGCTCGATTTCGTGCCGGTGCTTTCTCGTTCAATAGCTGCAGACGCCTGGCGAACGTTTCGGCCTTTGCCTTATCCCACAGCTTCGGGAGACCATGAGGCGTATCCAGCGGGTCAAACGCAATCTTCTTCTCCTTGCGCAAAGCGTCGAAGTTCGAGCTACTGTCTAGCAGACCAATGAACTCGGAAGTCGTGATGTAGTCGTCCGCCCTTACGTTCATCGATTCGAGCGCGCGTCTCTTCGCCGATTTGGTTACTGATTTACTGATGTTCTCGATGCGTCGGTCGGAAGGCATTTCATTCCCCTTGGTTAGCTAATCAATTGCGCTTCCGCTGGGCTATAGTCGTGCGAATCTGCCAACCCTTCACGCCCTCCCTGACGGGCTCACCCGATGAGCCACCCCGCGCGCCGCTGGTTTCGCTCATGCTGCAGTCGCATTGAGGAGCATCACGTGGCTGGGATCGCAGCGCAGGAGCAGTTCGAGCCGTTCGCCTAGCGACTCGCGCGGTACTTTTCTGCAGCGTAGTCGTACTGCGCATGTACGTGGCGGAACTTTTTTCCTCGCGAATGTAAGGGTCGTTACAGCCTGTCCTCGGGCCACCCGGATGGTACATGTTCCGGATCGTTCTTCTCGCTGATAGCAAGACCTTCGACTATTGTATGGTGGGTGTTTGCCTACACCTGATTTCGCAAAATGCCAACATAATTATGTGCGACAGTAGCGACTGCCGCGACCACGGGGGATGCCGATATATCCCCGAGCACAAGCACGTGCAATCGGAAATTCGCCGTTCTGACGAACTCGACTCAAAGCTGTCGATTGGTTCGCTTCGATGTCCGCGAACTATTGGGCAAGGTAGTGGGAGTAGAGCGGTGACAGGCGAAGGCCGCTCGGTATTGCGCCGACACGTGGCACGTGGTTGGCACCCACGGGGCGGATTTGCTATGGATTTGGGAACAAAACTGTTGCGGCGTTTCCGGAGACAACAGTTTGCACTTTGGATGGCGCTGTCTAGGTTCATCACTCAGTATTACGCCAGTAGATAGGATGAGAGCACATGGCTGACAAATACGCCTGTTTCAAGGAACTGCAAGCAGCCGAAGCTCCCGGAACATTCACCATTTTCGCCCGCGAGAGCCATGCCACCTTTGCGGTGATGGCGCCGCATGGTGGCCGTATAGAGCCTGGAACGTCTGAGATTGCTCGCGCTATCGCGGGCGACGACCTCGCCCTATATATCTTTGATGCAACCAAGGACAAGAGTAACAGGGACTTGCACATAACGAGCAGTCGCTTCGATGAGCCGGAATGCCTCCACATGCTGCGCACTGTCCGGATGGTATTAACCATTCATGGTGAGGAGAGTGACGCAGACACGGTGTTTGTTGGTGGGAGGCATCCAGATTTCCCAGGCATCCTGAGAGCGGAACTCGCGCCAGCAGGCTTCCATGTTGAGGAACATGAGAACCGCCACTTGCAAGGACGCGATCCGCTGAATATCTGCAATAGAGGCGTCAGCGGCCGCGGCATGCAGCTCGAACTTTCCAGGGGACTCCGGCAAACACTCTTCAAATCGCTGAAGAAAGACGGCCTGCGGGAGCACACCCCGCGGTTCGTTCATTTTTGCCGCGCAGTGCGAGCGGCGTTATTGAAGACTCCGGCCTGACGCTGCGCCGACAAAACAAAATTGACGAGGTGTTGCTGTGGAGCGCGTCAATGGCCGATTCAGCGTCCGCATCGATAATCGCGCCGACCATCGCGTGTGTGATCGAGGTTGTCGAGAAGGTGAGGAGCGCCGGCAACACGCTTCCGCACGTGATGCCGGGCTATTTGGTTAGGCATGAACATCCCGAAGCCGCGCCGAAAGACCCTGATGCGTATTAAGAGACAATGGTCGAGCTATTTCACAACTTGCACGTGCAGGAGTAGCGCGATGAGCGATGCAAATACTGCAGAGCAAATGCCGGACGGCGATGAAGCGCGACGTGCTGCCCGCTTCCCGGCCATCTCATTGAGCGCCGAGTATCTCGTGATGGGTCACCTGCTGCGCAGAAACATCCTCGCGTACAAGGCCCCGCCGATGAACGAGGGCTATGACCTGATCTGCATTCACCCGGACCCACGCGTGGCATCCAGACAGGTGCGCGTACAGGTGAAGAGCCGCTACGCTACGGACTGCGATCGCGGGTTCCCGGTCAAGGAGAAGTCAATCGACGCGTTCGACTTCCTCGTGGTCGCCTTCCTGAACGTGGGCTACTACCTCTCAAAGGCGAGGAATCGAGCCGCGATCGACGGCGCGGCGGAACCGGAGTTCTACGTGCTGACGCCCGAGTTCATTCGCACCCACCACCGCAAGAGCGGCGGATGGGAAAAGGTCATGCTGCGCGGTCTCGATATCGCAGCGTACAAGAACGAGGCAGGTTTCGAATTGATCGCGCGGGCCCTTGATGTCCCGTATCCGTCGAAATAGCACGATGCAGCGCTCTCAAAGGTGTCCGCCTATCCGTTGCCCCCTGCGTCGCGAAGTTCGTTCTATGGAAAAACAGGACGGGGGCCAGCAGGTCCCAGCGTGAACTTTTCCCTGCCCCTGACACAGTTCCTTCTCTGCGGAATGCGCTTGCCTCTCTGCGCGGACCGCCGCAGCGTCTGTCCGAATGTTGGCTTGCCGCGCAAATCCTACGTTCTCCCGGCGCATTTGTCCGATGACGATATGATCTGTCCGTGACAATTCAGGCTCGGAGGTCATATGCAGGTCTGGGGGAGATCGCTGGAATTCTGGGACAACGTATCCGTCTGCCTCATGTGGATTGCTGCTTTCACCGGTGCGGCAGCGGCTTTTTCGGGCCTTGCCGGAGCAATAATTAGCCGCCAAGTGAGTTCAGTTGTCCAACGGGACGCCGATGAAAGAATTGCATCAGCAAACGCACTAGCAGCGACATCGAATGCATCAGCCGCTGATGCCAATCTGAGGCTTCAGCAGCTTCGCAATCAGGTAGGGCCACGCCAGCTTCGACGCCCAGATTTTTTGGATGCGCTAAAGGGAGTCGCGCCGGTCCCTGTCCAGATTGTCTATCTGAGGGATGACCCGGAATGCTTCGATGTTGCGCAACAGGTGTGGAGACTTTTGCAGGACGCCGGTTGGCCCGTAACTCCACCCGAGCCGATCGTTGCCGCGCGTCAAACAAGATGAGAGCAGCGCGTCAATCAGGATGAGAGTACTGGCGTTGCGGCAGCGGTGGAGGGCGTAGCCCGGAACCGCTGCCGCAACGCCGCGCCGAGGAGCTCCCCGTCGTCG
>NZ_VZQP01000040.1:0-78718 GCF_014397655.1 Paraburkholderia sp. UCT31
GCCGGCCTCGTGCAACTCACAACTTCCATTCACCATTCGAGGTCTTCGCCGCGACCCTCGCATCAGCAAGTCAACCTCAAAGCTCTAAACATTAATCCCGCCGTTGCGCTTCACTCTTGAAACCGCCGCGCATTTTCGTGATAAGTATTGGTAAATTAATAATAAAAATTACAAAGGCACTGATGAAATCATTAACTAGTTCGTAGTCGATCGGGTGCTATATCGACATGCTTTTGCTGCAGTAGGGTTGCGAATCACGGGAGTTCCTTTTGCGGACGGTGCAGATGCAACCGCAGATTCCGGCTCATTCCCGTCTTGATGGTCGGTTAGATCTTGCCGAGCGCGTTAGTCTTGACGTCCCTGGTTGGGCGTCTCGTCTGGGATTAGGCTCCTGAAAATAGCTCGCCAGCCGGATCAACCGCAGACGCGTTGCTTGGTCGGCGGCAAACATCTTGATACCAGCAGACCGATGCGGCCCGGATGGCCGTCGACCATCTAGTAGATCTTGCGCGTGAGCTGTTTGAGAAACCGCTTCGTGAGTTCGATGAAGGTGGCATTCGTGAGCATTCCTTCGAAGATCATGAAGTTCAACTCGCCGCGGTTGGAGATCGCCGCAATCATGTTGTACCTTGAAGGGCTTTTCGGCCGCACGCACCAGCGTCTCGCCTTGCGGGGCAAAACTAGTACCGTTCACACGGTTGCTGTGCAAACCCGTTTCTTCGTTCCAATAGATCCCATGCGCGCATTGGTGGCAAGTGGGGAGGTCCACTGCATAGACCGAAAATTGTTCAGCGCGACCGGGGCTACAGTTCTGAGAATCATCGACAGCGCCTGTAAAAACATGGCGTCATGCCGGCGCTCGCAAAAATCGGTTCGCCACACGGCAGCGGTCTCGGAGAAACGCATTGGCCAGTCGAACGATCGATTGCGTGGCTTCGCTCGTTTTGACGCCTGAAGATTCGCTACGAACGATACGCCCATATCCATGAAGATTTCCTTTCTCTCGCTTGCGCTTTGATGTGTTGAGCGTGTCTCAAGGCGATGTTTAACTAATTTCGAAACAGCTTCTAACGGTAGAACTTGTCATCGCAAAAAGCGAGAGCGGTCGTCTTTGGCATGTCTATGCCGATGAGCTGTATTCGTCGCGGTCTGTCAATGCAAGCGCCATCGCCGAGTTAGCCGCGAGGAATGGCAGATGTGATCCGTGCATGCCCGTGCGCCTGTCCGAATCAGTTTTCACGATTCACGGCATTCAGCCAATATGACACGTATGAATTTTGGGGCTCTGGCGAATTAGAAGAGGCCCGTATTGGACTTTCTGTCAACGCGTGGCTTAACCGCCCAGATCGGGCGGAAACTTGCCACCCTTTGCGGCCAGCGTCGCCGTCACCCTCGCTATGCAGCCAGATGTTCACGCTCGCCGAGTCATTCAAGTGTCCGGAATACTTCAGATCCTGCGTCAGCTGTTTGCGATATTCAACGCTTCTGTGCCGGATCAGGAGCAGGCTCAACTGTCGGCGTCCTCGCGTCGGGATTTGCCTCGTGGAACAGCTTGTTCACGATGTCACCGAAGATGCCCAATTTTTTCCCATGAGTCGAAATTGGCCTGTTGGCAAACCCGTCGGCGTCATGAATCGCGCGGGGATCAGCCCAGCAAGTTGGATGCACTAGCTTGCGCCGGCGATCCCGTGAAGAACAACCGATAAAAGCGAGGAGGTGTAAGGTGCGCCGCTTTACAAGTCCGAAATTGCATGCCTCCGGTCAAAGCAAATTGGGCGGGCAAAGAGTCGAATCTCCATGAACCTCTGGCGCTCGTCTGAGGTCGTCGAGCTTCGTGATTGTGCCGTGCGCGGCGGCGATGCGACTCGCTGCCGCAGGTCGATACTTACGGGGACAGAGTTCTTTCGGATTGGTCACATAGGGCGAAATGGGGCGCCGCCTTACTCTATCTCTATCGCATCAACCCTTTTAGGACTCGCATGTAGATAGCGAAGGGACCCTTTCCAACGGTTTCTGACCGGATTGTGTAGCGCGGAAGGGTACCCAGACTGTTGGATTTTCGCTCTATCCCATTTCCGCCCGCTGCCGCGCGTTTCAAGCACTGTCATTTACGCCTGCAGCCCTCTATTTTGACTGCGAGGTTTTGACATGATGTCGTTCCACTTTCTAGGTAACACCTTCCCCAAGGCGCAAGCCATTGCCATCGAAGTGGGCAATTCTGTGCGTTCCAGATGTAAATCTCCAGCGAGTTCCATCGCGGGTGCAGGAGTGCTGTGTGGCATGGTCGCGATTCTCGGCCTATCAGTTTCGACTGCAGCACCAGAAATATTCAATCGCGTGAAGGCATCCAGCGCGATCTGGTCCGGCCTTGGGGTGACCGTGCCGGCTGCGCAACCCGTCGAGCGACCTCGGCAGATGTCCGAAGGTTCGGCCGATATTGCCGGCAAGTTCAGCGGGTTCGTTGGCGACGCTCAAAATAGTCCGCTATCTGGGGCTGTGCCGTTTGTCGTGCCGGAGGCCGAAATCGGGTCATACGCTGGGCGGATCGAAGGCAACTTGCGCGATACTCTGGTGCGGGCCGACGTGCCGGTCGAGATACGGGAACAGATTGCACGTATTTTTGCCTCTCGGCTCGACGTTGCGGCGCCCGCGCAGAAGGGCGACACCTATCGCGTTTTCCACGGGCGCGATGCCGCGGCGCCACAGCGCAGGCGCGTGACGGCCGTCGAACTCCGCTCAGGCGCTAAGGTCTACCAGGCCGTGTGGTTTGTCGCACCGGGGCACGCCAACGGGGACTATTATTCATTCGACGGACGGCGGCTTGCCGCTGAACCCTTTTCGATGCCGCTCGATTACGTTAGGGTCAGTTCGACTTTCGGCAATCGTGTCCATCCGGTCGGCGGCAAGCAGCATTTTCACACCGGCGTGGACTTTAGCGCGCCGAAGGGGACGCCCGTAGTGGCGGCTGCTTCGGGAACCGTGAAGTTCGTAGGCAACGAAAGCGGATATGGGCAGTACGTTGTGCTCAATCATCCGCAAGGCTATACGACGTATTACGCACATCTGTCTAGCTTCGCCCGCGATTTGCGCGTTGGCGCGTCCGTGACTGAAGGACAACGACTCGGCGCAGTAGGCAGCACCGGCAGGTCCACGGGACCTCACCTGCATTTCGAGGTGCGGCGGAACAATCACCCTACCGATCCACTCGCATTGACGAGCCGAACTGGCGCTTCGCCGCTTACGGCCAGTCAGCGCATCGCGTTCGACGGTATGACGGGCGCCATGCGTGAGCAACTGGCGGCGTTAGCGGTCGACGCCCCGACGGTCAGGACAGCATCGAACGCCGGACGCACGCTGAACCACGCAGAGAATCCTAAAGACTCGTTGGTCTGAGTTACGACACTATGCTTCTCTGGATGAGTGGGTCGCTTCGCGCTCGGTGAGTCTCGCGTGCTTCAGTCGATATTTTCCGTGACTGGCATGTCAACTTGCCGAATGACGTGCATGCGAAATCGCATGACATAAGTTTGGCTCACCTGGTTGGCAAGGCGATCCGGAATCGGATTTCCGGTTGCAGCTTCTTACGCCTCGTAGGCCTCCTTGCGTGTCTGCCGCTTCTGTTGCGCGTTCGCGCTGTACCGGCAGCGTTTGAACCGATTGCTCACCTGAGCATGAGCCGACGCGAATCGCGTCAGATAGCGCGCTGATTTGGAGCGTGCAACACTTTTTCGCGCACTCGCGTCGGCTGGTGCCAGTTCTCCGCCCGGTTGTGCAATTCTTTGTGCTGTCGGGGTTCCACGTCATTGGTGATCAGAACACGCGGAGCGCGGCGGTGCTTCCTAAGCAGATCACGCATGATGTGCGTCGCCGAATGCCACTCGCGCCGGCTTTGTGTGAGTACATCCGGTACCGCGCCAGGCTGGTCCATAGCACGCTACGGCGGGTACTGCTTGCCGTCGATCGTGATCACCACATCGTTGAAGTGCCACCTGTTGGCCCGGTCCAACGCGGTGGAACGGATGCGTCGAGCAATGGCAAGCCCGAACTTCACCGATCAGCGTCGCACCGTTTCGTACGTGAGCTCAATGCCGCGCCCAGCCAGCGATTCTCTGGCTATGCGCAAGTATCGCCACACCGCCTAGCCAATCACGTCGGACGGAAATCGGTAGCCGGCATAAGAAATGACGTCTGTGGCAGGTGTGTCGTGTTGCTTCTCGCCGCGATCCCGTCAACATGCCAGCAACGTGAAGATACCTGCATGGGTGAGGCGGCATTTTCGAATGTCATAAAGACCACGATTCTGAGCTGAGTGCAGGATACTTTCGCAGCAGGAAGGCTAAAAACCTCAAGCCGTCACCGTACTATCCCCATGGCATCGCGTATTCCGTGACGAGGATGTCGCAAGAGGAAGCGTCTAGCGACTTGCCTGGTTCGCCTGAGTCCTTCGCCGTGCCTAAAACGTCTAGTGGGAGGACTACAGCCGGTTATTGCTTAATGCCGAAAAAGCACCGCGGGATGATCGTCAGCGAGCACGATGCGGGATCTTCATTGCGCTCAATACAGTCTGCACAGAGATGAGTGAGGCAGGGGTGAAGAACCACGGTTGGCAAAAATGTTCGCGAGTACTGACTCGTCCGAACCTACTCGCGAAGCCTTGACTCACACTCAGTGCGCACGCCGGCACGTTGACGGGTCTGATTATTATTTGCTTTCGCATCGCATGGGTCTGATTTGTGGGGGCGGCTGATCGGATCCGCTCTCGCGCCGCGATAATCGTTTTGGTCCGGTGCGCTACGTCAGTGTGATTGTCAAAGGTGCATCGACAGTCTCCAGAACGAACCGGTGCCGCCATGTCCTCCGCTCCACAGAATGATGCCTTGAACCAGTTGCAGCGCTACAAGAAGCTGCTGGTGTTCGGTGGTGGATTGGTGACCACGATCATGATGCTTTTCGCTTTCACGCTCGCGGCGTTGTCGGCGGTACGCGGGCAGGTTGCAGCTGAGCGGCAGAACTTCCTCGTCGATCGCAACCTCGTCATGAGCGAAGTCAACTCGAGCGAAGCATTGTTCCGCTCCGCGCTAGTCAGCGCGGAGCTGGCGTGGCAGGACGCGGATCAGGTCGATCTTGAGCTAATCACGCGATTTCGCAGTCAGGGGTACGCATTCGTGCCATTGCCCACGTCCACGGCACAACCGCCGTTGTTGTTCGACGTGCCAGGTAAATCCCTGACCCACGATGAACGCCGTCGCTATCTTGGTCTCACTGCACAACTCGGTCGTGTCAGCGCAGTAAATTCATTGGTGCGGGGCCAGCAGGCGAGCCGCTATTTCTATGGTGCGCAGCACAATATTGCCGGAATTCTGTCTGCGCCCTTGCCCCACCAGGCAGCGATGGTCGGGACGTCTGCCGGCCGTGCGCATTTGATTGCGGATCTGGGGGATGGGCTGGATGGTCTGGCCGGCATCCATGCGGGCGAGCAACCCGATAATCGTCGGCCCGTATCCTGGATGCTGCCTGCTATCAGTCCCTTGACGGGAAAAATGGCGATTCGCATCGCCGCGCCGGTGTTCTCAGACGGATCACCGTTTGCGATCCTCGTGACGGAATACGACCCGGAGATCTTGACAGCACCTCTGACCGTTGGCGGGTTCGATGGAACGTATATGGTCGTGTCAGAGAAAGGAGAAATAGTAGCGAGCACAGCCTGGAATGAGCAGGCCCCTGCATTGATTGATCGCGTTCGGGCGTTAGGTGTCGCGGGAGCGACCGGCAGCATGCAACGCGAAACCTGGCGGGACGGTGTATTCACGATTGCGGATCGTCTTGGCGATACGGGCTGGGTGCTTGTCTATGTATTTACGTGGCGCGACGTTGTTGCGGGCATCGGCAAACAGATCGGTATCGGTGCTGTGCTTACGCTTGCGACGCTTGCCGTCGTATGGGGGTTTCTGATCTATCTCAAGCAACGCGTTTTCCGGCCGGCAATTGAGCGATCGCGACGGGTGTTCGAGAGTGAGCACCTGAGCCGCATGCTGGTCGAAACGGCGCCAGTGGGGCTGGGACTGATCGCAGTGGAGAGCGGAAAGGCGCTATTGCGCAGCCCGACGATGATTGACGCTGCCGCGCGGGTAGTCGTGCCGACCGAGACGCTGTCGGCGGAATTGGTTCGACGTCACCGGGAGCGCGGCGGGGCAAGGGGGGCGAACGGCATGCTGCACGAGGAACTGACGCTCCCTACGCGCGAGGGCGGGGCGATGGACCTCTCGGTGAGCGTTGTGCCGGCGCGCTACCAGGGACAGGACGTGCTTGTGACGGCGTTCACGGACATCACGGCGGGAAAGCGTCTGGAGCGGCAGCTACGTGACGCGAAGCAGGCGGCCGACTCCGCCAACGCGGCGAAATCGGCGTTCCTTGCGGCGATGAGCCATGAGATCCGCACGCCGCTGAATGCAATCATGGGAAATCTGGAACTGCTGTCGCGCTCGCAACTGGATGCGTTGCAGCGCGACCGTCTGACGACGATCCGGACCTCGGCGGACGGACTGCTTGAGGTCGTCAGTGATGTGCTGGACTTCTCGAGGAGCGAGGCCGGCGAGATGAGACTGGAGCGGATCGCATTCGACGCGCAGGAGGTGGCGTCTCGGGCGCTGTTGATGTTCGGACCGCTGGCGCGCGCAAAGGGCGTGAGGCTGTCGGGCGTGTTCGGAACGTCGCCGGTGCTGCCGATGCAGGGTGATCCGACTCGGCTTGGCCAGGTGATGAACAACCTGCTGGCGAATGCCATCAAGTTTACGGCGTATGGGGAGGTGACGCTGCGGTTGTCGGTGGAGGCGGGCGTGGACGATCAGGACGCGATGTTGACGATCGAGGTGGAAGACAGCGGGATCGGGATGTCGTCGGAACAGCAGGCGCTTCTGTTCCAGGCGTTCAGCCAGACGGATGCAACGATCAACCGTCGCTTTGGCGGCACGGGCCTTGGCCTCGCGTTGTGCGCGCGGCTGATCGATGCGATGGGCGGTACGATCGCCGTGCGCAGCGAGCCAGGTCAGGGCAGCTGCTTTACGGCGCGGGTGCCGCTGGGCGAGAGCGAAGGCGAGTCGGACATGCCGCGTTTCGCGGGAGAGCGGATACTGTTCGTGGCTGCGGCGGACGCCTGGCACACGTATGCAGTGGCAGCGCTGGAGGCGTGGGGGCTGCAGGTGCAGGCATACCGGCATCCGGCGCAACTTCACCCGGCGATGTTGAACGAGGCGGACGCGCTGATCCTCTGCGGCGAGCGTGACACCTGGCACGCGGATGATGAAAGCGGTTTGTTAGCGGAGTCGTCGTGGGTGATCGACAGTAGTACGGAAGGTCCGGCATATCCGGTAGCGGTAGAGCCGGTAGTCAGGGTCTCGAGCTACAGCCTGAAGGGGCTTGTGGCGGCGTTGCGGTACACCTTGCAAGGCGAGGCGCTCCAGGCGTGCGATGAGACGCAGCAGGTGCTGTCGTCGCGCCGGTTGAAAGTGCTGATCGCGGAGGACAACGCGGTGAACCGTCAACTGTTCGAGGAGCAGTTGAGGATGCTGGGCTGCGAGACGCGGGCGGCAGAAGATGGGCGGCACGCACTGGACTGGCTATCGCGGGAACGCTTTGATGTGCTGCTGACGGATCTGTCGATGCCGGTACTGGACGGCTACGCGCTGGCACGCGAAGCACAGGTGCACTGGCCGGAGATGCCGATTGTGGCGGCCACGGCGAGCGCAACGCTGGAGGTGCGAACGTGGTGCGAGGCGACCGGCATGGCACGCGTGGTGACCAAGCCGCTACAACTGGATGAGTTGTCGGCGGTTCTGTCGGAAGTGACTGGCGTGCCACGCGTGGTGATAGAAGCGGATGGAAGCGAGCCCAGGCGCGACGGCATGCTGGGGGGGCGAGCCGTCCCGGAACAGACGCGTGAAACGTTCCGGAAGTCGTGTGAGGCATCGTTGACGGTGATCCGTGCGGCACACAATGACGGGGATGCAACCCGGTTGCTGGCTGAGTTGCATTCGCTGCGAGGCGCGTTAGCGGTGTTTGGGCATGACGCCCTGGCAGATCAATGCGCCCGGCTGGAAATAACGATATCGAAGGATGGTGTTCACGCGGCGCAGAAAATGATTGAGACTCTTGGCGCCCGTTTGCGCACCGATGTTCTGACCGACACGAAAACGCTGCGTGAAGTTCTTGCGGAGGTATCAGAATCTGAGTGTCCTGAGGTCGGTTGAGAAATCTGATTCTGGTGAAAGGACGTCCGCAGGATGGGTTATCAACGTGACGATCCAGTGCCAGCGCATGCTGAGGCGGTTTGTCAAGTAAGCCTCGCATGCGGCGCCCACGTTTACGCGTGGGTTGATGACTGTTCGGGGCCCGGCGTCATGTTCGTCAAGCAGGGAAGGCTCGGTGCGCAGCGTCAAATACATCGCATCGAGATGCCGGGTGCTATCTGTCTCGCGTCGGGCCGCTTTCAAGCGGCATCAAAGCCTGCACGGAATCTGTCGCGCCAGCCTCGGATCGTCTCGTAAGTCACGACCACGCTGCGCTCGAAGAGCAACTCCTCGATGACGGCAAGCTCAACTGAAAGAGAAAATACCAACGCACGGCGTGCTGATGACGCCAGCGGACCAACGGTGACCGTGAAGCGGCGATTTTTATTTCTTCATCTGACCCTCTTCGCGACGACCTCGGCTACCTGACAACGTCGACAATGGCCCGGCTCTCGGTTCCTGGTGGCCAGCCCTCGGAAATCCGACACATACGAGGGAAAGCCATAAATTGTCCAGTCAGTCGAATTTGCCCCACTTATTTTGCTTTCCAGTTTTCCAGAGGGTATTCTCGGATAAGTCAGATTCGGGTACATTGAGCTTGCCGTCGCGGCCCGGTTCATCCCATTTCCGCGGAGCTTTGCATGAGCAAAATGAAAATCCGTGTCGTGCTGGCCGACGATCATCCGGCACTCCTTTCCGGTATCAAGCACGAACTTTCCGCTGTACCTACGCTGGAAATTACAGGCACGGCAGGAGACTCCGGCGAGCTCATCAAGGTGCTGAACAGCGCCCCTTGCGATGTCCTCATTACCGATTACGCGATGCCCGGTGGAGAGTACGGGGACGGCTTGACGTTGCTGGCATTCTTGCGACGAACCTACCCGGCGCTCAAGATCGTAGTCTTCACGACTATCGAAAACCCTGCCATTACGCGTGAAATGTCAAAGCGTGGCGTGCATTCGGTGTTAAGTAAAGCTCATGACACGAGCCATTTGATCTCCGCGATTCACGCTGTCTATGCGGGCGCCACCTACTTTCTTTCTACCTCGCGAAGCCTGAAAGACGCTATTCCGGATTCCTCTCCTGGTCGGAACGAACGCACCCAAACGCTGAGCACGCGCGAAACGGAAGTCATCCGGCTGTTCGTGTCAGGTATGTCTGTGAATGAAATCGCCGACCGACTACATCGCACTAAGCAGACAATCAGTGCCCAAAAGACCCGCGCGATGCGAAAGCTCGGGATTGAACGGGACGCCGACCTGTTTCACTTTGCATACGAAGCTGGGCTCGGTGTGGCGACCGATGGGTCGCAGCCGGAGATCTGATCGGCTCAGTCTTCGCATCACACGCGTCCAAACTCATCGCTTTTGCGCTTTTAGTGTTTTTTGTTGCGATGCTACCCTCGGTCGCGTATGCACTTAAAGGCCCTCGTCGCCGCTCTCATCTCGTCGTCAGGGTTTGCCGTCGCGTGGCTGCGTCGGATCGGACGCATCATGGTCACCATCTTCCGGTACGAGGGTAGGCGCCGTGTCAATCGAACACTTGATCAGCTCGATGTCGTTTCCCACGCCTAGCTTGCGCATTGCGCTGGCTTTCTGCGAACTGATGGTTTGTTTACTGCGCTTGAGTTGCGCTGCGATTTCGTTGACCGACCGTCCCGACACGAAGAGTCGGACCACTTCGGATTCGCGTGCAGTAAGCGCTCGACTGCCGGAGGCAGGCGTATCCACGTTGAGTTGCCAGACAATCTTTGAAATGGTTGGAGAGAAATAACGTGCGTCCGCATATGCGCAGTGAATCGCGGCGACCAGATGTTCCGTCGGGTCGGCCTTGCTCAGAATGCACTGAATGCCGAGCTTGAGCAGCGAGCGGATGATACCTGGGTTGTCGATCATCGTCAGCACGACAATGCGCATGGCCGGGTATCGGCGCCGCAAAAATGAAAACAGCGTAATGCCGTCACCGTAATTGCCGCCCGGCATGGAGTAATCGCACACCAGTACATCGCATGGCTGCGTGCCGAGTTCCGCGATCAGCTCGGTCGAGTTTGTGCAGGTGCCCACTGTCTTGATGGTACGGTGTTCTTCAAGCATGTAAATCAGTCCGGCAACGATCGCAGGGTGATCGTCGGCAAACATGACCTGGATGGCGGCATTCTCCATTTGGGGCGTCCTTTATCTCCGGGCACAATGCCTTGCATTACAACGCGCCCGCATAAGCAATTCGACTATGAGAAAGCGGGACCGTTTTCCTGGGGCTGGTCAGCCTGTCTGTCAGGTTTCTAACCTTAAATCGGTGCCATTTCATGTTTCACCGCACTGAGACGAATTTAAATCGACAAACGTCGGACTTTAACTTCATGTTACTAGTAACGATACAAGATTAACAGGCGAATAGTGGGTTGGCCACCGTTGATACTGGCGGCCCTATCTGGTCAGACAATCGCGCGCGGAAATCAGTGCTTGTGAAAGACTGCGAACTAAAAATTCGTACCAGTCTCACTATGTTGTCGCGGCTGTCTGATTTCGCGGGGTCACCGATATCCGGACAATTGGAGCCAGTACGAAATCTCATGTTTCGTTCATCAGGTCACCCGAATTAGCCGAATCGATCCTTTAAACGACGAGCATTGCTTCATTGTTTTCTGAGTCTGGATTGCGGTTCAGGTGTCGCACCACATACTTCAATCTAACCGGTTACGATCATGACTCGAAACGATTTTCCTGACGTACAGGCTGCCGCGCCCCTCACCAACGAGGACGGCCTCCTCGGTTCCGTGATGTGGATCTGCGAGCGCTACGGTTGCGGCAAGACGGCGCAGGCGCTCACCGCGGGGCTGCCGAAGAGCGGCATGCTTTCGCCATCACTGGCGCTCGACTCCCTGTCAAACGCGGGCCTCACGGCGGGCTTGGTGGAGCGTCGTCTGCAACTGCTGCCGGAGCACGTGCTGCCGGTCATCTTGCTGCATCGCCGCACGGGTGGCTGCGTGCTGCTGGGTCGGCGTGCGAATCCGGACAAGGAAGCCAAAAGCCGCGTTCTATATCAGGTGATGGTGCCGGAAATTGGTCCCGAGCCCGTGGAGTACACCCAAGAGGAAATGGACGAAATCTATTCGGGCTACGCCATTCTGGTCAAGCCGACGGCCAAAGTCGAGCTGCGCGAAGGGGATAGCGTCGAACCGGCCGGCCACTGGTTGCTGGGCACGCTATGGCGTTATCGACGCTACTACGCGAGTGCTGCGCTCGGTGCATTGCTGATCAATGTGCTCGGCCTTGCCAGCGTCTTTTTCACGATGAACGTGTATGACCGCGTGGTCCCGAACCAGGCCTACGTCACCCTCTGGTCGCTCGCGATCGGGGTTGGAATTGCGATGCTGTTCGAAGCGATCTCGCGCCATGTACGTAGCCATTTACTCGACGTCGCCGGCAAGAAAGCCGACCTGGTCATGGGCACGCTTTTGTTCCGCCAGGCGCTCTCCATCCGCATGGAGCACAAACCGTCGTCGGCAGGGTCATTCGCCAACCAGTTGCGCGAGTTCGAGTCGGTGCGCGACTTCGCAACCTCTGCCACGCTCTCTGCAATTTCCGATCTGCCATTCGTGCTCGTCTTTGTAGGCGTGGTATTCGCGGTCGGCGGTTCGCTCGGCTGGGTGCCGTTGCTGATGATCCCGTTGATCATCGGTGTGAGTCTGTTGGTGCAATGGCCGCTCGCGCGGATCATGAAAGAGAACCTCAAGGAAGCGTCGCTCAAGCAGGGCGTGCTGATCGAATCGGTTGAAGGTCTGGAAACACTCAAGGCGGTGGGTGGCGAAGGGCATATGCAAAAGCGCTGGGAGTCTTTCAGCGCGATGGCGGCGTCTTCTTCGATGAAGTCGCGTCAGATTTCCAGCAAGGCGACGAGCTTCATTACCTTGTTGCAGCAGTTGCAGACCGTGGTGCTGGTCGTGTTCGGCGTCTACCTGATCGACGCAGGCGAGCTCACGCAAGGCGCGTTGATCGGTACGGTGATGCTGGCCGGCCGGATTACTGCGCCGCTGAGCCAGGTGATGGGACTCGCCTTGCGCTTCCAGCAGGCAAAAGCCGCGCTACATTCGTTGAACAGCTTGATGGCGATGCCTGTCGATCGCGATTCATCGCGCACGTATCTGCCGAAGCCTTCGCTCTCGGGGCAAATCACCCTGAAGGACGTCTGCTTCTCGTATCCCACACAGGAGATGCAACCGAATCCGCCGGTTCTGAAGGACGTCAATTTGAGCATCCAGCCCGGCGAGCGGGTTGCTATCCTGGGCCGCATTGGGAGCGGTAAATCGACCCTTCTGCGTGTGATGGCGCGTCTTTACGCGCCGGTCGGAGGGCAGATGTTCACGGACGGTCTGGACGTTGAGCAGATTGACCTCGCCGACTGGCGCAAAGCTGTGGGGTACGTGGGCCAGGACGCGCGTCTTTTTCACGGCAGTCTGCGCGAAAACGTGATGATCGGACGGCCGGAAGCGAGCGCCGACGAGTTTCTACGCGTGATACGTTTGACAGGGCTTGATCATGTCGCTAGCCGCCACCCACGGGGTATCAACCTCCCAATCGGAGAAGGTGGTGCGGGCATCTCCGGTGGCCAGCGTCAGCTGGTGTCGCTGGCCCGCAGCCTCCTTGCCCGGCCGGAGCTCCTGTTGCTTGATGAGCCGACGAGCGCAATGGACGCCCAAACCGAGGCGCTCTTCCTTGAACATCTCGCGCGTGCAACTGCGGGGCAGGCGATCGTTGTGGTGACCCATCGCCCATCCTTGCTGGCCCTGGTTGACCGGATTGTCGTAGTCGAAGAAGGCAAGGTCGTGGCCGATGGTCCGAAGGACAAGATCCTCGCGATGCTGTCAGGCAAGAGCGAACCGGCAGCGGTGGATGGAACGCCGAAGCGCGCGCGACCGGGCACCTCGCCCGGCGTCGCGGCCGCAACAAATACGCCCGTGGCGCCTCAGGCCGTTGCCGCGAAGATCAGGATCATGAGCGCCAAAAAGACGGTACCGGCACCCGCTGCGCAAGCGGGTAATACGCAGGCAGGCGCACCGAACAAGGAGCAATCGCAATGAACTTCAATATTTTCAAACGAGGCAAGAAAAAGGCTAAGCTCGCCAAAGGCGACGCTGCTTTCATGAGCGACATCCGGGAATCGCTGCTGACGCAGTCGACGCCGGGCTCAATGATCATGCTTTACGTCATTCTCACGGTCCTGGCCGGCGGTCTGACCTGGGCGTACTTTGCGCGCGTGGAGGAGATAACGCACGGCGAGGGGACCATCATTTCGAAGAGCCGCGAACAGGTCATCCAGAGTCTTGAGGGCGGCATTCTCGAACAACTGGACGTACGTGAAGGCGACATTGTCAAGAAGGGACAAGTGCTGGCAAAGATCGATCCGACGCGAGCCGAGACGAGCTATCGCGAAGCGTGGTCCAAGTCAGTAGGACTGAAGGCGACGATTGCGCGTTTGCGTGCCGAGGCGTACGAGCAGCCGCTGACGTTTCCTGACGACGTGAAAGCCGTGCCTACGGTCGTGAAGCAGGAGACGCTTGCTTACAACGCGCGACGTCGTGCACTGAACGATAGCGTGGCCGCGTTGGAAAAGAGCTACTCGCTGTCGAACAAGGAAATTGGCCTGGCCGAGCCGCTGGCGGCCAAAGGTCTTGTTTCTGAAGTCGAACTGCTCCGCATGCGCCGGCAGGCAAACGAGCTGCGCTCACAGATCGTCGAGCGTCGCAACAGATTTCAGGCCGACGCAAACTCGGAACTCACGAAGCTGGAACTCGAACTGGCGCAAACCAGCGAAACCGTAGTGGGTCGTGCGGATGTTCTACAGCGTACGACTGTGATTGCACCGGTGTACGGCACGGTGAAGAATATACGCTTCAATACAATTGGCGGGGTCATCCAGCCGGGCGAGCACATCATGGAAATTGTCCCGCTGGAAGATCAATTGCTCGTCGAGGCACGCATCAAGCCTTCGGACGTCGCATTCCTGCATCCTAATCAACCGTCCACCGTGAAGATTACGGCTTACGACTACGGAATTTATGGAGGCTTGAAAGGCACGGTTCAGCACATCAGCCCCGACACGCTCAAGGACGACCAGAAGGCCGCATCGGGCCGGCCCGATGCGACGTATTACCGCGTGCTTGTGCTGACAGACTCCAGTGAGTTGCATGCAGGCGGAAAAAGCTTACCGATTCTGCCCGGGATGATCGCGACGGTCGACATCCGTACCGGTGAGAAAACCATTCTTGACTACATTCTGAAGCCGATTTTCAAGGCTCGTGAAGCGTTCCGGGAGCGGTGATTATCTCGTTGGATCTGGTGACTTCTGGTAATGCCATGCACGGGTGAGCATGGAGGAAACCGGAAGATTCCCGGTTGGAAGCCCGCGTCTTTCCGGGGCTGCATGCCGTGGTCGGAAGAAGCTCGCTGCGCTGGAGCGCGCCTGACCCGGCACGACACGCTGCGGCGCTTGGAATGATTCGCGCGTCGTTGTTGATCGTGGCGCTACGGTACGCATGATTGCGGCCGGTTGAACCAGCAAGAGGCGAATCCAATGACTACGACTACGCAGATCAACGTATTGCCGGTGCTCAAGACCGGATCAATGACATAGCGAAGGGTGCAACCATGGTCATAACTGCGACGGCGCTATGACGATTCCCCAATCTTACTGTGTCAGATAATTAGTTGAGCGCTCTATTGCCATACAGGAAGAGAGCCATCGTTGCATGAGCCTTAGTCCAAGCAGGATGCGCAACGTAGTAATGGAATCAGGAACGTGGCGTTGAGCGCGCTGGACTGCCCCGGGGGATGTAATCCGGGGGAAGGGCAGGCAGCGCGCGTTCAAGGAAGTTATTTTATCGCGTCCATCTGATTTCATTCGGAGTCGCTGAGCCATCAGAAACCCATACGCAGCGATACTCAGTGTGGCGTGGTGGTGAAAGCCACGCCAGCCTCGCCCTTCATAATGACCGAGCCCGAACTCCTGTTTCAGGTCCTGATAGTCGCGCTCGATGCGCCAGCGCATTTTGGTCACGAACACAAGCTGCTCAAGTCTCGCCTCCTCGGGGGCGGTAGTGAGAAAGTATTTGAGCGGTTCCGGATCGCCATCAGGCCATTCAATAAGCAGCCATTCTTCGTCGCGAACGGTGCTTCGCCAATAGTCGCGATGTGCGGGACGAACCCGTACGGCGGCAAAGCGCGAGGAACGTGCTGCGTTGCTGCCTTCGCGCCAGGTTACGGATTGCCAGGCGCTTACGGGTAATTGCATGGCCAGTTCCTTCACGGCGATCGGCTCGTGGCCAGGCGCACGGCGCAACAATGTCGGTGGCTTGCCGCGCCCGCTCCAGGGCTTGGGCGGAAGCGGCGCCGTACCTGGTGCCCACACAGAGGTGCCCGGCCGGATCCCTACCGCGTACAACAAACCCCTTTCCGTTACGCCTTCCCGGAAAGCGGTTTCGTCGCCATACCCAGCATCGGCCAGCACGATGCCCGGTGCAACGCCGGATGCCATAGCCTCGCGAAGCTGGGCCAGCGCAATCTGAGGCTTGGTCTCGAAGGCCAGATCGTCGGGAATGCCCGCACGACGGGCACGTTCCCGGTCGTCAATCCATTCCCTGGGGACATACAACTGCCAGGCAATCGGCAGGCTGCCGCGTTGCGTCGCGATCGACAGGCTCACTGCAACCTGGCAGTTGTCCTGCTTTCCGAGTTGCCCACGGTACTGACGTGCCACCCCGACCGAATGACGTCCCTTCTTTGGAAAGCCGGTGTCGTCAATGATCCAGTAGTAGCCGTTTTCTTCAGCAGTGTGTTAAAGGAAGAGACGTCTGTCGGCGTAATTGCGGGCGACTAAGGCGGGTTTGGGACTGTCATTTGCTGAACGCGAGAAGTGTCCGCTCGCCAACATCTGCCTGCGAACGGCAGCGAAGCGACCTGCAGCCTTCGCCGTCAAACGGGCGAGCGTCAGCTTTGGCCGACGTGGCGACCGGATCAGTCGGCGCGCGACCCGCAACGGTGGATCGGATTTGGTCCTTCGGTCGGCGGGGGGGTATGCCGGGAGAGGCGCAATTCGAGCATTCGGAGCGGGTTGCCGCACTGACATCCACCTGCCGATAACGCCTTTAGCTGGGTTGTGCCCGTAAATCGGAGGCTCTACATCTTTCGTTTTGCTTGCATTTTTCGTTCTTTATTGAGTCGCGTCGGCAACGGTTTTTTCATCTTTATTGTTTTCTTTTTTCTTTTTTTTGTGGGCAAACACGAGCGTGACCAGCAGGTTCAGGTCGAGTCTTCTGAGATTAACCACGGCAATACCTGACATATTGGGAATTCATTTCCAATATACCTCGGCGATGCCTATCGTGACTGTTTTCAGCCACGAAGGTCCCATCATGAACGTTCTCATCATCTATGCGCATCCCGAACCGAAATCGTTGAACGGTTCGCTGAAGGACTTCACTGTCCGCCATCTCGAACGCGCCGGCCATACGGTGCAAGTGTCCGATCTGTACGCGATGAACTGGAAAGCGTCGCTAGACGCACACGACACCAGCGAGCGTCACAGCGGCGAGCGCTTCTTCGCGTCGCTCGAATCGAAGCATGCGTTCGAGAACGGCTTGCAGAGCGAGGACATCGCGCGTGAGCAGGACAAGCTGAAGTGGGCCGATGCGGTGATCCTGCAGTTTCCGCTGTGGTGGTTCTCGATGCCGGCGATCATGAAGGGCTGGGTGGAGCGTGTCTATGCGTACGGTCTCGCGTATGGCGTCGGCGAGCATTCCGATGCGCGCTGGGGCGAGCGTTATGGCGAGGGCCGTTTCGCGGGCAAGCGCGCGATGCTGATCGTCACGACGGGCGGCTGGGAGTCGCACTACAGCGCTCGCGGCATCAACGGTCCGATCGACGACGTGCTGTTCCCGATCCAGCACGGTGTGCTGTATTACCCCGGCTTCGAGATATTGCCGCCGTTCGTCGTCTATCGCACGAGCCGCGTCGACGAGGCGAAGTATGCCGAGGTCAGCGAGGCGCTCGGGCGACGGCTCGACACGCTGTGGACGGCCGCGCCGATCGCGTTCCTGCCGCAGAACGGCGGCGCGTATGAGATTCCGGCGCTCACATTGCGGGACGATCTGGCGCCGGGGCGGGTGGGGTTTGCCGCGCACGTTGAAGATGCGGGCGCAGAGACGGCAACTGAAGCCGATGAAGCGACCGAAGCCTGACTGGATCGTATGTTTCGCTGAAATTTGGCTGTAAGTCGCCATTGCTACAGTCGTTCGCGGACATAGGCCGAGGCATGCCGGGGCGCTCTTCTTCGGATGCCTGACGAACGTAAGCAGCCGCAAGCAAGCGCAAGGGGCGACTCACCATGAATCCAGTCCATACGTTCTGGCTCATTCTGATGCTGATCGCATCGCCGGCGTGGGCGTTCCAGTCGCGCGTCGTCACGATTCCGAGCGCGGCGATGCATCGTACGTTCGACGCAACCGTCGTGCTGCCCGATCGATACGCGCGTGGCAACCAGGCCGCGCGCTTTCCGGTCGTCTACGTGCTACATGGCTCGGGCGGCGATTACACGGACTGGACCGCGAATTCGCATATCGGCAAGCTCGCCGACCGCTATCACGTGATCCTCGTGATGCCCGACGGCGGCCGCGACAGCTGGTACATCGATAGCCCCGTCGATCCGCGCAGCCGCTACGAAACCTACGTGGGTACGGAAGTGGTGGCCTATATCGACAGCCATTTCCGCACGATCGCGACGAAGCAGGCGCGCGCTATCACGGGCTTGAGCATGGGCGGCTTCGGCGCGCTACGCATCGCGCTCGACAGGCCCGACGCGTTCGGCGCGGCGGGCAGCATCAGCGGTGCGGTGGACCCGCGCGGCAGCGAGGACGAGCCCGGCATCGAGCGGGTGTTCGGCGACCCGATGCAATATGCGGACTTCTGGAACAGCAAGGCGATCGTCGCGAGTGCGGAGGATTTCGGCCGCGACCATATCGCGCTGACGATCGATTGCGGCGTGAACGACTCGCTCGTGCAGTCGAACCGGCTGCTGCACGAGCGGCTCGTCGAACTCGGCGTGCCGCACGATTATGCCGAGCGGCCCGGTGGCCATACGTGGAAGTACTGGTCGAACGCGGTCAAATATCAGGTGCTGTTCTTTGCTGGCACGTTCAGGCAGGCGGCGCGCGAAATGCGTGACGCGCGGGCCGCGGCCGCGGCCGCGGCCTGACGGCGGACGGCTATCCGCGTCAATCGATTCCGTGAAACACCGCGTCGTCAGGTCCCAGGTAGACCGGCGGGCGCCACGCGGCATCGCGCATCGAATGCTGGACCTGTTTGTCGACGCCGAGCAGCACCGCGAAAATCGCCATCCGCACCGGAATGCCGTTGTCGGTCTGCCGGAAAATCGCGAGCCGCGAATCGTGATTGAGGTCGGTGCTCAAATCGTTCGCGCCGGGCCGGCTGTCGCGCGGCAGCGGGTGCATGATCAGTGTTTCGGCGCCGCACACGCTATCGACGAGCGCCTGGTTGATCTGGAAGTCGGGCGTGTAGCCTTCGAACGATTCGTCGGTGAAGCGCTCCTTCTGGATGCGCGTCGCGTATACGACGTCGGCGCCGCGCAAGCCAGTGCGCAGGTCGTGCGTCTGTTCGATCACGTGAGCGTTGCGCGAAATCTGCTCGATGATATAGCCCGGCAATTCGAGCATCGGCGGCGAAATCAGCGTGAACTTGATGCCGCGATAGAGCGCCAGCAGCTTCACGAGCGAATGCACGGTACGTCCGTACTTGAGGTCGCCGACCAGCGCGATGTGCGCGCCGTCGACGATCTTGCCGAGCCGCGAGAACTCGCGCTGGATCGTGTAGAGATCGAGCAGCGCCTGGCTCGGATGCTCGCCGGGACCGTCGCCGCCGTTGATCACCGGCACGTTGGTCGCGCGCGCGAATTCGGCCACCGAGCCTTGCTCCGGGTGGCGGATCACCAGCGCGTCGACATAGCCGCTCATCACCCGGCTCGTGTCGTAGATCGATTCTCCCTTCGCCATCGACGAAAACGTGAAGCCGGTCGTGTCGCACACCGAGCCACCGAGCCGGCAGAACGCCGCGCCGAAGCTCACACGGGTACGCGTGCTCGCCTCGAAGAACAGATTGCCGAGCACCGCGCCTTCGAGCACGCGCGAGATTTTGCGGCGCCGGGCGATCGGCTGCATGATGTCGGCGACGCGAAAGAGCGCCTCGACCGAGTCGCGCGAAAACTGATCGACCGACAGCAGCTGCGGCTTGCCTTCGAACAGAATCTGGCTTGCGAGCGATTGCGAGTCTACGCTTTGCGTATATCCTTCGCCCGGCTCCGTGTTCGCGACGATCTCCGACACGAAACGCTCGACGATTTCCGGCATCGCCCGCGATTCCTGCGAGTCGTCCGGCAGCAGCCACGTATCCAGCGCCCGGCGCGACACGCCGATGCGGTTAGCGAACGTATCGCGCGTCATGTTCAGGCGACGCATCGCATCGCGTAGGAAGGCTTGTTGCGGAACGCTCATGAGGGCACCTGTCGCAAAAGTGGGGTCGGCGGGAGTAAGGCAGCAAAACGCGTTGATGTACGCGGTGCGTATATTAGTTTCCGGCGCGTAGAAGTCAAGCGTTTTCCTCCGCGCGAGCTGGTTCGTCGGCCCTCGCAGGACGGCATCGTCGCGCATTTCAGCGCGCTCGCGGACGCGAGCGTGCATCCAGTCGTGCTCTACGATATTCCGCAACGCACCGGCGTGCGGCTCGAGCTCGACACGCTGCTGACGCTCGCCGTGCATCCGCGAATTCAGGCGATCAAGGATTGCGCCGGTTCGCTCGACACGACGCTCGCGTTGATTCGCGACGGCCGTCTGCAAGTGCTCGCGGGCAACGACCTCGAGCTCTTCTCGACGGTGTGCGCGGGTGGAAGCGGGGCGATCGCGGCGTCGGCGCATTGGCGGCCCGAGCGTTTCGTCGCGCTTTATCGCGCGTTGACGCAGGGGAAGCTCGACGAAGGACGACGCATTTTTCACGCGCTCGTGCCGCAGATCCAACTCGCGTTCGCGGAACCGAATCCCGCGCCGGTGAAGGCGCTGCTCGCGGCGAGGGGATGGGTGCGCAACGAATTGCGTTTGCCGATGACGCGTGCGAGCGAGGCGTTGACCGAACGGCTCGCGGCGTTGGGGGAGACGCTGCTCAGATAGAGACTCCGCTTGCGGCCATCGTTCTGCCGCGGAGCATTGCGCCGAAGTCGTCGGCGTTGATCGGCTTGCCGAGCAGGTAGCCCTGCACTTCGTCGCACATCATCGAGCACAGCTTGTCGAGCTGCGATTGGGTTTCGACGCCCTCGGCGACCACGTCCATTTCGAGCGAGTGCGCGAGCGCGATGATCGCCGACACGATTGCGCTGCCCGCGGCGCCGTTCGCGTCGAGACCGTTGATGAAGAAGCGATCGATCTTCAACTGCTTCACCTGGAAGCGCTGCAGATACGCGAGGCTCGAATAGCCGGTGCCGAAGTCGTCGATCGAGATGTCGAAGCCGCTCGCCTGAAACGCGCGGATTACTTCGACGGTGCGCGCGGCATCCTGCATCGCTACGGTCTCGGTGATCTCGAACATGATCTGCTCGCACGCGACGTCCTCGCTCCTGACGATGTCGAGGATCGTCTCGACGAGGTCCGGTTGCAACAGCTGACGCGGCGACAGGTTGATCGCCACCTTCATCGCCGGCAGGCCCTGTTCGATCCAGCCGCGAATGCGCCGGCAGGTTTCGCGCACGACCCAGTAGCCGATCTGCACGATCTGTCCGGAGCGCTCGGCGACCGGGATGAACTCGGCCGGCATCAGCGCGCCCATCTCCGGATCGTGCAGGCGGATCAGCGCCTCGGCGCCCGCGAGCGCCTCGCCGCCGCGCTGAAACTTCGGCTGGAACAGCAGCGAGAAACGATCATTCGCGAAGGCGTCGTGCAGCACTTGCTGGATCCGCAGCGTGCGCGTGGCGGCCTCGTTCATGCTGCGCTCGAAGAAGCGGTAGGTGCCGCGGCCGGCGCGCTTCGCTTCGTACATCGCGGCGTCCGCGTGCTGGAGCAGCGTCTCGACGCTGTCGCCATCGCGCGGATAGAGCGCAATGCCGATGCTCGGCATCACCTGCAGCGGTTGTTCGTCGCTCCACGTGCCCTGGCGCATCCGGTGAAGCACGCCGTCGGCGAGCGCGGCCGCGTCGTCGCCGCACGTAAGATGTTCCGTGAGCACGACGAACTCGTCGCCGCCGAGCCGCGCGACGGTGTCGCTCGAACGCACGCATTGCTGCAGGCGTTGCGCGAATGCGGACAGCACCGCGTCGCCAGCCGAGTGACCGAGCGAATCGTTGATCGTCTTGAAGCCGTCGAGATCCATGAACAGCACCGCGAACGACGTACGCTGGCGACGCGCGCCGCTGATCGCGCGTTCGATCCGCTCGGTCAGCGTCGCGCGGTTCGGCAGGCCCGTCAGTGCGTCGAGCGTCGCGAGCCGCACGATCTGGCCGTTCAGCCGCGACACCGCGCCGAGCAGGAAGGTGGTGCGCACGTCGAAGCGCGACAGCATCAGCGTGACGATCAGCACCGCGAACGTGAGCAGGATCAGCGAGGTGGCGAGCCATCGCGCGTTCATGTCGTTGGCCGCGCCGCAGATCGCGCCCGGCGCGAAGTCGGCGGCGGCCATGCCGGTGTAGTGCATGCCGCTGATCGCGACGCCCATCACCAGCGCCGCGGCGAGACGTTTGCGCGCGATATGGCGCTCGTGTTCGTTGCTGAGCGCGCGCGCCATCCACAGCGCGGCGCTCGACGCACCGATCGCGATCGCGATCGAGGCCGCGAACCATGCCGGCTGGTAGTGGATCGCGGGCGCCATGCGCAGCGCCGCCATCCCGGTGTAATGCATACCGGCGATAGCGATCCCCATCGCCACGCCGCCCGTCAGCAGCCGGACCGGCGTCAGGCGCTGCTGGGTCGTCAGCGAGAGCGCCAGATACGAAGCGCCGATCGCGAGGGCCAGCGAGCAGGCGGTCGTCGCCAGGTCATACCCGAGCGGGATAGGCAGCGAGAACGCGAGCATCGCGACGAAGTGCATCGACCAGATGCCGACACCGAGCGCGAACGCGCCGCCGAGCCGCCATGCATGCCGCCGGCGCGTCGAGCCGAGCAGGAAGATGCGGCCCGTCAGATCGAGCGCGGTGTACGACGCGAGGGTCGCGACCGCGAACGAAATCGCGACGAGCCAGAAATTATATGAACTCTGCATATTGGGTCCGCCGGGAGGAGTCCGGCTGGACATGTTATCGGTACTTTTCGAACTTTTGTTCAACTTATTTGCGATTTGCGAACAGGGGGCAAAACCGGCGCGCGGACGGCGGCGGATGCCGCGCTGGAACGCGTGTCGGATTGCGAGTCACGCTATGCATCCGAGCGTGGATCGGACGGCGGATCGGCGTCCTCGCGGCTCAGCGGGAAGCCTTCGTCCAGCCAGCCGGTGACGCCGCCCGCCATCAGCTTGACGGGCCGCCCCAGCTGGGCGAGCCGCAGTGCGCCGCGCGCCGCGCCGTTGCAGTGCGGGCCCGCGCAGTAGGTGACGAACAGCGTGTCCGGCGCATAAGCCGCGAGCTTCGACGTGACGATCTTGCCGTGCGGCAGATTCAGCGCGCCCGGCACGTGGCCCTGCGCGAACAGCGCGGGACTGCGCACGTCGAGCAGCACGAAGCCGGGCGCGCCGCTCGCGAGCGCGGCGTGGACGTCGGTGCAATCGGTTTCGAAGCGCAGCGACGCCTGGAAGTGCGCTAGCGCGGCGGCGCTGTCGGCGGCGGGGATCGCGGTGACGGCGTTCGGGACGGTGGTGAGGTTGTCGTGAGTCATGGCAGCAGGGGTGAGTTGATCGGGTGGTGGGGCGCGCGCGTTTCAGGCACGGTCGATTGTGACGAGCGGCGGGTCGCCCGGTAAGTGGCGTGATCGTCAATCTTCGGTAACATTGCGCCATGCACAATCATCTCGTCGTCGCGCTGGCCTACGACCGGCTTTGCACCTTCGAATTCGGCTGCGTGACCGAACTGTTCGCGCTCGAGCGTCCCGAGCTCGGCGTGCCGTGGTATCGCTTCGCGGTCTGTGCGAGCGAGCCCGGTCCGATCCGCGCGGCGGGCGGCATCACGCTGGCCGCGCCGTACACGCTGAAGCTGCTCGCGAGCGCCGACACGATCGTGATTCCGGGTTGGCGCGATGCCGACGAGGTGCCGCCGGCCGCGCTGCTGCGCAAGCTTCGCGCGGCTTACGAGCGTGGCGCGCGGCTCTGCTCGATCTGCTCGGGCGTGTTCATGCTCGCGGCGGCCGGCGTGCTCGACGGCAAGAGCGTGACGACTCACTGGCGCTACGCGGACAAGTTGCAGCAGCGCTATCCGCAACTGCGTGTGCAGCCCGACGCGCTGTATGTCGATGAAGGGCAGGTGATCACGTCGGCGGGATCGGCGGCCGGGCTCGACATGCTGCTCCATCTGGTGCGGCGCGATCATGGCGGCGCGGTCGCGAATCGCGTCGCGCAACGGCTCGTGGTGCCGCCGCATCGCGAGGGTGGCCAGGCGCAGTTCGTGCCGCGCCCGATGCCGCCCGACGAAAGCGGACGTATCGCGAAGCTGATGGACTGGGTGCGCAGCCATGCGGCCGAGCCGCATACGCTGCGCTCGCTCGCCGGGCGCGCGGCGATGAGCCCGCGCACGCTGCAACGGCAGTTCCGCGACGCGACCGGCATGGCGCCTTATGAATGGCTCGTCAGGGAGCGCGTCGCGCTTGCGCGTGAGTTGCTCGAAGCCGCGACGCCGCTGCCGATAGCGCGCGTCGCCGAGCTGGCGGGGTTCGGGTCGGAGGAGTCGTTGCGGCGGCATTTTCGCCGGATCGCGTTGACGAGTCCGGGGGCGTATCGGCGCAGGTTCGGTGGAGAGGGGTGAGTCCAGCAGGTCGTAAGCACAATGGATGCGACACATTGATGACATTGGACATGTATTCGAACCAACATAGCGCGTTCGTCAGCAACAGGAGCGCGGTCGCGTTGAACGCCAACAACGACGCATAGAACTCGAAGTTCGAGCCTGTCGAGCGCGCCCACTGGCGATACCCGTAGGCAAGCAGCCCACCGATCGCCACTGCCGCGACAAGCAACGACAGCCACGTCACTGCATCCGGGTTGAACGCGCATTGAATTCGCGGCACGCCCCGAGGTCACAGCAGCAGGCATGGAGCTCACGTCGAGCTTGCCCATTCAACGGAACCCGCTATGTCCGATATCGCAAAGATCATTGCCAACTTCAACGCCGGGCGGGACCCCGAACGACTCGCGATGAAATACAAAGCCATGCGCGGCTCGCCGTTCGTGTTTCTGCGCGGCACCTGCCATCTGTTCTATGCGCGTCTGCCGCGCGCGAACGTACTCGACGACGCGCCGCACGTTTGGATCTGCGGCGACATGCACCTCGAAAATTTCGGCAGCTACAAGGGCGACAATCGCCTCGTCTACTTCGACAACAACGACTTCGACGAAGCTTGTCTCGCGCCGGTTCCGTACGAGCTCGTGCGTCTGTTGACGAGCGTGCTGGTCGGCGCGGCCAACCTGAAGCTGAGCCGCGCTGAAGCGCTCGCGCTGTGCCACACCGCTCTCGATGCCTACGGCGCCGCGCTCGCGTACGGCAAGTCGCGCTGGATCGAAGCGGAGACCGCGACCGGCATGGTGCGCGATCTGTTCGTCGCGCTCGCGAGCCGCACGCGCGCCGCGCATCTGGACCGTCGCACGGTGCTCAAGGGCAAAACGCGCATGCTGAAGGTCGACGGCAAGAAAGCGCTGCCCGTCAGCGATGAACGGCGTGCCGCGGTCGCGCAGTTCATGCAGCAGTTCGCGGTGACGGAGCCGAATCCCGAGTTCTACCGCACGCTCGATGTCGCGCGCCGCATTGCGGGGACGGGCAGCCTCGGTGTCGATCGCTATGTGATTCTGGTCGAGGGCAAGGGCTCGCCCGATGGCAACTACCTGATCGATTTGAAAGAGGCGCTGCCGTCATCGGTGAGTGCGCACGTGACGGCGACGCAGCCGAAGTGGCAGACCGAGGCGCAGCGTGTCGTCGAAGTGCAGCGGCGCAATCAGGCGGTCTCGCAGGCCTTTTTGCACGCGGTGGAATTCAACCAGCGCTCCTATGTGCTGCGGAGTTTGCAGCCATCGGAAGATCGCGTCGCGCTTGCCGACTGGGACGGCAAGCTGCCGCGGCTCGAGGCAGTGATCAACAGCATGGCCGAGTTGAGCGCGTGGGCGCATCTGCGCAGCGGAGGGCGGCAGAAGTCGGCGATCGCGGACGATCTGATCGCGTTTGGCAGTCGGCGCGATTGGCAACTGCCGTTGATCGATCTTGCGACGCAGTGTGAGGCGCAGGTCGCGGCGGACTGGAAGGCTTATTGCGAAGCTTATGATCGGGGAATCTTCGAGACTGGCGGTTTCCAGGGATGATCGGCGGGGGATTGAAGACGGCGGTAAGTAGAGGGTGACAACGTGCAAGCTTCGTTCACGGCGCGATCCAATGGTCGTGCCACGCGTGGCCCTCTCGTCGACAGATCGAGATAGTCGATCTCCGGAACCGAAACCATCACCACACTGAAGTGTTCGTAGCCATCGAGTTCTCCGATAAGCCATTGCTGTGATAGGGCCCGGCCGGTCGAACTCCGAACGAGCGTTCCGAGCTTTCGACGGCGCACGGTCGGATTCCTGTCGACCACCGAAGGTGCATTGAAGATCGGCTCCGTCGCTTTTCAGATCGACTCATTTCGACGAGTTGGGCGGCAGAGTTCCGGTGGCGACATCGTGTGAATAGTGCGGCGATGCCCACGTTCGATGCATCCCGAGACTCGGCGCCAATCATTCATATATGCCCAGCATTTTCCACCCGAGCGGGCCAACAACCAGCCATGCAACCATGTAAAAGAGACTCATCCGAAAGATGAGCTTAAAAATGAGATGCCCGAGTTCATCGTGAATTTTTGTCAAAAAGTTTTAATCTCAAATTAATGTCGTTGACCGAGTCACCTTTAGATGGTTAATTCGTCGGGTGTTTTCTGGAAAATCAGAAGAGGTCAAATGGGACAGCGGAAACAGGATGAAACCGGCGGAAAGGAAGAGTGCCAGCTTTGCCGTATCACCTATTCAATCTACACAAACTTCCCGCCAATGCCGTTCGCCATGGCGCTGAACGCCGAAACCGGCGAATGGTTTCCGTTCGATAGGCTGAAGTCGTATTCAAACGGTTACGACATGGCCGAAGCCCTGGGTTACGCATGGGCGTGCGATTGTCGCGAGCGTGCCCCCAAACGGTTCAATGAGCAGTTCGAGTTAAGAGACTCCACGGGCAAGCGACAGGCGGGTGCGTTACCGCATACGCGTCGGTTCGATGGTCCTTGCGAAAGGCGTCACGGATGCTCAGGGGCGCACCCAGCGTGTTTCAACAGGTAACGCAAAGCAGCTTTTTATCGATGTTGCCGGGTCATAGCGGCGGACAGCAGCTAAGTCTTTTATTATGGGAGAACAGATGACAAATGACTTTTTGAGCAAACATAGCCAATACCTCAAGACCGACGAGAATGAAGAATGGACCGAGGTCGGCACAGCCATTACCAATACAACTCCTGGTTCAATATCCAATGTCGTAATCAATACGTTGCCAATATGTGAAAATATGAGCAACGCCGAGTTTCGAAAGCTAATAATGCGTTTGCGAGACACAGCGTTGGTTCTCATAAATGAGCGTATTGCTGATGTTGCGCGGTGGGATAAGCCGACGCAAGACCGGGTGAAACGCTGGTTTGGCCGGAGCGATCAATTTATCCACAATCGATTGAGTTTCGGCCTGCCCAGGCTGGCAACCGCGATGCAGCAGCTAAAACCCGAGAAGATCATTCGGTGGGACGAACAGAAGGGCATGCAGATTTCGTGTGCAATAGCTCCCGATAGAGGGGGCAACGATGCGGCAGTATGCAAGCCGGATTCGGCACGTAGAATAATCGCAATCTATCCACATTTTTGTACCCTTCCTGATGTTGATGTTTCGACAAATTGCAAGTTGAAGGTCTTGATTCATGAATGTACGCACTATGTTGATACATTCGATTCAGACGATGTAGTTTATGGTTTTGGACCTGGTATTGGTTATTGGGCGCAAACTGATCCAGAGGGGGCATGCAGGAATGCAGACAATTTCGCGTGCTATATTGCCCATTTTGATACCCTCAGTGAATTTTCCGAAAGGAAGATTTGGTAATATGATCAAAAAATTTATTTTATCCGTTTTTTTTGCATTCTCTTTTGCTGTATCGCAGCAATTGATGGCTTGCACGATATCAGAAGATTTGACCGAAAGCGTTCCACTGAACTACCAAGGAATTCCAAACACCTACCGTCTAAAAATGGTGAGCATGGTATTGAATGCCCGGCAATGGCCCAATGTTGAGATTCAAGCCCAAATCGTCGCAAACGCTTACGTTGGGGAAGCCAATGCTAAAGAACTGGCAGAGTCGCGGGGTAAGCTGCTAAAAGAATTTTTGATTGAACTTGGTATAAAGCCGCAATATATATATGTTGACTCTCATCTGGAGAAATTGCCTTATCCAAAAGATAGCACTGGGCGCAGTGGATATCTACAGCTTAGCGTGGGTCTCATGCCGTTATGCACGGGGGGCTGCCAGCGACTGTGCGACGATCCGCGCGTGACGCCGACAAGCAAGGCAATCAAGTAGGCCTCTGCTGCCACCTAAAGGCACTGCTTTGGCCGAGCCGCAATCTCGCTCATTCGCCCCTACTGCTGCGACTCGCTGTGAACGATGAGCAGTTCGACCATGATGACGATGACGTTAGGCCAACGGTTAGCGTCGGCAACCGTGTCAGCGATCGGTCTCCTCGGATGCGTGGCGGTGGCGATTCGGCCAGTACGGATGCAAGTGGACCGGCAGTCTGCACAGGCAACAGCGTTAGCCGCCACCTCGAGCCCCATCGCGGATGCCGGATCGGCCACGTCCACGATCACAAAAAAAGTTCAGCGCTATCAGATCGACCCCACAAAGGTCTTCGTCGCGGGTATCTCGTCTCGTGGTTTCGCGGCAGTAGGCTCACGCATCAACCGTTGGCATGAGATCAGATGTCGCGCGTCCGCGGGATGACAACGGCCTGGCCGTGCAGTTTGCCGTCCGCGTCGCGAAGTTGCCACAGCGTGGCTTCTTCGATCATGAAGCGCTGGCCGGACTTAGTGACACGCACGCCCTTGTAGCCCGCCTCGTAGCCCAGCCGCTGGACGCGTGCCAGGAATTGCTGCCGCTCCTCGCGGTTAGGGGCCTCGGCTGAGAGTCGGGACGGCAGTCGGGTGATTTCATCCCAGTTGTATCCAAAGCGGCGCTGTGCGGCCTTGTTGCCGTAAATAAAGAGCGGGTCGGGATCGGTGTTGTGCGCGAGTACCGCGAATGGGGCACTCTCGTAGAGCCATTCGGTTGCTTCGTCCACGGGCATGGCCTGCGGCACCAGCGGACGACCAAGCCGCTGGGCGTAGCTGTCGGCAAGGAGCTGATAGAAAGCTGGATTGCGGTGGAGCGGAATCATCTGAGACGTCTGGACGGAGATCGTGGACCTATGCAAGGGCGTAGGCGCTCACGATACAGCATCTGCAAGCGAAGTTTCGCGGCCTTATGTTATCCAATCAGACTCGATCTGGAACGTTGCGCTCCATCTTGCTCCGGCGCGAATCTCTCATACGTGCCCCAGCACCTTCCACCAAAGCGGCCCAACGACCAGCCAGGCCACCATGTAAAACAGGCTCATCAAAAATCCCGCCTTCCACCATTCGCCCTGGGTCACGTAGCCCGCGCCGAACATGACGGGACCGGAGCCGATGCCATATTGCGTCAGGCAGCCGTTCACATTGCTCAGAATCCCGAGCGAGACTGCGGCGACGAAGGGCGGGACGCCGGCGGCGACCATCAGTGCCATGGAGAGCGGAAACAGCGCGCTGATATGCGCGGTGGCGCTGGCGAAAAAGTAGTGAATGTAAACGTAGATCGCCGCCACCATCATATAGACCGCCAGCATCGGAAAGCCCGCGAGATGCGCGCCGAATTCCTTGCCGAACCAGCTCACCATGCCATATTCGTTGAGCTTGGAGGCCAGCATGATGAGCAGGCCGATCCAGATCATCGTGTCCCAGGCGGACTTCTCGTTCAGCGCGTCCTGCCAGGTCAGCACGCCGCTGATGAACAGCAACGAAACGCCGATCGCCGCCGCGAGCGTCGCGCCGACGCCGAGATCGTCGCCGAACACCCACAGCACCAGCAAGCCGACGAAGATGCACGCCATGATGATTTCTTTGACCGAGATGGGCCCCATCGTCGTGAGCTCTCGTTGCGCGAGGTCGGTGGCATCGGGGGTGCGTCTGACCTGCGGCGGGGCGATCCACAGCATGGCGATCGGAATCACGGCGAGGCACAGCAGACCGGGGATCGACGCCGCCACCGCCCAGTCGAGCCAACTGATCGACACGCCCTGGTCCGCGGCCAGCCTGACCGCCAGCGGATTGCCCGCCATTGCCGTGATGAACATGCCCGCCGTGATGATGTTCGCGTGGAAGGCGCAGAGAATCAGGTAGCGTCCCACCTTCACGCGTGATTCCGGATCGTCGGCGTGACTGCCCAGCACTTCGGAAATGGCTCGCGTGATCGGCAACATCACGCCGCCCGCGCGCGCGGTGATGCTCGGCATCGCGGGGGAGATCACGAGTTCGGTCAACACGAGCCCGTAGCCGAGCCCCGTCGTTCGCTTTCCCAGCAATCGCATGAACAGAAGCGCGATCCGGCGGCCAAGGCCGGTCTTGATCACGCCGCGTGAAATGAAAAACGCGAGCATCACGAGCCATACGAGGTCGGTGCCGGTGGATTTGGTGACGTCGGCAAACGACAGAACGCCGACGAGCACGCCAATGGTCGAGCCGATGATGGCAACCACCGACATCGGCAGCGGGGCGGTCATGATGCCGGCAATGGTCGCGACGAACACGGCGAACATATGCCACGCCTTCGGCTGGAGGCCGGCGGGCGCGGGCAGAAACCACAGCGCGACGCCGACCGCGATCGGTACCAGATATTTCCAGACGCCGGCCGGCAGTCCGACCGAGGGCTTCGGCGTGGCGGGAGGCGAGCTGGTGGGCCGTGAAACCTTGGCAGGTGTAGGAGCCATGATGGACCTCGTGCCGGCGTGGTTGGGTATTTTCGGAGTGCGCGGGAAGGCGTCACCGCTCGTGGAGCACGCTTTCCGTCGCGTCCTTGACGATGCGCGCGCTACCTAGCAAGGTCTCGCGCTCGATAGGGTCGAGTTCCGGATAGGCGATCAACCGCGCGCCCGCGCCATTGACGACCATTGGCAGCGACACGCACACGTCCGGTACGCCTTCCACTTCGGGCTGGACGATGCCAACCGTGAGAATCAGATCGGTGTCGTGCACGATGGCCTCGCAGATCCTTCCTATCGCGCTGGCGATGCCGTAATGGGTGGCGCCTTTGCCTTCCTTGATGAGCTTCGCCGCCTCGTGGACGGAGCGCAGGATCAGATCCCTGCTGGCGGGGCCCAGCTCCTTGCCGTTGCGCGTCAGGAAGGTCTCGAGGGGCATGCCGCAGACCGTTGCGGCGGACCACTGGATCACGGCCGATTCGCCGTGCTCGCCGAGCACATAGGCGTGAATCGCGGAGGCCACCACGCCGAGCCGCTCGGACAGCAGGGAGCGCAGCCGCCCGGTATCGAGCGAGGTTCCCGTGCTGATGACGCGCTCGCGCTCGCAACGCAATTGGTCGTAAACGGCGCCGGTCAGCACGTCGCATGGGTTGGTCGCGATCAGATAGATGGCGTCGGGCGCGAGCGGCGCGATCCGCCCGACGATTTCGGTCGCGATGTCCGCATTGGTTCTGGCAAGGTGCAGGCGAGTCTCGCCGGGTTTGACGCCGGCGCCGGCCGTGATCACGACGATGTCGGCGTCACGCGCGTCTTCGTAGTCCCCTGCGCGAAAACGGCTGTGCCCCCAGAATGCCGCGGCGTGGGCGAGATCGAGAACCTGTCCCTCAGCGCGCACCCGCGCGACATCGATCATGACGACTTTCGCACTCGGAATGGCCAATGCCACGAGCAGGGCTGCCGATCCCCCGACCAGCCCCGCGCCGACGATAACGATCTTGGCCTGCCGCATAGCGAACCTCGTCAAGTTCGGGCTTCAGCCCCCTCGAAGCATAGTCGCATGCGCGCGTTTGTCATCAATCGGACCTTGGTCCTACACGGCCGCCGCGCGTTTTTTCACGCGGTCCGCTCAACCCATTGACTCCGCCAATCCGGTGCCTCGAACGGATCAGCAAAATACTGCGTCTCGTGGACGACCTTGCCTGCGCGGAACTCCATCACGCTAACCGTGTAAGCGATGCGCCCCTGATAGTTGATCGTGTACTCGGTGATCCACAGATTGCCCTCGCCTTGAATTCGCCTGATCGCGAAACCCGATGGCTTGCCGGGATGATGGCCGCGCAGAGCCTGCAAATTGGTTCGTCCATGAATTCGCTCGCCTGATTGAGGATAGTCGCAGATCGCATCGTCGGCGTAGATAGCGTGTTCGGCGTCGAGATCGCCGTCCGCCGACGCTCGCCAGTGTGCGTTCAAGGCTTCACGTATCGCTTGTTCGTTCATGGAGTGCCTCCAGAGTCGGGTATTGCAGTCGACCAGCCGCGCGTTGCCGTCGCGTTGAAATTTCGCCGCCAGCGCATAGTCTGCGCCATAAAATCCCTGGCCCCACCCTTGCTGCAAGTACTCCCCCGGACGTGCAAAAAATGTCTGGCGCCTGTAGGGATTGCTCGCCGAGTAGTCCGGTCATTCGGACTGCCGGCCTGCACGCGCGGGCCGAGACATCCGCTTGCCGTCTCCTTTGTTGCGAAGTCTCTGCAGAGAAGGCGAGCGCTCGGTGAGCATTGGCGAAATCTGTTGCTCCGCCCGCCGCGCGCCCGCGAACTGCTGCCTGAATTCAACCGGTGTCATGTCCTTGGCGGCTTTGAATTGCCGGTTGAAATTCGCCACGTTTGCGAACCCGGAGCGCGTCGCAATGACGGAAATCGGCGCTTGCGTATCGGTCAACATCCGGCATGCGTGGCCGATTCGTACGCGCGTCAGGTAGCGCCCGACGCTCTCGCCAAGATGCTGCGTGAAATGGCGCGTCAACGAGCGCTCGGAAAGCCCCGACGCCTTGGCCAGCGCGGAAAGCCGAAGCGGGTACGCGAACTGTGTTTCGATCAACGCGAGCACGCGATTGATCTGATCGGATTCGTGGCCAGTCGGCGTGCCGGTTCGCGCGTCGAATGCGCTTGGGGACGCGAGCGGCGTGGCGGGGAGCGCCGACAGCAGATCCAGTACATCGAGCGCCGCCTGCAAGCGTTCGCGCGGTTTGTCGGACAGCAGGCGGTCGAGGTGTTCGCGCATGCGTGTGCCGGCACCGTCTTCGAACGCGAGGCCGCAGGCCGCTCTGCGCAACAGGTCGCAAAGTCCGTTGTATTCGGGGCAGACATCGGCGAGTCGCCGCACCCACGCGCCGTCGAACCATACGACGATCGCGACCTGCGGGTGCGCCGCGTCGATCGAACGGTTCGAGGCCCAAGTGTGCGGCAGATTCGGCGGCACCAGCACCAGATCGTCCGCGCCGTAGGTCGCGACGGAGTCTCCGATGTACCGCTTGCCCTGACTGTTCATCGTCAGCGTCAGCTCGTACTCGGGATGGTGGTGCCATTCGAAAGGGATGCGGGGCAGCCTGCGGTGGTAAACCCTGACCGAACAGTCCCGGCCAAAATCCACATGTTCAAAAGCGGCTTTCATGTCCGAAATCGTCAAATCTTTGACCGGATAGTATCACGCAGGCGGCGATCGTTCGCGTACGCTTCAAGCATCGGAAACCACATGGAGACGATGCAATGGCCTTGCAAATCGACGACCTGCCGGCAGCCATCCGTCAAGCGAAGCGCCAACTGCGCGCGATGCTGCCGAACTACCGCGACGTGTTCGCCGACGTCGAAGCGGCGATGACGAAGGAGGCGGAGCGAATCGCGACGCTGCGCGAGCGCGGCGAGCCGGTCATTCCGGAAATCCAGTTCGCCGACATCGTGACGAACCGGGTCACCGACGAGCAGATCGCGCTCGTCAAAGCTCGCGGCGCCTGTGTGATCCGCAAGGTGTTCGACCGGTCGCTCGTCGAGCAATGGGATCAGGACATCGCCGACTACGTCGAGCGCAACGACCTCGACGCAAAGCTGCAGAATCGCGCGGAAGACAGGTACTTTGGGCAGCTCGCCTCGAGCAAGCCGCAAATCTACGGTGTGTACTGGTCGATACCGCAGGTGCTCGCGCGGCAATCGACCGAGCTCACGCAGGCCCGCGTGTTCCTGAACCGGCTGTGGCGCACCGAAAGCGAAGGGCGCGTGCATTTCGATCCGAACCATGTGCCGGTGTATGCGGACCGCCTGCGCCGTCGGCCGCCCGGCTCGGAATCGCTCGGGTTGTCGGCGCATTGCGACGGCGGTTCGGTCGAGCGCTGGATCGAGCCGAACTTCCGCAAGGTCTATCGCCATGTGTTCTCGGGCCACTGGCGCGACTACGATCCGTTCGACGCCGCGTGGCGAACCGAAGTCGAGGAGATCGCATCGCCGGCCGTCTGCTCGATGTTCCGCACGTTTCAAGGCTGGACCGCGCTGACGCCGCAGGGTCCCGGCGACGGCACGCTGCAGTTGGTGCCAATGGCGAACTCGATGGTCTACATCCTGTTGCGCGCGCTTCAGGATGATGTCGCCGAAGACGATCTGTGCGGAGCGCTGCCGGGGCGCGCGCTGTCGATCAAGTCCGACTATCACGCGCCGCTGTTTCATGCGCTGTCGTCGATTCCGCTGATGCAGGCGGGCGACACCGTGTTCTGGCATAGCGACGTCATTCACGCGGTCGAGGACGCGCATCGCGGCAACGGTTATAGCAACGTGATGTATATCGCTTCGCTGCCGGGCTGCGCGAAGAACGATGCGTATCTGAAGCGGCAACTGCCGGGCTTTCTCGAAGGCAGGAGCCCGCCGGATTTTCCGGCCGATCATTTCGAAGTCGATTTCGTCGGCCGCGCGACGCCAGACGATCTCACCGAGCTTGGCCGTGCGCAAATGGGCTTCGATTTGTGACCGGACAGGGCATGGCCGCGTCTGGATCGGGAGCGGAACTTGCTGCCGCTTCAGCATGGCAACGACCTAAGGAGGACCGGCCATGGCAACCACACCGAACAAGGACGAAAACCCGATCCGCCCGGATCAGTCCGACGTCGTGCAGACGGATCTGCCCGACGTCGGTCCATCGCAGGACCCGGATGAGCCGCCGCTCGATCCCGACGTCGACCCCGATCGCGAGGACGACGAGCCATAGACGAGCGCATTCGCCCGATAAAAAGAATCGAAGTGAAATGCGGGCGTTTCTGATAACCGCGGCATTTCCCCACATGGCAGAATTGCCGCGCGAAGCGTTTGAGCGCGGCGTGTCCCTGAGCCGCTACAACTGACTCTCGATCGCGGCTTTATCGATGACCGACCAGACTTGCTGGATCTTGCCGTCACCAAACTCGTAGAAGACGTTCTCGGAAAACTCCACCCGTTTTCCTTGCACGGGAAGCCCAAGTAACATGCCGATGGGTGTGCAGTCAAAATGCAATCGGCTTGCGATATGTGGCGGCTCGCAAACCAGCATCTGAATCTCGAAGCGCAGGTCGGGAATGTCGCGGAAGTCTCTTTCCAGCATCTCGCGATAGCCCGACAAACCGATTCGTTGGCCGTTGTACTTCACGTCTTCTCCAACGAAGTCTCGCAGCTTTGACCAGTCCTGCGTGTTCAGGCAGGCGATATAGCCGCGGTAGAGTTCCGACAGATTGAATTCGCTCATCGCAATCGTCTTCCATGCTTCAGTGGATAAGCCGATTGTCGGCGATCCGAGACTTTGCGTTGCACGGCTGCCAGGGATTTTCGTCGGAAGCCGCAACTATCCGTTGCAGTCGGACAACCTCGATGCGCGCCGCATCACCCTCGCACGCATGCCAGAAACCCCTCCAGACAAACCCGGATTGCTGCGCCGATTTCCCCGCTGCTATCGTTCGCTGGACAGTGTGGAAGCGCTTCCACTTAAGCGTTCACAGTAAGTCCGAACGCCAGCGCCTCGAGCTCCACCACACCCGGTTCAACGACCTCATGGCAGGAGAGAATCCGTGGTAAACGACGCATCCGCAATCATCGACGCCGGCCGTCCAGCCGCTCACGGCGACCCGCATACCGATCCATTCACACCGCCCGCCGATTCGTCGCTGTGGCGCCAGGATTTCCTGCTCGGCGCGGCCACCGCGTCGTATCAGATCGAAGGCGCGGTCAACGAAGACGGCCGCCTGCCGTCGATCTGGGACACGTTCTCGGCCACACCGGGCAAGGTGTTGGCCGGCGACACCGGCGCCGTCGCGTGCGATCACTATCATCGCTGGGAACAGGACGTCGACCTGCTCGCGGGCCTCGGCCTCGAAGCGTACCGGCTGTCGACCGCATGGCCGCGCGTGATGGACGAAAACGGCACGCCGAATCGCAAGGGGCTCGACTTCTACAAGCGCCTGCTCGGACGGCTCAAAGAGAAGAACATCACGACTTTCGTCACGCTTTATCACTGGGATTTGCCTCAGCATCTCGAGGATCGCGGCGGCTGGCTCAATCGCGAAACCGCGTACCGTTTCGTCGATTACGCGGATCTGATGAGCCGCGAGCTGCACGGCCTCGTCGATGCGTGGGCGACGCTCAACGAGCCGTGGTGTTCGGCGTACCTCGGCTACGGCAACGGCCATCACGCGCCGGGACTCTCGAACCTGCGTTTCGCCGCGCAGGCCATGCATCATCTGCTGCTCGCGCACGGTCTCGCGATTCCGGTGCTGCGCGCGAACGATCCGCGCTCGCACAAGGGCATCGTCGCGAATGTCGGGCGCGGCACGCCGAATAGCGACAGCGCCGCCGACCGTCGCGCGGCCGAGCTGTTCGAAGTTCAGCACAACGCGTGGATTCTCGATCCGCTGTTCAAGGGCGAGTATCCGCAAGACCTGTTCGAGTTGTGGCCTGGCAGCGAGCCGCTCGTGCTCGAAGGCGACATGCGGACGATCAATACGCCGCTCGATTTTCTCGGCATCAACTATTATTTCCGCACCAACGTGGCGAGCGATGGTGGGCACGGTTTCAAGGAGGTGCCGCTCGAGGGTGTCGAGCGCACGCAGATGGGCTGGGAGGTTTACCCTGACGGTCTTCGCGATCTGTTGACCGGTTTCAGGGATACCTATGCCAATCTGCCGCCGATCTACATCACCGAGAACGGCATGGCATCGGACGACAAGGTGATCGACGGCCGCGTCGAGGACACGCAGCGCATCTCGTTCCTGAAGCGCCATCTCGCCGCGGTCGATCAGGCGATCAAGGCGGGCGTCGACGTGCGCGGCTATTTCCTGTGGTCGCTGATGGACAACTTCGAGTGGGCTTTCGGCTATGAGCGGCGCTTCGGCATCGTGCACGTCGACTACCAAACGCAGAAGCGTACGGTCAAGCGCAGCGCGGAGCTGGTGTCGAAATTCCTGGAAGATCGCAACGCGCAAGCGCAATAAACACAATTAAAACGACGCAGCAACGATGTAAAACCGGGTGGAGCTGATTGGTATTTCGACTTGACACACGGGCACTCAGCCTGGAGGAGACGGAATGTACAGCAACAGAATGGTCTTGCGAGGCGTAGTTGCGGCACTGGCGCTGTATGGCGTCGTCGCGCATGCGGAACCGCTCAAGGCTAACGTGATTCACTGGTGGACCTCGGGCGGCGAGTCGGCCGCGATTCGGCAGTTTGCCGTCGCGTACGACAAGGCCGGCGGCCAATGGGTCGACAACGCAGTCGCCGGCGGAGATCAGGCGCGCGCCACCGCGATCAACCGGATCGTCGGCGGTGATCCACCCACCGCCGCCCAGTTCAATACGTCGAAGCAGTTTCACGATCTGATCGACCAGGGACTCCTGAATAACGTCGACGACGTCGCCGCGAAAGAAAACTGGAACGGCATTTTCCCGCAGTCGATTCTCGACAGTATCCGCGTGAAGGGCCATTTCTACGCGGCGCCGGTCGACATTCATATGCCCGCGTGGTTCTTCTACTCGAAGCCGGTGTTCCAGAAAGCGGGCATCGCGAGCGAGCCCAAAAGCTACGACGAATTCATCGCCGATCTCGGCAAGCTGAAGAGCGCGGGCGTGATTCCGCTCGCGTTCGGCGGCCAGCCGTGGCAGGAGAAGATCACGTTCGACGCGGTGCTCGCCGATGTGGGCGGCCCGGACCTGTATATGAAGGTCTATCGCGATCACGATCAGAACGCGGTGAACTCCGATGCGTTCAAGAAGGTGCTCGTGTCGTTCAAGCGGCTGCACGATTTCGTCGATCCGGGCTCGCCTGGCCGCAACTGGAACGACGCGACCGCGCTCGTGACTTCGGGCAAGGCCGGCGTTCAGATCATGGGCGACTGGGCGAAGGGCGAGTTCGTCGCGGCGAATCAAACGGCGGGCAAGGACTTCGGCTGCTTCCCGGGCTTCGGTCCGCGTTCGCCGTATCTGGTCGCGGGCGACGTCTTCGTGTTCCCGAAGACCGACAGCGCGTCGGCGATCAAGGCGCAGAATCTGCTCGCCACGGTGATGACCTCGCCGTCCGCGCAGGTCGCGTTCAGCGCGAAGAAGGGCTCGATTCCGATCCGGTCTGACGTCGACGCGAGCAGCCTCGACGTCTGCGCCAAGGAGGGCATCGCGATCATGAAGGACAAGTCGCGCCAGTTGCCGAATCCGGAAATGCTGCTGTCGCCCGATACGCAGGGTGCGCTGACTGACGTCGTGACGAACTTCTGGAACAAGAACGAGTCCGTCGACGACGCGCAGAAAGCGTTCGCCAGCGCGTTGAAGGGCTAGGCCTCGCCATGCACGCGCTCAAGCTGCCAGCCGAGGGTTCGAAACCACAGGACAAGTCGCACCCCAAACCGCGAAACAAGCCGCTGAACCGGCGGTTTTCGATCGCGGTCTGGCTGGCCTTGCTGCCGATGCTCCTGACCGTCGTGTTCACGTACCTGGGCACGATGGTCTGGACCGCGCGCGTGTCGCTCAGCAATTCGCACACGTTTCCGTCGCACGACTTCGTGGGCTTCACGCAGTACGTGCGGCTCTTTCACAACGACCGCTGGTTGACGTCGCTGCAGAACATCGTGATCTATGGCGCGTGTTTCATCATCGCGTGCATGGTGATCGGCTTGCTGCTGGCGATCTTTATCGATCAGCGCGTGGTCGCGGAAGGCGCGTTGCGCACGGTGTTTCTGTATCCGTACGCGATGTCGTTCGTCGCGACCGGGCTCGTGTGGCAATGGATCCTGAATCCCGCGCTCGGTGCGCAGCAGGTGCTGCGCAATCTCGGCTTCGCGCATGCGCGCTTCGACTGGATCGTCGATCAGGACTGGGTCATCTACACGATCGTGATCGCGACCGTGTGGCAGGCTTCGGGCCTCGTGATGGCGCTGTTGCTCGCGGGCCTGCGCGGCATCGACGAAGAGTTGTGGAAAGCCGCGCGCATCGACGGCATTCCTCGCTGGCGCGTGTACGCGAGCATCGTGGTGCCGATGCTCGGACCGTCGATCTCGACCGCGTTCGTGCTGCTGTTCGTGATGGTCGTGAAGCTGTACGACGCGGTCGTCGCGATGACGCAGGGCGGCCCCGGCACCGCGAGCGAAGTGCCGGCCAAATTCATCATGGACTATCTGTTCGGGCGCGCGAACATCGGCCTTGCGTCGGCTGCATCGATCGTGCTGCTGGCGACGGTGCTCGCGGTGCTCGCGCCGTTCTTCTATGCACGCAGCCGTGCGGCGCTGCGCGGGGAGAGAGGATGAACACGCTCGATTCCACGCTCAAAGGCGGCATGCCGCATCGCGCGCGCACGCGGCCCCGCCGCTCGGCGTTCTCGCCGGCGCGGCTCGGCATCTACGCGTTTCTGCTCACCGCGGCGGTGTTCTTTCTGCTGCCGCTCTACGTGATGCTGGTCACGTCGGTCAAACCGATGAGCGAGATCCGCCTCGGCAATCTGCTCGGCTTGCCGATGCATTTCACGCTCGACGCGTGGAGCGCCGCATGGCAGTCGGCCTGCACCGGGCTCGATTGCAACGGCATTCGCGTCGGCTTCTGGAACTCGGTGCGTATCGTCGTGCCAAGCACGGTGCTGTCGATCATGGTCGGCGCGGTGAACGGCTACGCGCTGTCGTTCTGGCGGCCGCGCGGCGCGGGTCTGCTGTTCGGCGTGCTGCTGATCGGCGCGTTCATTCCAGTGCAGGTCATGATCTATCCGCTCGTGCGCGTGCTCGCGAGCGTGCATCTGTTCAGCTCGCTGCCGGGCATCGTGCTGATCCATACGATGTTCGGCATGCCGGTGATGACGCTGCTGTTCCGCAACTACTACGCGTCGATTCCGCAGGAGCTGTTCAAGGCCGCGCGCATCGACGGCGGCAGCTTCTGGCGCATCTTCTTTCAACTGATGCTGCCGATGTCGACGCCGATCATCGTCGTCGCGCTGATCATGCAGGTCACGAACATCTGGAACGACTTCATTCTGGGCCTCGTGTTCGCTGGCACGAAGAATCTGCCGATGACGGTGCAGTTGAACAACATCATCAACACGACGACCGGCGAGCGGCTCTACAACGTCAATATGGCGGCGACCATCCTGACGTCGCTGGTGCCGCTCGCGGTTTATTTCATTTCGGGCCGCTGGTTCGTGCGCGGCATTGCGTCGGGCGCCGTCAAGGGGTAGGGCATGGCAAACATGGCTAATACGATCGATGCAGCCGGCGTGCCGGGTGCAAGCGCTGACGTTGACTCCGACGCCGCGGCGCTCACGCATCCCGCCAATGTGGCGGTCCGCAATCTGACGATTCGCCTCGGTTTGAACACGGTGATCGAGAATCTCGATCTCGACGTGCTCGCCGGTGAGTTCGTCGTGCTGCTGGGGCCGTCGGGTTGCGGCAAGTCCACGCTGTTGCACAGCATCGCGGGATTGATCGACGTCAGCGACGGCAGCATCGAGATCGCCGGCGAGGACATGACGTGGGCCGATCCGAAGGATCGCCGCATCGCGCTGGTGTTCCAGTCGTACGCGTTGTATCCGACCATGAGCGTCGAGCGCAACCTGTCGTTCGCGCTGCGCATCAACGGCACGCCGAAGGCGGAAATCGCGCGGCGCGTCGCCCGCGCGTCGGAGATGCTGCAACTGGGGCCGCTGCTCAAGCGCAAGCCGTCGCAGTTGTCGGGCGGACAGCGGCAGCGCGTCGCGATCGGCCGCGCGATCGTGCGCGAGGCCGACGTGTTCCTGTTCGACGAACCGCTGTCGAACCTCGACGCGAAGCTGCGCACCGAACTGCGCCGCGAACTGAAGCAGCTGCATCACAGCCTGGGCGCGACGATGATCTACGTGACGCACGACCAGGTCGAGGCGATGACGCTCGCGACGCGCATGGCAGTGATGCGCGGCGGCGTGATCCAGCAGTTCGGCACGCCGGCCGAGGTCTATGCGCGGCCGAACAATCTGTTCGTGGCGACCTTCCTCGGCTCGCCGGCGATGAATCTGCTGAAGGGCACGCTCGAGACGCGCGACGGGGCGCTTCACTTTTGCACTGGGCAGGTGCGGATCGACGTGTCGGCGTACGCGTTCAAGGGGGCGCCCGCGCAGGGCGTGCGCTGCGTGCTCGGCGTACGCGCCGAAGACGTGCATATCACGGAAGGCGCCAGCGAGCGCGCGAAAGTTTCGCTGATGGAGCCGATGGGCAACCACCGCGTGATCTGGCTCGACTATCATGGCGAACAGATCGCGTCGATCGATCAGACCAAGGCGCCGATTGCGGAGGATGACACCGTGGCGTTCTCGTTCGACGCCGCGCATGTCTCGCTATTCGACGAAGCGAGCGGCGCGCGCTTATAACGCCGCGGCGCGTCACGCGCGAAGCGGCTCGTCGAGACAGGCTTGATGGAGAACCGCGTGGCAACACTCAAGGACGTCGCGGAACTGGCCGGCGTGGGCATGTCGACCGCCTCACGAGCCATTTCCGGCAAGGGACCGATTTCCGCCGATGCCGCGGCGCGCGTGAAGGCGGCGATCGAGGCGCTGAATTTCCGCCCGTCGTCGATCGGCCGGGCGATGGCGACGCAGCAGCTCGGCATCATCGGCATCTTCGTGCCGACCTTCTTTGGTTCCTATTACGGCACGATCCTGAAGCAGACCGACACCGAGCTGCGCGCGGTGGGGCGCCATGTCGTGGTCGCGACCGGTTGCGGCGAGGTGTCGCCGCGCGAGCAGGCGATCGAGGCAGTGCGCTTTTTGATCGGCCGCGATTGCGATGGCGTGGTCGTGATCAGCCACGATCTGCATGACGAAGACCTGATCATGCTCCATGGCATGCATCCGAAGATGGTGTTCCTGAATCGCGCGTTCGAGCAGTTGCCCGAGGCGTCGTTCAGCGCGGATCATCGGCGCGGCGGCGAACTCGCGGCGCGCACGCTGCTCGATCACGGGCATCGCGACATCGCGGTGATTTCCGGGCCCGCTACCGCGTCGGACAACGTGATGCGGATCGACGGCTTTTTCGCCGAGCTCGCGCGAGCCGGCATTGCGCGCGACGACGTCACGCTGATCGAATCCGACTTTTCGCCCGAAGGCGGCTACGCGGCCGCGCAGAAGCTGCTCGAGACGCAGCGGCGCGTGACCGGCCTGTTCTGCGCGAACGACACGATGGCGGTCAGCGTGCTCGCGCGCTTTCACCAGGCGGGCATTTCGGTGCCGCACGACATCTCCGTGATCAGCTACGACGACGACTACTCGGCCGCCTACGCGGCGCCCGGGCTCACGTCGGTGCATATTCCAACCGGGGAACTTACGCAAAACGCGGTGCGCTGGCTCATCAACCAGTGTTACGGCACCACCTGGGAGATCTTGCGCGAGTTTCCGCTCAGCGTGACGATGCGCGAATCGGTCGGGCCAGCGCCGATGCCGAAGAAAAATACGCGCGGCGCAAAGCGGTAGAAGGGTTTGCCTAATCGTGGCGGTGTGATGCCTGGCGCGCGCACGCGCGCCGTGGCGGCTGTCGTATGCGGGCGGTGTGCAGACCTGCGAACGAAGTAGGGGCGCGGCTGCCAACAATGCGCGGCGGGGGTTTTCCTTGAAGTCCAACGGATATTTCCGCGCGGTTTTTCACGCGCGGCAGGTGCGCTTATTCGCGTTTTCACTTACGCATCGACGATCTTTTTAAGGCTCCCGTAATCCTGCGCAATAGTGCTTTGCGGTTTTCCCTCATTAAACTTACTTCAAATGGCTTTACACTTCCCGGTAACAAGTTGTTACGGGGTGAGTGTGATGTTGGTCATCTTTCTGATCGCCTGTCCGATCTGCATTGCTGCGCTGTTCGGTTTCGCGCGCCATGTGGACCCGCAGACAGGGCAATTCAAACGGTAGATCTTCTTCGCGCGTTTTTTTCCGCGGCTGCGCCGTGGAGATTTTCGCTTTGCGATTAACGTCCGTTAGTTTGTTGTGCACTTGAAAGGAGCAATCGTTTGCGTTCTTTCGGTTTGCTTTCTCGTTTTCGTTTTCGTCAATAGCCCGTTCTCCCTTCCATAAGTCTTGCCTTGGCGCGCCGGTTCGCGGCACGATGCGCGATTACTTTCGTTTTAGGTCAGCATCGCGTATGCAAGATTCTCTGCAAAAAATGGCGGCGCGTGCCAGCGTGCTGAAGGGCGTTCTTCCTTTGAGCCGGATTGCGGCGGCGCGCGATGCGCTGGCCGGTGTGCAGCTTGCGTCGATGGATATTCCGCAGGTCCTCGGCTATGCGCGCATTGCCGGCATGCCGGCCGTCACCGGGCTCTACACGGTGTTCCTGCCGCTCGTCGCGTTCGCGTTCTTCGGTGCCTCGCGGCATCTGGTCGTCGCCGCCGATTCGGCCACCGCGACGATCTTCGCGAGTCGTCTTTCGACGATGGCGCCCGCGTCGAGCGCCGAGTATGCGGCGCTCGCGGCGATGGTCGCGTTGCTGACGGCCGCGTTGCTGTTCGTCGCGCGCATCTTCAAGCTCGGCTTTCTCGCCGATTTCCTGTCGCGTACGGTGCTGGTCGGCTTTCTTGCGGGCGTCGGCGTGCAGGTCGGCATCGCGATGCTCGGCGACATGCTCGGCGTGCCCGGACATGCGGCGAGCAGCGTGAAACAACTGCTGCTCGTCGTGAGCGACGCCGCGCAGATCAATCGGCCGACACTGGCGATCTCGCTGCTCGTGGTGACCGCGATTCTCGTCTGCAAACGTTTCTGGCCGCGCCTGCCGGTGCCGTTGGTCGCGGTCGTCGCGGGCATTGCCGCGAGCGATGTGTTCGGATTCGCCGCGCACGGCATCTCCATCCTCGGACCGGTGGAGGGCGGATTGCCGCCGCTGCGGATTCCGTCGGTGACGTGGCAGCAGATGCTCGATCTCGTGCCGGTCGCGGCGTCGTGCTTCGTGATGATCGTCGCGCAAAGCGCCGCGGCGAGCCGGGTGTTCGCCGACCGCTATCACGAGCCAATCGATCCCAACGCAGACCTGCTCGGCATCGCGGCCGCCAACGCGGCGGCGGCGTTTTCCGGCGCGTTCGTCGTCAACGGCAGCCTGACGCAGACCGCGATGGCCGATCGCGCCGGCACGCGCAGCCAGTTCGCGCAGCTCGTGTTCGCGGCGGTCGTGGTGGTCGTGCTGCTGTTTTTCAGCCGCTATCTGCAGTATCTGCCGCACTGCATTCTCGCGAGCATCGTGTTTACGATCGCGCTCGGCCTGATCGATCTGCAGTCGCTCTTTTCGATTCGCCGCGAAAGTCCCGGCGAATTCGCGCTGGCTTTGTTCACGGCGGCGGCGGTCGTGCTGATCGGCGTCGAGCACGGCATTCTGGTCGCCGTCGCGTTGTCGTTGCTGCGTCACGTGCGACACAGCTACCGCCCCCACACGATGATGCTCGCGCCCAACGGCGACGGCATGTGGGTGCCGGTGCCGGCGGTGCCCGGCGTGGAGACCGCGCCGGGGTTGATCGTGTATCGTTTCGGCGCCGATCTGTTCTACGCGAACGATCATTTTTTCGTCGACGATACGCGCCGCCTGATCGATCACGCACCGAACGCCGTGCGCTGGTTCGTCGTCGATGCGAGCGCGATTACGGATGTCGATTATTCGGCGGCGCGCTCGGTGGGCGAGTTGTGCTCGACGCTCAAGCGCAATGGGATCGAGGTGGTCTTTGCGCGGGTGAATCGCTATTTGCGCTCGGATATGGATCGGCATGGAATCACGCCGATCGTCGAGGAGCGCTGTATTTTCGGCACGCTGCATGAGGCGCTGAGCATGGCGGGAGTGGAGAATCCGCATGAGCGGGTTAAGGGGGCGCCATAACGGGCCGCCCTGGCTTCGCACTGAGGCGGCGCATGCCGCGAACACCGCCTCGGACGGGCAAATTGCTAGCAAACGTTGTCTGCGCCTCATTTGTTGTCGCTTGCCTCAATTATTCTGACGTTCCGCTTCGGCTAGCAGATATTGATTACAAGAGCATGAACAGCTTCGATTCGACCATCGAAACATATCTGTCCAGCATACACTTCGGTCATTTCGCGACCCAATCGATACAAGCCATCGCCGACCTCTACACCTTTAAAGGCCTGGTACTGATTGCCGTGCTTTGGTGGATCTGGTTTCAGCAAGACGGGCGCGCCGAATGGCGGCGCGAAATAGTTCTCGCGACGCTTCTCAGCGGTGTCGTGGCGCTCTTCGTCGGAAGGCTGCTGGCTCGCTGGTTGCCATTTAGAGTGCGTCCCATCTATAGCGCCGAACTTCATCTGCAGTTCGCGAGCGGCGCGGCCCAGGCTGCGCAGTTGTCAGACTGGAGTTCGTTCCCAAGCGATCACGCCATGCTGTGGATGGCCATCGCCACCGGCATCTTCCTCGTGTGGCGGGGCATCGGCGTGCTGGCGCTTCTCTACACCGCGCTCTTCATTTGCCTTCCGCGGGCCTATCTCGGCTTTCACTATCCGACCGATTTGTTGGTAGGGGGCGCCGTGGGCATCGTGATTACCTTGGTCCTGACTCGAGATGCGATCCGCGCGCGCTACGCGACCCCGGCGCTGCGATGGATCGAACGCCATCCGGGACCTTCTGCAATGCTGGCCTTCATTTTGTGTGTCGAACTCGTCACGCAGTTCGAAGAACTGCGTGCTCTGGCGTTCGGCGTGTTCAAACATCTATGACCCGCGCGGAGCGCCACGGCGCATGCCGATATTCTTGAGGTTCGCCCTCGCGCCGCCTTTCAGTGAGCTGAGATTAGCGAGCACACTCTATTGCCATCTGATGCAATATTCTGTCTAATGAATTCAGAATAAAACGTCCGATTTATTCGGCTCGCTGACTTAGTCGACGGGGTTCACTTCATGTACTCTCTGCTGCCGCTCAAGGCCCAGGTGCGCCGTCACGCGCGAACGCTCGCCGGGTATTTTCCAGCTCCATTTTCACGCGACGAATCAAGCAGTGTCGACATCCTCGGTGTCATGACCCCCGGGCTGCTGAACGGGAACACCCTGCTGAACCTCAACTACGGCGAAGTGGACCACTTCACCGGCAAAACCCGCGCGACGGGCACGTTATTCGTCGCAATTGGCGACGACTTCGTGCGCGTCGCCACTTCGGTCAAAAGGCAAACCGGCGAGCGGGCCGTGGGCACGGTACTCGACCGCTCGCATCCCGGCTATCGGATGCTGCGCGGCGGGCAACCCTACACCGGTTACGCGACGCTATTCGGCAAGCAATACATGACACGGTACGAGCCGATCCGGGACAGTTCTGGCGAGATAATCGGCGCGCTGTATGTCGGTCTCGACGTCAGTGAGGTGCGGAACCTGTCGATCGGAGCCAGACTCGCGCTGCTTACCCTGGCCGCCAATACCGTACTTCTGCTGGGCTATGCTCGGCTGCTGGAGGCCGTGATCCCCCCCGACCGATCGAGCCCGGGAGCGGCGTTGCCAGCTTTCCTGCAAACCGGGGTGATCGGCTTCGGGCTACTCGGCGCGCTGCTGGTCAGCGCGCTGGTCTTCGTGACGACCCGGCGCGGTCTCGGCATGCAACTGCTCGAAGCGAAGGCCGCCGCCGAAAAACTCGCGGCCGGCGATTTGACCGCGCAAGTTCATGTCAGCCGGCGCGACGAACTGGGCCAGTTGATGCAGGCAATGAACGGCATCAGTGTCGGTTTGGCCTCGGTAGTCGGCAACGTCCGACGTGCCTCCGATATGATCGCGCTGGGCGCGCGCGAAATTGCGGCCGGCAACGCGGAGCTTTCGTCCCGCACCGAGGCGCAGGCTGGCTCGCTCGAGGAAACCGCATCGACGATGGAACAATTGACGGCGATGGTCCGCGCCAATGCCGAACGCGCTTCGCACGCCAACCAACACATCGCCTCGGCCTCCGATCTCGCGGTCAAAGGCGGCACCGTGGTGGGGCATGTGGTGACCACCATGTCGTTGATCCGCGGCAGTTCACACAAGATCGTCGACATCATTAGCATGATCGACTCAATTGCCTTTCAGACCAATATCCTGGCTTTGAACGCGGCCGTCGAGGCAGCACGCGCCGGCGACCAGGGACGCGGCTTTGCGGTCGTCGCCGCCGAGGTGCGCAGCCTGGCCCAACGCAGCGCCATGGCCGCCAAGGAAATCAAGGCGCTGATCACCGACTCGGTCGGCAACGTCAATGCAGGCGGCGAACTGGTCGACCAGGCTGGCCGGGACATGACCGAAATCGTCACGGCTGTCGATAGTGTGGTCACTTTGATGGGTGAGATTACCCACGCGAGCAACGAGCAAAGTACCGGCATCGGCGAAGTCAACCGCGCGATCGGGCAGATGGACGAGATGACCCAGCAGAACGTTGCTCTGGTGGAGCAGGTGGCAGCCGCGGCAGCCAGCATGCAAGAACAGGCGTCCACATTGGAAGATGCCGTGCAGGTATTTCGGCTGGTAGGCGACGGGCAAACTGACATTTGCCCCATACGATGAGCGCTGCGCGCGAGGTGCACGCAGGCGTTTCTCGCACTTTCCTGCACTAGAATGGGTTATTGCCGACGTCGTAGACGTATCTGGTCAGCCAGACGTGCGGGATTCTCTTTGGAGGAATGCCATGCCGACTTACCGGTACAGGTGTGAGAAGTGCGGTGAGATGTTCGAACATGCCGAGCATCTTGCTGAACATGAAAACGCTCATCCGGCTTGCCCAAAGTGCGGAAGCGAGAAGGTTCTGCACATACCCACGCCATTTGTGCCGAAAACCTCCAGAAAGAGCTGAAACCTGTCTGATCGGGCGACGGCAAAATCCGGGCCATTTGCAGCCGTTGCCCATGCTTTCGCGCGGACATTCGTGCGTCGGTTCTGCCATGCCGGCGGATCTACGCTCGCCGATCCTCCCGTCGCCTCGTGGGATGGCGTAAGCCGGTTGCCGACTGTGCGGCGCAGTCGAGTCCCGTAACAACATTTCTGTAGGCAATCCATCCGGACAAATGGCATAAGCCATAGACGCTAATCGCGGTAAATGGCGTCCACCTGGATCAAATGCACCAAAGCGATAGAGAACGAAATCCGCCGCGAATTTTAATAAGATATATAGCGCGAGCGTCATGTTCAATTGCGGCTTAACGCGCGGAATTTAAAAGGCATAGCTCGAGGAAGTCGAGTTGAAGAACGCGCCAATTCCGCCAACTTGCGCGACAGCTTGATTGCGGTATACCAATTTTCGATTCAAACCCACTTTGTGAGGTCGAGATGAAGATCGGATTCGGTAGAGCATTCAAATCGCTAGACGTTGATCACCTGCTGTATGCGGACATTTGGAACCTGTTAGCAAGCACCAAACCAACTGCAAGCAAACCACACGGCGAGGGCACGTTCGCCGTTCCCTACCAACCCCTTGGAATTGGAGACTGGTACTGGTTAAGCCAACAGCCGGTGGGGAAAGAAACCGTTTTTATCAAGGTGGCAGACCGGCTAATTGCGAAGTGGGGCGGAGCGGCAAAAGGTTTGAAGAGCTACACGTCGGACGTGACTGAGGTTCCGCCTGAACTCCTCGAAGGCGAAGTCGCCTTGGCGACTTCGCACGTGGTAACCGCAGGCGAGTTGGCTGATAAGGCGCGCGGATTCGACCCGAAGGCGCAGACGGTCTACACCCGCAAGGCACGGCGGGTCGCGAAGGTTTATTCGACAGCGGCCACCAAAGCGCGGCAACTCCTGTGGGGGCAAACCAGCGGCGACGACGACGCGGTCGAATTGGCCAATACGATCGCGGGACTGCTGATCAGCGAGGGAGGCGCCGACCGGGATAAGTCGGGAGGAGGCGTTTTTATGGCGACCTTCATGCTGCTCGACTTGATTGAGAAGCAAATATGCTATGGGCTAAACGGCCAGTACTATACCTGGGCGTCGATGTTGATGCATGCCGGCGCGTCAGACGCGCAACCCGCTCCGGACGACATTCCAGGACGGAGCGCGAAATCAGGCCTCACGCGTAAGATGGCAAAGCATCCGATGGCCGGTTTCGGAACGGTCAATATGGGGAAGTCGATAGCCCAGAATAACGCCAATGAAGCGCGGAATCGCGTCATTTCGATTGCGACTGCGTGGTTGGCTAATTACCTGGCCGAACACGACACAGAGAGCGACTATAAGTACGTGTTTATCAAGAGCCTGAAACGGGATGTCACACCAAAAACGCCGACTCGTTTGAAATCCTATGCGCATCTGCGAGACGTGAGCCGACTTGCGCTCCAGACTCGGGCCGTTTCAACCTCGTGCCTGCTTACGGGCAGCAAGACGAAGGAGATTGGGTATCTCGATGGGAGCGTGCAAATCTGGAAATAGACAGTGCGCGCTGCCGGTTTGACGGCGCGGTACGCATGACAGGCAACGTCATTTGCGCGTGGTTGCCGTTATGCGGTTGTTTAACTTCAACGGTGCGGAGTTTCCATCCGCTGGCCGTCACGGGGCGGGGCGTAGGCTGGCGTAAGAATGGATCACGCGCAGCGCGTTGAGCGTATTCTATGAAGCTTCTTGCCGAATTCGTCGGCAGGCCGTGAGGGTCCCATGGATACGACAGAGCGGATCATCAAGTGGCGCGATCAGCGGCATGCAGACGGTGTCGGCAGCGAACCGCGCAATCCGCTGCCCGCGGTGTGTGACGTATCGGTGACGAACGTTTGCAACGCCGCATGCGACTTCTGCGGGTTCTCTCGCGAGAAAAATCTGGCGGGGCCACGTCGCTATCTCGACCCTGATGAGTTCGCGCGCGCACTGCCGATCCTGCGCAGACGCCGGATTCGTTACATGACGCTGCAGGGAGGCGAGCCGCTGGTTCATCCCGAGATCGCATCGCTCGTGGCTTCGGCCACCAAGGCCGGCATGCAGTGCGGCGTGATCACGAACGGCTGGTTTCTTCCCCGCTACATCAAGCCACTGGCGGCCGCCGGCCTCAGGCGTCTGCTGATTTCCATCGATAGCGCGGACATGGGCGAGCATGAGCGCAATCGCGGTCTGCGCGGTCTCGAGGCCCGCATCCGCGACGGCATCACTCAGGCCCATAGCTTCGGCATCGAGGTCTGCGCATCGATTACGGTGAGCCGACTGGTCCATTACGAGTCGCTTCCCGAGACGCTCAACCGCCTCGGCTTCGATGCCGTCGTTTTTTCCTATCCACGGCGCGAGGCGTTTGGATCTACATCGCTTGTCTACGACGAAGAATCGAAACTCGTCGACCTGAACACCGACGAACTACTGGAAGCGTTGAGCGCAATCGCGCGCCTCAAGAAGCATTTCCGTGTCATGGACCCGAGCGCTGCGCTGGCCGAGGTCGCGCGTTTCGTGCGCGGCGAACAGCAACTGGTTCCATGCATCGGTGGCAGCAAGTACTTTTATATCGACTGGAACCTCGATGTTTGGCGTTGCGAGGCGTGGCCTGAGCCGATGGGCTCCGTCTTCGACCTCGACCGCCTGCCCGATCAACGGCAACCCTGCAATGACTGCATGATGGGATGCTACCGGCATGCCAGCATTCTGATGCACGGTGCCGTCGCCGTGACCGACTCGGTGTACGCGCTGGGCAAGGGGCAGCTTCGGGCTGCTGTCGGCTTGTTGTTCCAGCGCAGCGTTGCGTATTCGCTGTGGGCGCTTTCAGTGGAAGAATTACCTCGGGCAGCGTTCATCTCGTTCGCAAGACGGACTGGCCAACGCCGTTCTACGCCGCAAACTGAATGAGCTCGATTTCCGCGGCTGAGGTCCCTGGGGGGAGACGGCTCGCCCAGTCGAACGCCCGTCCGCGTTACTCGACCGGCGCAACCGCGCCTCCCGACAAGGTCTCGATGAGGGCTTTAGATGATTGCGGGCAAGCCGCTTTCACCGCCGAACCCATCGGCTGTGCTCGGCATCGGAAGCGAGAAAACTGTCATTGGACCGATTCCATTGCCTAAGATCAAGCTACGCGCTCCGTGAGGAAAGCACCGCGGCTCGCGAACGGCTTTATTGTCGCGCTCCCCTTTTTCCGCGCGACTTTTCCACAAGGAGGTCACGATGAAATCAGAGGACAAGGGCGACGTGCGCGCTTTCGTGCAAACGGCCGAGCAGAGTGGCGAGCATGTCTGGGTAATCACGCTGGTCGACTTCGCGGCCCGTGAGGTCAAACGCTCGCTCGTTTCGGACGAGACGTATGCGACGTCCGCCGCTGCCAGAGATGCCGGCGAGGCTCATTTGAAGGCACTGGAGCAAGACCGCTAGGTCCACGCACTGCCGCCTTGCTTTCGCGCGTGGACGTACTAACGTTGGACTATAAGTACACGGGCGGTAATGGGGCGGAAGAGGGCAAAGTTCATGGCCAGTACGCAAGGAACCACCGGATCGCCGTTTGCGGCGTCCGTCGAAGCGGGCAGCTATCGCGTCACGCGACCACAAAGCGCAAGCGATGTGATCGGCCTGCTGCAAGCGCGCGATATTCAGATCGTCGATCTGAAATTCACCGACTTGCCCGGACTCTGGCAGCATTTTTCGATTACGCTTCCCGAGGTTCACGACGACCTGTTCAGCGCCGGCATCGGTTTCGATGGTTCATCGATCCGCGGCTTTCAGGAGATCCACGAGTCCGACATGCTGCTGCGGCCTGACCCGGCAACGGCCTTTGTCGACCCGGCTTGCGGCACGCCGACGCTGTCGATCATTTGCGACGTCGTCGATCCCGTGCTGCGGCAGCCGTATTCGCGCGATCCGCGCTACGTGGCGAAAAAGGCGGAGAACTATCTGCGCCAGACGGGCATCGCGACGACGTGTTATTTCGGGCCGGAGCTCGAATTCTTCATCTTCGACTCCATCCGCTTCGGCCAGGATCAGCACTGCGGCTACTACTACGTCGAGTCGGGCGAGGGCGACTGGACCACCGGTCGCGACGAAGGCGCATACGGCGGTGGCAACCTCGGCTACAAGCAGCGCTACAAGGAGGGCTATTTCCCGGTGCCGCCTCATGACACGCTGCAGGAGATCCGCTCGGAAATCGCGCTGACGCTCCAGCAGGCGGGCGTACAGATCGAAGTGCATCACCACGAAGTTGCGACCGCGGGACAAAACGAGATCGACATGCGCTTTGCGACGCTGACCCGCATGGCCGACAACGTGATGATCTACAAGTACGTCTGCAAGAACGTCGCGCGTCGGCACGGCAAGGTCGCAACCTTCATGCCGAAGCCGCTGTTCGCCGACAATGCGAGCGGCATGCATTGTCACCAGAGCCTGTGGAAAGACGAACAGAACCTCTTTTACGACGCGGGCGGCTGGGCGCTGACTTCGGACCTGTGCCGCTGGTACATCGGCGGATTGCTCCAGCACGCACCCGCGCTGATGGCCTTCTGCGCGCCGACGACGAATTCATACAAACGCCTGGTACCCGGATATGAGGCGCCCGTCAATCTGGCGATGTCGCAGCGCAACCGGTCGGCTGCGGCGCGCATTCCGATGTATTCGGATTCGGCGAACGCCCGGCGCGTCGAATTTCGCTGTCCGGACCCGTCGGCCAATGCATATCTTGCTTTCGCCGCGATGCTGATGGCCGGCCTCGACGGCATTGAAAACAAGACCGATCCCGGCGAGCCGCTCGACCGCAACATCTACGATCTGCCGCCCGAAGAAGCGCGCAATATACGGCAGGTGCCAGGCTCCCTCGACGCGGCGCTGGCGGCGCTCGAAACCGATAACACGTTCCTGCGCAAAGGCGACGTCTTTACCGACGACGTGATCCAGACCTGGATCGACTACAAGCGCAGCCGCGAGATCGACACCATCAAATTGCGTCCTCATCCATGGGAGTTTTATCTGTACTTCGATATCTAGAAGAACGAGGGAAATCGTCGCGATCTTTCGAAGCAGGAGGCCGCGCAAGCGCGGCCTCAAAGCTCAAAGCAGGATCGGCGCGCAAATCAGAAGAAACACGGCGATATAAACGACGCCGAAAATCAGCCCGAGTCTCCAGAAATCCCCCGCGGGCAGATACCCGCTGCCGAAGTACACAGGGCTCGGCCCCGCTCCATACGGTGTCAGGATCCCCATGATCCCCAACGTCAGCGAGAGCATCAGCGCGAACGCCTCCATCGGCATGCCGGGAATCGTCGAGCCCACCGCCAGCATGACCGGCAGCATCGCCGTCGCATGGGCGGTGATGCTCGCGAACATGTAATGCGTGAAGAAAAAGATCAGCACGAGAACGATCGCGGCCGTCGTCGGCGCAAAGCCGGTCATGTGGGTCGATATCGTCGCGGCGAACCATTTGACGAAGCCGGTCCTGCTGAGCCCATCGGCGAGGGCGACGAGCGTCGCGAACCACACGAGGGTATTCCAGGCCTGCTTGTTGGCGAGCATGTCGTCCCAGCTCACCACCCGGGTGATCAACATCAGCGCGATCACCATCAGCGCCGCGGTCGTGGGATTGACGTAGTCGTCCGCAAAGACCCACAGCGCGAGAGCGATCAGCACCAGCACGGCGAGCATGATTTCCCGCCTCGTGAGCGGCCCCATCTCCTTGAGCTGCTGGGCAGCCCAGGCTGGCACCTCGGCGCTACGCTTCACTTGCGGCGGATAAAGCACGTAGGTCAGCAGCGGTATGGCCAGCAGCAGCAAGATGCCCGCGGGCGCGAAGGCCAGAAACCACTGCGTCCATTCGAGGTCGATGCCGACCGTTTTCTTGACGAGTTCCGCGGCGAGCAGATTGGGTGCGAGCGCGGTGAGGAACATCGAGCTCGTCACGCAGGTCGTGGCGATAGCGGTCCACATGATGTACGAACCGATGCGCCGCGCCGACGGATCGTTCGGTTTCGAGTCGTAAAGCGGCGGCAAACTGCGAATTACCGGAAAGATCGTCCCGCCGCTGCGGGCCGTATTGGAAGGGGTAAATGGCGCGATCACGGCGTCCGCCGCCATCACCGCATAACCGAGCGTGAGGGTCCGGCGACCCAGCGCCCGTACGAGCATCAATGCAATGCGCCGGCCGAGCCCGGTTTTCTCGTATCCGAGGGCGAACATGAAGGCACCGAAGATCAGCCACACCGTGCCATTCGAGAAACCTGAAAGCGCCCAGCTGAGCCCCGCGTTCGCGACGTTGAAACCGGGCTTGGCGAGTTGTGCGGGACTGAAGAACACCCACTCGCTGAATACAGCGACGAGCGTCACCGCGATGAGACCGATCGCGGCGCCCGGAATAGGCTCCAGCATCAGCCCGACGATCACGCCCGCGAAAATCGCGAAGTAATACCACGCGTGCTGCGCGAGACCGGGAGGGGCGGGAATCAGTGCGATGACGATCGCCACGATCAGCGGAGCGACGGCCTTCCAGAAAGTTTTCATGCCATGCCCCTTTCTCATCACCGTCCTTGTGCTAAGGTTTATATGACCTTTTCGGCGCGTTCGCCAGTGAAGTGTTCACGGCGTGCAAGGAGAGTGCGAGGCCATGGTTCGCGTGAGTATCGAAGGGCGCGAGATTCAGGCGCCGGGCAATTGCTCGATTCTGCAGGCCATGGGGCACGCGGGGCAGACCCTCGTCGAGGGTGTCGGCTGCATGTCGCAGGGCGTGTGCGGGTCGTGCCGTGTGATGGTGCGACGCAACGGCGAACAGGAAGTCCACACCGCGCTCGCTTGCGAGACCCTTGTCGAAGAGGGTATGCAGGTCGCCTTCCTCGATTACTTCACGGAATCGGAACGTCACCTGTATCGAATGGAAGATATCGGTGACAGCTGGCAGGCGCTCAGCAAGATCGCCGAGATCTTCCCCGAAGCATCGCATTGCCGTCATTGCAACGGTTGCGATCGCGCCTGTCCGAAGGGGCTGGACGTGCAGCGCGGCGTGAACCTGGCGGTGGAGGGCAATCTGGCCGCATCGAGCCAGGTGTTCGACGAATGCGTGATGTGCAACCTGTGCACGCTCGCATGCCCCGAGCATATCCGGCCCAACCATCTGGGTGTGTTCGTGCGCCGGATGGTCGCGTCGCTTTCGCTGCGTCCGGCCAATCTGATGCGACGGCTGCAGCAGATCGAGAGCGGCGAGCTGACGATCGACTTCGCTGCGCCGGGCGCGCAGCCGCCGCGCTGACCGGGGCGAATCATCATGTCCGCCGGCATACCCTACGAAAACGCGCGCCAGCGCTACCGCCCCGGGATGGCGGCCACGGTCCGCGGCGATGACGTTCCGGTCGATGAATTGCTGAAGGCTTATCACCCCGATCATGGGCCGCATGCGCGCGTCACGCTGAGCGTCGGGGTCAATCGCGGCGAGCCGTGTCAGCCCGATCTCGCGCGGCACCTGCAGGCCAACGCGCTGATCGATGATGTCGATATCGCCGGCGCGCAGCTGATGACTACCGAGGTGCTGGTGATCGGCGGCGGCGGTGGTGGCTGCGCCGCGGCGCTCACGGCGGCGCAGCAGGGCGCGCGCGTGATTCTCGCCACCAAGCTGCGCCTCGGCGACAGCAATACCGTGATGGCCGAAGGCGGAATCCAGGCGGCCATCGGCGAGGATGACAGCCCGCAACTGCACTTCGAGGACACGCTTCGCGCCGGGCACTTCTGCGGCGAACCCGAACTCGTGGCCCAGATGGTGATGGACGGCCCCGATGTGATTCGCTGGCTGATCCAGCTCGGCATGATGTTCGATCTGGAAGAGGACCAGCCGCTCGGCGGCAATCTGATGCGCAAGAAGCCCGGAGGCGCATCGGCGGCGCGCATTCTGTCGTATCGCGACTATACCGGCCTCGAAATGATGCGCGTGCTGCGCGAGGCGGTGGACCTCGACCCGGGCATCGAATTGTGGAACCGCTGCCCTGTGGTCGAACTGCTGTCCGACGAGCGCGGCGGCTGCGCCGGAGCGGTGATCTACAACCTCGAATGGCGTACCTTCGTGCTGGTGCGCGCGCGCGCCGTGATCCTCGCCACCGGCGGCGCGGGGCGACTGCACCTGAATTCGTTTCCGACCTCCAACCACTACGGCGCCACCGCCGACGGTCTGGTGCTCGCCTATCGGATCGGCGCGCGCCTGCGCGAGCTCGACTCGTTCCAGTACCATCCCACCGGCATCGCCTACCCGCACCATCTGGCGGGCGGTCTGATTTCCGAGGCGGCGCGATCCGCGGGGGCGAGACTTCTGAACGGCGAAGGGGAACGCTTCGTGGACGAACTCAAGCCGCGCGACGTCGTCGCATCGGCGATCCTGCGCGAGTGCGCTCAGGGCCGCGGGATCGAGCGCGACGGCCAGGTCGGCGTGTTCCTCGATACGCCGACACTCGAAATCGAGCATCCGGGCATTCTGGCCAAACGCCTCGTCACGCTTCGCCATCTCGCGCACAAATGCGGTATCGACGCGGCGCAGGAGCCGTTCCTCGTTTATCCCACGCTCCACTACCAGAACGGCGGCGTCGCCATCGACAAAGACGGCGCCACCAACGTCCCCGGCCTTTTCTGTGTCGGCGAGGTGACGGGCGGCATCCACGGCCGCAACCGCTTGATGGGTAACGCGCTGCTCGACATTCTGAGCATGGGGCGCCGTGCCGGCGCGAAGGCCGCGCAATCCAGCGAGTGGGTGATGGCGAACCGCGCCGGAATCGGTCACGTGCACGCGTGGCAGAGAGAGCTGACGCTGGCGGGACTGCCGCTTCACGTCAAGGCGCCGCAGCTCTTTCCCGCCTATGCCCATTTCGATCTGCGAGTCGATGCGGGATTGCGCGCGAGCGCACGCGGTCGCGTGATCGGCGGCATCCGGTGAGGCGAACCACGGAGCACGCGATGCAAATGCTGAATCAGTGCTTGATGAGGGACGATTTCCGCGTCGGTGCCGACCTCGATGCGTGGTTCGCGCGCGGCGGCGGCGAGGGACTCGCCAAAGCGCTCGAAGACCCGGGGGCGATCCTCGCCGAGATCGCCCAGGCCGACCTGCGTGGAATGGGAGGCGCTGGCTTCCCCGCGCATCGAAAGTGGGCGCCGGTCGCGGCCGCCCCTGATGGCGACAAGTACGTCGTTTGCAATGGCAACGAAGACGAGCCGGGCACCTTCAAGGATCGCTTTCTGCTCGAACACACACCGCATCAGGTGATCGAGGGCGCGCTGATTGCCGCGGTGGCGACGCGGGCCAACCATGTCGTCTTGTACGTGAATCCGCATCAGACGGGGTCTCTCGCCGCGACTCGCGAGGCGGTCAAGCAGTGGTCGGGGCACGCGCAATTCGCCGCTATCGAGCGTTGGATCGGTGCGCCGGTGTCGCTTGGCGTCGTGCCTGGCTCGGGGCTCTACATCGGCGGAGAGGAGACGGCGGTGATCGCCAGCGTCGAAGGCGGCTTTCCGTTTCCGCGGCGCAAACCGCCTTTCCCGGCCGAGCAGGGCGTGCACGGCGCACCGACCATCGTCAACAACGTCGAGACGCTGGCCCACGTACCCGGGATTCTGCGCCACGGCGCGCAGTGGTACCGCGACCTCGGGGTGGGGAACGCCGCCGGAACCAAGCTCTATTCGCTTTCCGGCGACGTGCTGCGTCCCGGCCTGTACGAACTGCCGATGGGCACGAGCCTGGAGACGCTGGTGTTCCAGCACGGCGGCGGCATGCTGCAGGGCAAGGAGTTCAAGGCGGTCTTCACGGGCGGCCCATCCAACACGCTGCTGACGAAGCGCGATCTCGACGTTGCACTGGACTTCGACTCGGTGCGTCAACGCCGTTCGCGTCTGGGGACGGGCGCGATGATCGTGGTGTCGGAAGGCACGAGCATCGTGCGCAAAGTCGCGGACTACGTGAACTTCTTCGCTCAGGGTTCGTGCGGCCAGTGCCCGCCATGCAAGGGCGGAACGTTTCAGATGATGCGGCTTCTCAACCGGCTCGACACGGGCCGCGGTGTGCGTGCCGATCTGGAGGCACTGGAGAACCTGTGCCGCCTTCTTCCCGGCAGCGGGCGTTGCGGTTTGATCGACGGCGCGGTGACGGTGGTGGAGAGTTCCATCGACCAGTTCCGCGCGGAATATGAAGCGCTATTGATGGCGTAGGCGGGATGAGGATCGCCGCTCGTGGCGACATTGACGACATTTCGCCCGACATCGGAATTCTGAGCGACAGCGAAGTTCGGACGTTGCTACGTCGCAAGCTCGGTCATGGCGTGAGAGCGATTGACGGCGAGTGCCTCGCGACTAATCGTCCGCGAAAAAACGGCCGATGAAAAAACAGCCGGCCGCCAGCGCAGCGCCCAGCGCCGCGACCGTATAAGCGAGCCTGGCACCGTGCCACAAGCTATCGAACCATTGATGCAACTGCGCCATCAGCACTGCCGCGTTGCCGCCGATCTGCTGTAGCTCGATCTGATAGCGCGGATCGATCATGCCGTACATCGCGACCGCGCTATCGGGCGGCGGCACGCTCACGTAGATGAGCACCGCGGCGATCAGGCTGACGACCAGGATCGCCGCGCCGGTGAGATAGAGCCGCTTTTGCAGCGGCGAGCGTTGGTTGGAAGAAGGTGCGTCGTGGTCGTTGCCGTTCATCGTTGCGTGGGTGGGTGCCGTCGTTGATGGAGCCGAACCGCCAGTATCGCAGAGCGCGGCCTCGGGCGACCCAGACGCGCCCGACCCACCTCAACTCTTCGACGTCAACAATTTGACCCCCGCAATGCCGAACATCACCGCGAGCGAGCCATCGAGCCAGCGCCGGATCGCCGGATCGCCGGATCGCCGTATAGACGCGGCGTGCGGACGCCGTCGAAAACAGCACCGCGTAGCTGCTGAATACCGTCGCACCAATCACCATGCATGCGGCGTGCAAAGCGCTCAACCGTGCGCCGCGCTCGCAATACACTCCGCCAACGCATCGGCGACCACCGGCCGGCTATGCCGCGGCCGCAGCACGAGCCCGATCTCGCGCTCGAAGCTCGCATCGCCGAGTTCGAGTGCGACGACGCTCGCTGGCCATTTGCCGAGCCCGGCCGTATTCGGAATCAGCGCGACACCCATGCCGCGCGCGACCAGTTGCACGATCGCCTGCAATTCGTCGAGCTCGACCGCATCGCGCACGCCAAGGCGCGCGCGCCGCAGAAAACGGTCGACGAGCCGTCCGCCGAACGACGCGCGGTCGTAGCGGATGAACGGCTCGCTGCGCAGCAGTTCGCGCCACGAGCGGCCGCCGCGCGCAAGCTGTTTCGGCGCGAGCAGCACGAACGGTTCGGCGACGAGCGTGCGCCATTCGAGTTCCGACGGCAGCGCGAACGGCGGTTTGATGATGACGGCCAGATCGAGCTCGCCCGAGTCGACCTGGCCGAGCAGCCCCAGCGACACGCCCGGCACCACGCGAATCCGCCAGCCGGGACGGTCGTCGCGAAAGCGCGCGAGCGCGTCGGCGAGCAGCGACACCTGCGCGGACGCGATCGCGCCGACCCGCAGCATGCCGCTTTCGGCGGCGCCGCCGCTGCGCTCGGAGAGCCGCGCATAGAGCGTCATCATTTCCTCTGCGAGCGCGAGCGTTTCGCGACCCGCCTCATTGAGCGTCGCAGAGCGGCCGGTGCGGTCGAACAGTTGAAAGCCGAGTTCCTGTTCGAGCCGCTGCATCTGCGCGCTGACGGCCGATTGCGTGAGCCCGATGCGCGCGCCCGCGCCGGAGAACGTGCCGTACTGGCTGACGGCAATCAAGGTTTTCAACTCGCTGAGCATGTTCGATCAATCGATTTAGGTGATGGTCAGGTCAAATATATATCGTTTCTCAACATTTTTATTCATGATTAAACTTTGCTTCAACTGAACCGGTTGCCAGTCGTGCGAGTCGTAATTCATCCTCACACCCACCCCAGCGAGTCTTCCTATCATGAGCGTTGCCGAAACCGCTTTGCCGCCGTTCCACCTGGCGTTTCCTGTTCATAGCCTCGCCGCCGCGCGCGAGTTCTACGGCGAATTGCTCGGCTGCCCGGAAGGGCGCAGTTCGGACGCATGGGTCGATTTCAATTTCTACGGTCATCAGATCGTCGCGCATCTGGCGCCGGACGAAGTCGGTCACCGTCATACCAGCGCGGTCGATGGCGACGCGGTGCCGGTGCGCCACTTCGGCGCGGTGCTGTCGATGGAGCAATGGCAGGCCGCCGCGGACAAACTGCAGAAAGCCGGCATCGAATTCATCATCGAGCCGCATGTGCGCTTCAAGGGCGAGGTCGGCGAACAGGCGACGATGTTCTTCCTCGATCCGTCGGGTAATGCGCTCGAGTTCAAGGCGTTCGCCGATATGTCGTCGCTGTTCGCCAAATAAGCGTCGCGGGCGTTGACGCCAAGATACGGATAACCGCAAATGAAGGCTGGTCGACCATTCAGGTTGACCGGCCTATTTTCGTTGAAGGGGATGGCCACTCAGAGCAAAATCGCCCCGTCTTGCGAATCAATCTGAAAGCATGTTTCATACTATTTCGGCCAAAAAACGTGCCGCGTATCAGCAAACGTTTCATTAACTGCGCGTAAATTTATTCAACAAACGTTTGCTTTGCGGCTAATTCGCAGCTAATTCGGCGAGAGCCCTTCGCCTTCAAAAATGGCGCATTTGCTTTCAACAAGCTTCCTGACGATTTCGCCATTTTCATGCCATGCAGGCGTTGGTGCCATCGATCTAGCATAAGCGCAGATTCAATCCCTCCCTCCACCCGCATTTTCTCTGGCCCGTTTCAATGTGGATCGTCAACGTAGCGCTTAAGCGGCCATACACGTTCATCGTGATGGCAATTCTGATCGTGCTGGCGACGCCCTTCGTGCTGTTCACCATGCCCGTCGACGTGCTGCCGGATATCAACATTCCGGTCGTCAGCATCATCTGGACGTATACGGGGCTGTCGGCCGAAGACATGGCCACCCGCATCACGTCGGTCAACGAGCGCAGTCTGACCACGACGGTCAACGACATCGAACATATCGAATCGCAATCGCTCCCCGGCATCGCGATCCTGAAGGTGTTTCTGCAGCCGAACGCGAACATCCAGACGGCGATCGCGCAGACGGTCGCCATCGAGCAGGCGCAATTGAAGCAGATGCCGCCGGGCGCCACCGCGCCGCTGGTCATCAGCTACTCGGCTTCCAGTATTCCAGTCATCCAACTCGGCCTGTCGAGTCCGAAACTCTCGGAGCAGGATCTCAACGACACCGCGCTGAACTTCCTGCGACCGCAACTCGTGACGATTCCGGGCGCCGCCGTGCCGTATCCGTATGGCGGCAAATCGCGGCTGATCTCGGTCGACCTCGACACGCGCGCGATGCTGGCCAAGGGCCTGACACCTGCCGATGTGGTCAACGCGTTCAACGCGCAAAACCTGATTCTGCCCACGGGCACGGCCAAGATCGGGCCGAAGGAATACACGATCGACATGAACGGTTCGCCACCGACGTTGGAAGGTCTCAACGACATTCCGGTGCGCACCGTCAACGGCGCGACGACCTATCTGCGTGAAGTCGCGCATGTGCGCGACGGCTTCTCGCCGCAGACCAACATCGTGCGGCAGAACGGCCATCGCGGCGTGCTGATTTCGGTGCTGAAGAACGGCAACGCGTCGACGCTGTCGATCGTCGATACGTTGAAAGGCATTTTGCCGGCCGCGCGCGCCACGCTGCCGCCGGATCTGCAGATCACCGCGCTGTTCGACCAGTCGGTATTCGTGAAGGCGGCGGTGCAGGGTGTGGTGCGCGAAGCGCTGGTCGCCGCCGCGCTGACCGCCGCGATGATCCTGCTGTTCCTTGGCAACTGGCGCAGCACCTGCATCATCGCGATCTCGATTCCGCTGTCCATTCTGTCGTCGCTGATCGTGCTGCACGCGCTCGGGCAGACCATCAACATCATGACATTGGGCGGCCTCGCGCTCGCGGTCGGCATCTTGGTGGACGACGCGACCGTGACGATCGAGAACATCGAGCGGCACCTGCACTTGGGCACGAATCTGCACGATGCGATTCTCGACGGCGCCGGCGAAATCGCAGTGCCGGCGCTCGTCTCGACACTGTGTATCTGTATCGTGTTCGTGCCGATGTTCTTCCTGACCGGCGTCGCGCGCTATCTATTCGTGCCGCTCGCGGAAGCGGTGGTGTTCGCGATGCTCGCTTCGTACATCCTGTCGCGTACCCTCGTGCCGACGCTCGCGATGCTGCTGATGGGCCACGCGCACAAGCCGAAGGCGGGCACGAAGCCGAATCTGTTCATGCGTCTGTATCACCGCTTCGACGCAGGCTTCGAGCGCATGCGCGCGACTTACATCGTGATCCTGAGCAGCCTGCTCGTGCGTCGCAAGATGTTCGGCGCGCTGTTCCTCGGTTTCTGCGTGCTGTCGATGGGCCTGTTCTTTGCACTCGGCGAAGACTTCTTTCCGAGCGTCGACGCGGGCGACATCCGTCTGCACATGCGCGCGCCGACCGGCACGCGTATCGAAGAAACCGCGCGGCTGGCCGACGAGGTCGAGAAGGTGATCCGCGAAGTCGTGCCGCCCAGGGAGTTGGGCACGATTCTCGACAACCTCGGGCTGCCGTATAGCGGCATCAACCTGTCGTATAGCAATGCGGGCACGATGGGCACGCTCGACGGCGAGATCCAGATTGCGTTGAACGAAGGCCACAAGCCGTCGCAGATCTACATGGACAAGCTGCGCGCGATCCTGCCGCAGCGTTTCCCGGGCGTCGAGTTCTTCTTTCAGCCGGCCGATATCGTCACGCAGATCCTGAACTTCGGCCTGCCTGCCGCGGTGGACGTGCAGATTTCGGGCGCGAATCAGCAGGGCAACCTCGACGTCGCGCGCAAGCTGCTGAAGCAGGTGCGACTGATTCCCGGCACCGTCGACACGCATATCCAGCAGAAGCTCGACGAACCGGTGATCGATCTGCACATGGACCGCACCCGCCTGCAACAACTGAACCTGACCGCGAACGACGTCGCGCAGAACGTGCTCGTTTCGCTATCGGGCAGCTCGCAGACGTCGCCGGGCTTCTGGGTCAACAACAGGAACGGCGTGGAATACAAGGTGGCGGTGCAGACGCCGCAGTACCAGGTGTCTTCGATCGACGAACTGTTGCGCACCCCGGTCTCGGCCACGATGAACGGGCCGACGCAACTGCTCGGCAACCTCGTGCAGATCTCGCCGAAGAGCCAGTTCGCGGAAGTCACGCATTACAACATCCGTCCGGTGATCGATCTGTATGTGAGCGTTGAAAAGCGCGATCTCGGCAGCGTGGCGAATCAGGTCGACAAGATCGTCGACGAGGTGCGCGGCTCGCTGCCACGCGGCAGCACGATCACCGTGCGCGGCCAGGTACAGACGATGCGCAGTTCGTTCTTTGGGCTCGGCATCGGCGTCGCGATGGCGATCGTGCTCGTGTATCTGCTGATCGTCGTGAACTTTCAGTCGTGGGTCGATCCGCTGATCATCGTCAGCGCGTTGCCGGCGGCGCTCGCGGGGATCATGTGGATGCTGTTCCTGACCGGCACCCATCTGAGCGTGCCGGCGCTGACCGGCGCGATCATGACGATGGGCGTCGCGACCGCGAACAGTATTCTGATGGTCGCGTTCGCGCGCCAGCGGCTGTCGGCCGGCGCGCCGCCGCTCACGGCCGCGCTCGAAGCCGGCGCGAGCCGGATTCGTCCGGTGCTGATGACCGCGTTCGCGATGATCATCGGCATGATTCCGATGGCGCTCGGTCTCGGCGAGGGCGCCGAGCAGAATGCGCCGCTGGGCCGCGCGGTGATCGGCGGGTTGCTGTTCGCGACCGTATCGACGCTGTTTTTCGTGCCGCTCGTGTTTGCGGGAATTCATTCGTGGCTCGCGCGCCGTCATGAGAACGGCGGCGACGACGACAACGGCGGTGGCGACGCTGGCGGCAACGGCGGTGGCAGTGGCCGTGGCGGCCATAGTGACACCCCCGCACCGGAACCCAGCAGTGCGGCGACGCCCGCGTAAAAGTTAAACGATGGTTGACTGAGATGACCGAAAAAACTCATGCATCGCTAGCGATCCCTGCGCGGGAAACCGAAGAAGGAGAGCACCGGCTGCCGCCGCGCCATCGCGAATGGAAGCGCGCGAAGATCGCCGTCGTGATCGTGCTCGTGCTGCTCGTGGCAGGCACACTCCGCACCGTGATCGCGAACGTGCTGCAAAACCGCGAAGTCGCGGCGATCGCGCAGCAGAATGCCACGCAGTACGTGAACGTCGTCACGCCGACCCAGACCGAGGGCGGTGGCGACACGCTGCTGCCGGGCACGCTGCGCGGCTATGTCGAGTCGCCGATCTATGCACGCGCGACCGGCTATCTGCTGCACTGGTACGCCGACATCGGCACCCACGTGAAGCAGGGGCAACTGCTCGCCGAGCTCGATACGCCGGAAATCGACCAGGAACTCGCGCAGGCTCTGGCACAGCGTCAGCAGATCAATTCGAGCCTCGCGCTCGCGAAGAGTTCGCTGGACCGTTGGCAGCAGTTGCGCCAGCGCGATGCGGTGTCGCAGCAGGAACTCGATGAACGGCAGAGCACCTACACGCAGGATCTCGCGAATCTCGCGGCCGCCGATGCGAACGTCAAGCGTCTGCAGCAGCTCGAATCGTTCAAGCGGATCGTCGCGCCGTTTACCGGCGTGGTCACGCAGCGCAACGTCGACGTCGGCGATCTGATCGACGCGGGCAGCGGCACGAGCCGTGCGTTGTTCGCGCTTGCTCAATCGGACCCGTTGCGCGTCTATGTGCAGTTGCCGCAGGCCTACGCGCAGAACGTCGCGCTCGGGCAGAAGGTCGTCGTCACGCAGGCCGAGCTGCCGGGCCAGCAGTTCAACGGCAAGATCACGCATATATCTGGCGCGATCGACGTACCCACGCGCTCGTTGCAGATCGAAGTGACGCTGCCGAATCCCGACGACAAGCTGCGCCCCGGCGCGTACGTGCAGGTCGCGGTGCCGGCCGCCGCGCATGCGCGTCTCACGGTGCCCGGCAACGCGCTGCTGTTTCGCGCGGAGGGTCCGCGCCTCGCGGTCGTCGATGCAAAGGGCAAAGTGAGCCTGCGCAAGGTCGTGATCGCGGTGGACCTCGGACAGCAGCTCGAAATCGAAAGCGGTATCTCGCCGAGCGATCGCATCATCGTCAACCCGAGCGATTCGATTGCCGATGGCGATCACGTGCAGGTGCAGCCGCAGCAGAAGAACGGCAAGGGGGCGTCGTGACGTTCGCGGCTTCACGCCAGGCGCGTACGCGTGGCACTGTCTTCACCGCGCTGAGCGCGTGCGCCGGCGCGGCGCTGCTCGCCGCGTGCACGGTCGGCCCGGACTATCAGCGGCCGCAGGCCGAGGTGCCGCCCGAATGGCACACCGATTCGTTCTGGCGCGTCGCCGCGCCGTCGCATGCGCCGATCGCGCCGGACTGGTGGACGGGCTTCGCCGACCCCACGCTCGCGACGCTCGAAACCCAGGCACTCGCGCAGAACCAGACGCTCGCCGCCGCGAGCGCGCACTACGAGCAGGCAAAGGCGACGCTCGCGAACACCAGCGCGCAGCGCGTGCCGGAAGTCGATTTCAACGCACAGGCCTCGCGCTTCCGTATTTCGCACGACCGGCCGCTGACGAACTACGCGACGCCGACCGAATCGACGGTGCAGAACAACCTCCAGCTCGGGCCGACGATCAGCTATGACACCGATCTGTTCGGCCGCATCCGTCGTCAGGTCGAGGGCGCGCAGGCGTCGGCCGAACAGTCGGCTGACGATCTCGCGAACGCGCGCCTCGTGCTGACGACCGACCTCGCCACCGACTACTTCTCGCTGCGTGAGCTCGACAACGAGATCGACGTGCTGAACCAGTCGGTGAAGCTGCAGCAGAAAGCGCTCGACTACGTGAACACCGAGCACGATCTCGGTTCGGTATCGGGCCTCGACGTGCTGCAGCAGAAATCGCAGCTCGATTCGACGCGCGTGCAGGCGCAACTGCTGCTCAATCAGCGCGCGCAGTTCGAGCATGCGATCGCCGCGCTGGTCGGCGTGCCGGCACCGCAGTTCGCGATCGAGCCGAAGGTGCTCGACATCAAGGCGCCGACCGTACCGCTCGGCGTGCCGAGCGACGTGCTGCAAAGGCGTCCCGACGTCGCCTCGGCGGAACGTGCGATGGCGGCGGCCAACGCGCAGATCGGCGTGGCCAAGGCGGCGTTCTTCCCGAGCCTCACGTTGACGCCGGGCATCGGCTGGGAGAGCACCGAGTTCGCCAATCTGCTGAGCGCGCCGACGCTGATGTGGACGCTCGGCGCGACGGTCGGTCAAGTGATCTTCGACGGCGGCCGGCGCGCGGCCAACGTCCAGTACGCGAGCGCGGGCTACAAGGCGACCGAGGCGAATTATCGGCAGACCGTGCTGAGCGCGTTCCAGCAGGTACAGGACGGCATCACAGGACTGTCGGTGCTCGACGGCGCGGCGAAGCAGTCGCGCGAGGCGGTCGAGGACGCGCAGCGGCTGCTGTCGCTCGCGAACGATCGCTATTCGGGCGGCCTCGTCGCGTATCTGAACGTGATCGACGCGCAGGAGTCGCTGCTGACCAGCGAGCGCACGGACGTGCAGATTCACGGCCAGCAGTTGACGCTGTCGGTGGCGCTCGTGAAGGCGCTCGGCGGCGGCTGGGAGGGCGGCGCGCAAGGTGGCGCAATGGCCGGGAACGAGGCTGCCCCTACGAACGCGACAGCGAACGTCGCCAGTGCTACGGCATCGCCGCAGCAAGCGCCAGCCGGCGGCGCGCAGCAGAAGGAGATACCGGCTCCTGCACACTGAATCGCCCCGGCAGAGCTTCCATGGCGAGGGAGTGGGATCGGCGCGAGGCATCAGGGGCGTTTCGTATAATGGACAGTTGGCCGCCAAACGTGGCATGGGGACGCGGATGAAATTGCTGATCGTTGAAGACGAGCACAAGGTGGTGGACTACCTGCGCTCCGGTTTGACAGAGCAGGGCTGGGTCGTCGATGTCGCGCTCGACGGCGAGGAAGGCATGCATCTGGCCACCGAATTCGATTACGACGTGATCGTCCTCGACGTGATGCTGCCTAAGCGCGACGGCTTCAGCGTGCTGAAGGCGCTGCGCATGCGCAAGTCGACGCCGGTCATCATGCTGACCGCGCGCGATCACGTGAACGACCGCGTGCGCGGCCTGCGCGAAGGCGCGGACGACTACCTGACCAAACCGTTCTCGTTCCTCGAACTGGTCGAGCGTCTGCATGCGCTCGCGCGCCGCACGCGTTCGCAGGAGTCCACGTTGATTTCCGTCGGCGATCTGTTCGTCGATCTGATCGGCCGCCGCGCGACGCGCGACGGCGTACGCCTCGACCTGACCGCCAAAGAGTTTCAACTGCTCAGCGTGCTCGCGCGCCGTCAGGGCGACATTCTTTCGAAGACCGCGATCACCGAACTCGTGTGGGACGTCAACTTCGACAGCCACACGAACGTCGTCGAAACCGCGATCAAGCGGCTGCGCGCGAAGCTCGACGGCCCGTTCCCGTCGAAGCTGCTGCACACGGTGCGCGGCATGGGCTACGTGCTCGAAGTGCGCGAAGAGGCCGAGACATCATGAACCGTTCGATTGCCCGCCGTCTCGCGTCGATGTTCGCGCTGGTCGCGCTGTTCGTGTTTACGCTCGTCGGCACGGGGCTCTTTCTGGTGCTGCGCACGCAGCTCGAACATCATCTGCGCGAGTCGCTCGACGATCGCACGCAAATCGCGCGCATCATCGTCTATCACGCGGTGACGCCCGAAAAATGGCGGATATGCCGCGAAAAACTCACCGACATGACGCCGCACGACGGCAGCACCGTGTACTCGGTGACGAGCGCGGACCCGAGCTATCACTTCGGCACGCCGGTGCAGGGCACCGTCACGAAGAGCTGGCCGGGCGGCTATGCGCGCATCGCGCCGGCGGGCGGCGGCCCCGACATGCTGACCTCGACGGTGACCTTGCCCGCCAACGCCGCGCGGCCGCCGGTGCAGTTGCAGCTCGCGTCGAGCTATTCACCGAACCTGCGCACGATGCGCGTGTTCGGCTCGGCGCTCGCGGCGCTGTCCGCGCTCGGCAGTCTCGCGGTGCTGCTGCTCAGCTACTCGGTCACGCGCATCGGTCTCGCACCGCTCACGCGTCTGACGCGCGACGCATCGGCGGTCAGCCCGAACAACCGCTCGCAGCGGCTCAATACGGCGTCGCTGCCGCTCGAACTGAACGACCTCGCGAACTCGTTCAACGGCGCGCTCGAACGGCTCGACGGCGCCTACGGCCGGCTCGAATCGTTCAACGCAGACGTCGCGCATGAACTGCGCACGCCGGTCACGATCCTGATCGGCCAGACCGAGGTCGCGCTGACCCGCAACCGTTCGGTCGACGATCTGCGCCACACGCTGCAATCGAATCTCGAAGAATTCGAGCGGATGCGCACGATCATCAACGACATGCTGTTCCTCGCGCGCGCCGATCAGGGCGAACGCGCGACGGGGCTCGTCGAGGTGTCGCTCGCGGCGGAACTCGCGCATACGCTCGAGTTTCTGGAGATTCCGCTCGAAGAGGCGCACGTGCATGCGCAGTTGCACGGCGATGCGTTCGCGCGCGTGAACCGGTCGCTGTTCGGCCGCGCGTGCACGAACCTGCTGATGAACGCGATCCAGCATTGCGAGCCGGGCGCGTCGATCAGCGTGACGATCGCGCGCGGGAAAGGACCGATGCGCGACCAGGTGCGCGTCGCCGTGGCAAATCCTGGCGAGCCGATCGCGCCGGACGTCCTCGAACATCTGTTCGACCGTTTCTATCGCGCGGAAGTCTCGCGCACCAATAGCCGCGAAAACCACGGGCTAGGGCTCGCGATCGTGAAGGCGATCGCGGAGATGCATCGCGGCACCGTGTCCGCGCACAGCGCCAACGGCGTCAACACGTTCTCGTTTTCGGTGGCGGCGTCGGCGCTGTCCACGTCAGGCGACGTGCCGGCCATGCGTGCGAACGCGACCGGCGTCGCCGGCGACAGCGCCTATTCGTCGCTCGCGAAAGGCAAGTCGGCCTGAACCGGCAGGCGCGGCTTCAGCGCCTGTTCGCTGGCCGTCGTCAGCGTGCTGATGCGCACGCCCAATAGCCGCAGCTTGCGGTTCAACTCCACGCGTCGCAAACATTCGGTCGCCGCGCGGCGGATTTCGCTCGCGTCGGCGGTCGGTTCGTCGAGCGTCAGGTCGCGCGTGACGGTGTGGAAATCGTCGTAACGCAGCTTGATGCCGATCGTGCGGCCCACGTAACCCTTGCGCACGAGATCGTCGGCGACACGCACAGCCCCGTAAACGCGCTCGATAACGCCGGTCGATCGTGGCGCGGATGCAGATCGCGCTCGAACGTGGTCTCGCGGCTGATCGACTTCGGCTCCGATTCGACCACCACGGGCCGCTCGTCGTGACCCTGTGCGACCTGCATCAGCCAGGCGGAATAGCTGCGCCCGAAGTTGTCCTGCAACAACCCGGCGTCGGCGGCGGCCAGATCGCCGACCGTCGCGAGGCCGAGTGTGGTCAGCTTCTGCGCGGCCTTCGGGCCGATGCCGTTGACCTTGCGTACCTGCAGCGGCCACACGCGCAGCGGTATATCGGCCGGCGTCAGGATCGTCAGGCCGTCAGGCTTGTCGAGTTCGGAGCCGATCTTCGCGAGCAGCTTGTTCGGCGCGACGCAGATCGAACACGTGAGACCGGTGGCCTGATGAACGGCGTCCTTGATGCGCCGGCCGATGTCGGCCGGTTCGCCCGGCAGGTCGGTCAGGTCGATATAGATCTCGTATGGCGAACGTGGGCGGGGTAACTCTGGACGCTCTGGTTGTAACTATCTGATTTGTATAAAACAATCAGTCACGTTTTTCTTAAAAAAAGACATTTGAGAAGCTCAGTGTCGCCCAACCTACCTGTTTTGGTCGTTTTTGGTAAGTTAGGATACATTTGCTCGGTAAGGTGGTACGCGCATTAAAAGTCCAACTCGAACTGCGACGACGCCTCGCTCGCCGTCGTTCCCGCACGTTGGAGGCCGCCCGCCTTGACCCCCAGTAGCCTGATGGATTTAACAAGTTCGACCCGTTTCAGGCATTGGGTGGCCGCGTGACGCAGTGCCTTAGCGTCCGCAACAGGTTCTGGGAGAGTGACGTCACGCGTTACTGTCTGAAAGTCGTTGAAGCGAAGTTTGATCCCGATCCTTCGCGCGAGATAGCCTTTACGCTGCAAATCTAGCGCCACCTGCTCGCATAAACGGGTAAATGCGGTACCGAGTTCCTGCTTGTGCCGTACGGCGTGCAGGTCTTGCTCGAATGTAGTCTCTCGGCTCATCGAGACAGGCTCGCTATGAGTCACCACTGGCCTGTCGTCGAGCCCATGGGAAACTTGGCGAAGCCATGACCCATAGCTCCGTCCGAACTGTTCGATCAGCCATTGCTCGCCGCATGCGGCAATTTCACCGATCGTCGTTATCCCGAGAGACGTCAGCTTGGCGTTGGCCTTCGGCCCAATACCGTTGATTTTTCCGGCAGCCATCGGCCAGATCCTTGCTTGCAAATCTTCAAGCCGCAAAATTGTGATTCCGTCTGGCTTTTCCATGTCGGAACACAATTTTGCCAAGAGCTTGTTTGGCGCAATTCCAACCGAACAGGTCAGATTGGTCGCCTCGACGACCGCGGATTTCAGGTTCCGCGCAATTTGCTCCGATTCGTCATTCAAGAACGATAGATCGGCATAGACCTCATCTATTCCCACGTCCTCGATTGTAGGACTTACGGATCGAACTGCTTCCTTGAACAGTCGTGAGTATGTTCGGTACAGGTCAAAGTTCACCGGAAGGAGAATGGCATTTGGCGCCAGTCGGGCCGCCTTCATCGCCGGCATCCCAGAGTGAACTCCGAGCGCTCGTGCTTCGTAGGTTGCAGTCGTCAATACACCTCTGCCCGTATAGTCGCGTAACCGCGAGAATTCACGCGTGCCGTCCGCGTTCGTTCGGGGCGCATCCGAACGACGGCCCGCGACCACCATGGCTTGGCCTCGCAGTTCTGGATACTGCGAAAGTTCACAAGACGCAAAGAATGCATCCATGTCAATGTGGGCTATGCGCCTATGATCTGGCATGCCTTGATACTCAAAATAGCGTTCAGTGTCTAGCTGGGCCAACGCGGCGCTCCGCAGAGCCCCGGATGATGAACATCGAAACATTGAGAAATCGCGTTCTCCCCATCAAATGCCTAAACTGTACATCCATACAGTATTTTTGTCAGGTGGCGGCACCATTTTTGTAATATAAATGGGGAGTTCCGGCGAGGGCTGGGCTGCTTCCTCATGTCTATTCGGGTGGGCGACGGAGGAGACAAAGTCCGACCCGGTTGCAAAGGAGGTGTGCTACTTCCATCGATGAAACGTTGAAGCGGATCGTCACATGCAGTCGCGTATCGACGCACCCTACGTTTCGGCGCTTGAGGCGGATGGCAAGACTGTCCGTCGTCGACGGGTTTCATGTGCAGGGCCCGATTGCTTTTCTCTCGGGGCCCCGCGCCCAAGCCCCAACTCGAACTGCGCTGAGGAACCGAAAGAATGATAGCGAGCATCGCGTCGCCGGCAAAGATCGGCCATCTTCAGCCGATCAACTTCGGCCTATGAGAAACAGTTCAACGACCGCTCCCAGGCCGTTATCGGACGTCGCGCCGGCTCCCGCCGCTTGCTGGTTTGCCTTGTGGTCAAGAGGGGATGTCTGCATTCGCGTGAGTTTTTCGCGAGCCGCCGAGGCGACGGCGTCGTCATCGATCGAGACATGCCGGCCACGTGCTGACTGCAGGCACGTCTGGGCGAACACGCGGCGTCGTGCGGCGCGATTCGACGTCCGATCGGCCTACGGTCGCCGCCGCGATGATGCCCGGTCGGGCATGGCTTTCGTACAGTAGCCTGCGCTACAGCCGGGACGAAGCTGCTTGAGCTGACCGGCCGTTCGCGGTTGATCGCAGCAGCGGTGTTCGCGTACGTTGCGTTCGACTGTCTTTGCTTCGCCGAGCCGCGTTGATCGCCGCTCGCGCTCGCTCTGCTGGTGAACATCGGACGCCGAACGTCACGCAGCCGACAAGATCCGCTCGGCACAGGAATAAAACGCGCGCACCGGTTGTTCTGCTGTTTGAGACGCTCACCCCGCTTTTGATCAGCCACGCATTCAGCCGAAGGGAAGTTACACAATGGGAATGGACTTCAGTGCGCTAAACCAATATGCACGCCGCGAGTACAAGTTTGCTCAGAGCGACTCTTTTCAGAAGATCAATCGAGACGTAATGGGCAGCAACTATTCGGAAAGTCTGGCCCATGGTGTTTGTATGGGCGCCGTGCTGAACTGGGTCAAGGAAAAAATGACCACCTCCAACGGCATTCTGAAGAAGGACGGTCCGTTGCTGAACCCGACGACGAAGCGGTTCGCCAATCCGTTGAATCCAGTCAGCCGCATGAGCCAAGGCATTTCGCCGCCGGCGGGTTCCCCGCTCGCAAGTTTGATCGACAAGGGTAAAAGCGGTCCGCGCAACGCAGATACCATGCTGGCTGCCGCGATGACGCAAAACGCTTACAGCGGCAGACCGGTGAGCACGGTCGCCCGCGAACTGGGGCTCGTAGAAGCAGACTGGGAAGACGACATTCATATCGCACAGGAACCGGCGCCCGGCGGCGGTGTCAACCGACTTGACGACAAGACCATTGCGGAAGCTGGGGAAAACCTCCGCCAAGGCAGGGCGGTCATCATCGAGGTCGAATGCACGCAAGGCAAGCATGCGATCGCGTTCTATCGTAGCCGCGGTGGGTCGTTGTATTTCTTCGATCCCAACGCCGGAGTCTACGCGCTTGACACGCCGTATAAGGAGTATGGCGATGGCTTCGTGGTCGATGCCACGCTGCTCGCGTTCGTCAAGTCCTGGCTCGATGCCTACGTAAAGCAGAGAAGTTTCAAATTCACGACACCGCACCGAAATTTTTATCACGTGTTCAAGCGGAGCACTGCTTGATGGCTAGCAGCTCGCGACGTCGCGAAGGCTCTGCCATGCACGGCGTCGTCGTAGTCATTCGGGCACGCGTGTTCGGCGAGGGTGGTCAGTGCCGGCGCCGGATCGCCGCGACGCAAGCCGCCGCAAAAATCACCTCACGGCCGCACGCGTTGCGGCACCCCGACGTGTGTCGACCGCAATTCGGGACTCGACGCCGCCGCGTGCGCATCGAAGCGCCCACGCACGCGGTGCAGGCAGCTCACGGGTTACCACCGGTTCGACGGCCGTCCGCGGCCAATGCTGCCGGCCAACTTCGGGCGATGCCTCCGCTGCGCACGGTCGCAACAGGGTTTTGCCGGCGGACCAAGACCGTCGAGCCACAATGCGCGGTGACGCAGGAAGCCGTGGCCGTTGTTCCCTCGGAATGAGCCATTCAACAAGGAAAAGTCGAGTCAACGAACGTCCGTTGTACCTTGGAAGCCGCCCTATATGTCGCGCTGGGTCGACGGGCCGCTGCGGGTCGACCTTCGCGTGTCGGCGAGCCGACGAGCCACCGTTCAGCAGTTGATAACACCGGCGAATGTGATTGACGTGTAGAACGGTCTCCAGGCATGGGGCGCTAAAATTGTACGTAGCATTGGTCCGTTCCGTGGAACCGATTGCCCCATCCCGATCTATCAACGGCAGGCAACCATGAACACTCACTACGCGTGTTTCGTTCGTCCGGCGCTGGCTGCAATTTGCGTGGCTTCCCTCGCAACGCTCGCCGCTTGCGGCGGAAACGCCTGTTTCGGCCTCGACAGTTGCGGTGGCGGAAACGTGACGCCAACCGTCGCTATATCCGGCACGGCCGCCACCGGTAGTGCGGTCGCCAGCGCGACGGTCAGCTTCAGTTGTGTGCAGGGCTCGGGCTCCACGCTGTCCGACGGCGGTGGACACTACGCGATTACGTTCAATGCCACGCCTCCCTGCATCCTCACCGTGACCTCTGGTGGCATTGGCCTGCATTCGGTGGCATTTGCCGGCGGCACCTTCAATACGACGCCAGAGACCGAACTGATGTTTGTCTACATCGCTTCGCAACTCGGCACGAGCGAGAGCGGTCTGATTGCGGGCTTCCCGACCAACTCACAGTTCCAGGAGGTGCTGGCAAACCAGGCCGACGTGCAAGCTGCGCAATCGGCAGTCGTCACGAATCTACAGCAGCGCTATGCGGTCACGCTGGCGGCACCGGCATTTCTAACGACATCCTTTACCGTTGGCCAAATAGGTGTCGACAGCGACCTGGGCGCGCTAGCGGCAGCAGGGGCTCTCGACGCCAATGGCATGCCCGATCAGGCCGCCGTCTCGCTGCTGTCCGCGGCGGGTCTCGCCCATCCGCTTACAGCGACGTCCGCACCTTTTTCCGGCACTGGGAGTACGGGCAGCAACGGCGGAATGATGTGACGTGCGGCGAGCCCGGGGCCATCGAGTCAGCCCCGGCGCCACAAGAGGTTGCGCTCGTCTACCTGGAAGAACACCACCCATCTTCCTGCTGCGCAGCGTGGGCAGTGAGCATCGTGGACTGGAGTCGGCCATGAAGCGTCATTCGCCCGCACCATAGCTGGGACATTCGAAAGTCGGCTCCGCTCAGCAAACGGCCATTCATTTCGCAGAGTCGAACGCTGCGTTTCGGCCTTTGCCGACGTTCGTCGATCGACGCTAACGCATCCGCCCATCGCTCCAGATCGGCCATTCACCGCGCGACGACTTCGAACGGCTGCTACCGTGGCCTCGCTGAATGCTTAAACTCGACCCCAAACTGCCATTCGGCAAGCTTGGGGATGCGATTGCGCGCGCCGGTGCCTCTTCAGCTGCCGCAGCTCCGGTTTCGGCTTCGCGGCGCCAGGCGCGGTTCTCGTCACACAAACGGGAGACGATCAGAGATCACCGCTCGTGATCTTTTCGCTAACTGGCGCAGCCTCGGGTCTCGGCTGGCCAAAATCTTGTCGTCTTCCGACTCCGCGATTTCGACGACGTCCCTGCAACTAGCATCCATTTATCCATTTCGATTCGACAAACGGGCAGTGAGAGGTCGAAAAAACCATGGGAGAAAGCAATGGCAAGCGCGCCCCTCAATATTGACGATTCGGGCTGCAGCCTTGAAATCAGCGTCGACGGGACACCGGCAAGCTCACGTCGTGTCCGGGCCGGTGACCAGCAAAATGAAGCAGCATTATTTTGCAGTGAGTTTCTCTCTGTCGACATCGATCAGATCGTCAGCGATCTAAATGAAAATGGATATTACGCCTTCCCCTCGGCGATATCGCAATACACGCTGAAAACCATCGAGCGCGACGCGACACAAACGAGAATTGGGCTGAATGAAAACGCCATCAGCGGCGTCTACTCCGAGAAACAGTACTACCTGACCAATCTTCTCGCAGTTTCGAAGACCTTCTACAACTTTGCCACCTCGTCGTTAGTGCTCAAAATCTGCGAGCGATATCTGGGCAACGAATTCCGGCTGAAAGCGCTGCGCTATTATGAAACATATGGTGGACACCATATGCAGTGGCACACCGACAACAAGACTGACAAAGCATTCGCTCATATTCCGGGAATCATCTTTATTTTTTATGTCTCGGAGGTCGAGGATGGCGAGTTTCAATATATCGAAGGCTCTCACCTTTGGTCGGGCGAAAAGGCATATAGCGACTTTACCGACGAGTTTATCGAAGCGAACTACGCGTCCGCGATCAGAAGCTTCAAGATGCCCAGTGGCTCCTTGCTGATCTACAACACATACGGCATACACAGAGCGAGGCCCGTCAACAACAAGACTTTCGTCAGGAAAAGCGTCTTCCTCCAGGTAGACAGCGAAATCCAAAGGTCCGAGCCGATTATCGTCAACACCGAATTCATCACCCGGTTGAATGACCAGATCTCGATGTTTTTGGGCTTTGGGCAACCGTCCGACTATGAGGTCTTTCCAAAAACCACGCTGAACTCCTTGACCCTCGACAAGAAGATCATCCGCGTGATGACGAGATATGTTTTGTATCGCCTCTCCCGCGGGGCTTTTTCCAGGCTCCCGCAGTCTGTCCGACTCGCCGTCAGGCGGCTCATCAAAAGGTAGTCGGTTGGTGTCCAGGCGCTCGTCCTGATGTAGCCTGAGCACCGAGCCTTCGAAAAGGGCGTCGAAACAGCCGTCGGCGCCGCCAGCGCCGGAAGGCGCGATAGATGTGCGTGTAGTGGGTCTCAGAGCGTCTGCACTGGTCCTTCGCGATGTGCAGTTCTTCCACTGGCAACCGACATACAGCACCTTCAGGATGTAGTTGAACATCGCGTGCGCACTGACGGTACGCGGTGGACCGCGACGGCACGGGCCGACTACGCGCCGATCGTTTCGATTCGTCGACGGCCGTTGCACCTCGAGAGCCGCCGATGGCCGCGGTGCGACCCCAACGGCGGTTGAGGGTCGGTACGCGTCAGCTGGTTGAGGCGCGCGTCGGCGAGCAGCGCATGAACGCCGACGATCGCGGGAGGAGGGTCTCTTGTCGGCATGCGGAGAAAATCGGTTCCCCGGTTTTCCCTTCGATGTCCGTGGGCTTGGTCCATCTGAGCAAACTGAGCAAACTGAGCAAACTGAGCAAACTGAGCAAACTGAGCAAACAACGTGAAGCTTCCGCCGACGTATTCCCGCCGACGTTAAATCGGTGCTCGCCGCCACGGGTTCTTCGAAAAGAGTTCGCAGCCAGACCCAACAGAGAGTAGACGGGCCTGGAACATGGCTAAGGATTGCGCGTTCAGCGTCCCCATACTCGTCGTTAAATGTCGGGTACTGCCGCTCAGTGCGTATCCTGCCTCACATACCGTAGATTGTCGCGCACGCGTCTGGTCACAAGGGAGGTTAGGTAAATAGGTGCGACTGTGCGGATTTGAGGTGAACCGCACCGGGTGAGGCGCAGTTGGGAGCCGTTGCGGTCCGGACAATGTCGAAAAAGACATACTGCGTTTGTGTGCGCTGCAGCAGTCTCACTTTTGATTCAACATTGTGAACCGGTATGCGGGTAAGCCCTTGAATGTTGATCAGAAAGTGTTCTTCAACTGGGGTGCGACCCGGCATGAAAATGATATTTGCTGCTCTGCACAAATGCGCCATACTATTCACTAACGGAACGGATACGCAGCACGCATGCGCTCGGGCCGCAGCATGGTGGAGACCTCTGCGGCCGCTTCCGATCGTCAATGGCGAGCTATGCAGGCGGCATGCGCGAAGAAGCTTCGAACCATTTTCGTCGATCAACCGGGAGGTGGACATGCTGACTTTGGCCGAATTGCAAAGCACGCTGCAAATCGAGTACGAACTGCAGCTCGAAGCGATGGACGAGCCGACATTGCGTGGGCTGCTCGCGGATCCGATTGCACTCAACGCACTGGTGCCGGCTTTTATGAGCTTTGCGGAGGGGCGCCGGATAGCGGAAGCAACACTTGTACAACTGCTCGCTCGCGAGCCGTCGAACGCCGAACGGGGCATTCCGCATGAGGCCGCGCCCCTTTGGGCGCAGTGGCTCAAACCATTCTGGATGCTGCCGCTCTTCGGTGCACGCAAGGGCGAGTAAAGGCGCTCGACCGACCCGATCAACGCCGAATGGAATTGCGCTGGACCATGCATACCGATATCGCGACCGTCCAAGCGACAGAGGCCGGCCAGCTACGGACGTTGGTCGGCACCTTCGCGCAGACGTTCCGACTTCTGCTACCCCGCAGTACCCGCCGCTCGGGCAGGCAGGCTCCGTCTTGTTGTACCGCGATATGTTTGTTCGACGCCCGGCCCGCTTCATCGTCTCGATGATATACACGAGTATAAGAGCCCGACGCTCACGTACGACTGCGGCAACCGTTCGTAGAATGGCCGTCTTGGGACCATCCGCATATCATGGTTCCATGGACGGTGCGATTGTTATGTAGGAGGCGAGGATCGAATCGGCAGGGCTTAGTTTGGACGCTTGTGAACAGTTGTAGGACATCACCCGGCCAACGCGTTGACACAATGAGTCTCCTCAGGTTCCTACCTTCCCACCCCTGGGAAAAACGGAACCTCCTTCGAAGCCGGCTTCCGCCGGCTTTTTTTTACCGGGCGGTCAGCGAGCGGCGGAAAGCGCCTGCCACCGGTAGACAGGCGCAGACCCCGGCCAGGTACGGCGCGTCGACCTCGACCTCGGGCCGAGGTTTCAACGTCGGTTGAGGTACAAGCCCTCGATTTGTTGCACATCGACGACTGCCAGAGCAGGTACTTGCCGGCCAGGAATGCCCAATGAAGTTCAGGCTGCGGGACATAAGGAGAGGAAGACGATGAAAAAGATTGGATACCCCCGCTTCACCGCCATCGAGCTGTGGGTCCTCGCCGTCTCCATCGTCATCGCAGTCGGAGTACAGATATGAGTGTAGCGCCCACGCCAGCGCATCGCTCGTGCCTCCCTCCTAACGACTTTTCCGACTGTCTGCTCCGCCAGCTAAAGCTCCCGTTGAGATACCGTCGGTCGAGGGGCAGAAGTGGGTCGAAGAACGAAACCGCTCGCGCGGTAGAGGGCTCCGGTCCGACGCGGGAGGTCAGGGCGAGGCCGGTCACGCGGTTTTATGTTGGCGAATGAGGCAATCCGCCTCGTTCTCCAGCAGGAGCCGAATC
>NZ_VZQP01000041.1:0-76910 GCF_014397655.1 Paraburkholderia sp. UCT31
TTAAAGCAAAATATCCAGCAAAAGCAATATAAAAATACTAATTTACATGGCTACACGATAGTCCCCAAAAAATAGCCGAAACCCAGTGCCGACGGGGGTTCCGGCTGTTTGAGAGGCCGAAGTATGATCTAATGGTCGAGCCTGATCGCGCGCATGGAGCGGCACGAACCGAATAGGTAATCGGGGCGTGCACCCTTCCTGTTGCGACGATGCCGCGGATTTGCTTCATGCAGTCGTGGTCGGTCTGTGAGGACCGGCGATGGAATAGGCGCGTCTCGGCAGGTGTAAAACCACCAGCAGATCCCCACATAATTCGTGGCATGCCCGTTACCAAGCCGGGCTCCCCTGCTACGCCCGGCGCGGCAGACGTACGGCGAATGCGGTCTCTTCTTTATCTGACCGCGCCTCGATCGCGCCGTGATGCGCCTTGGCGATTTCGCTCGCGATATACAGTCCGAGCCCAAGGCTGCCTTGCGCGTCCTCGTTGATTTTTCGCTCTGGACCTCGCTGAAGAGGATCAAAGATGCGCTCCAGCAACAGTCCCTCGATGGCTGGTCCGCTATTGCAGACTTCGAAGCGCACCTCGGCCTCGTCGCCAGTCACCACGACGCGAACGGGCGCGTCTCGCGCGCCATATCTGAGCGCATTCAGAACGAGATTGCCGAGCAGTTGCTGCAGACGCGGACCGTCCCAGACACCCTGAACGTCACCGTGCACCTCGAGCTCGATCTGCCGGTCTGGATGGACTGCGCGCAACTGGTCCAGCTCATCGGTGAACACTTTCGTCAGATCAACGGGAGCAGGTATGACGTTAATACCTAGCCCGAGCCTTGTTCGGTTGAAATCGCACAGATCATCCAGAAGTGCCTGCATCCGGGCGCCGCTGCGCACCAGACGGGCTGCAGCTTCTGAAACGCGCTCCCCCGCGTTGAGCGCGGACAGATATGAAGCTGTCACCTGGATCGTCTGCAGCGGGCTCCGCATGTCGTGTCCGAGCATCCCAAGCAACAGGTTGCGAGCCTGATCGACTTGTGTGCTGAAAAAACCGAGTGATTCGGCCAGCGCCTGATCGATGGCCTCGTTGAAGCGGACGATGTCATCCAGATGAGGCGCATCGGGCTGACACTCATCCATCCACAAACGCAGCACGCTTGCACGCAAAGCGCGGTATTCCGCGGCCAGCTGGTTGATGTTGAAACCGCCTCGAGCGCGCAGGACCGCATGGGATTGCGCAGCTGTCTCCGGCGCATCCGTCAGCCGGGGTGCCCGCCCCAAGGATTTTTCGTGCTGCGCTTCCCTGGTCTGCGAAGTCTGCAAATCCCTGGCTACTGCTTCCAGAATCTGCTGGGCGTGGTCGCGCAACGCGAGGGTGCCCATGTTGCCAGCGGCTGGCAGCAGCGTGGCGGCAAACGCCTCCCACTGCGCCAGAATGGGCTCCATTTCCTGCACGATAAAATCGGACAGTCGCATGCCTGCTCCGGCGAAGAAATTGAGGAGATTTTTAGCCGAACCGATATTACGCGCCAGTTCGTCGCGGGATCCATCGGGTTTACACCGTCTTGGACTACCTAGAGGTAGTCCATGTACTCGTAATGAACCGCCTGGATTTTCTCGACAGTGGTGAGCGTTCGTGTCCGGCCTTTCATGAAACGCCACAACGATTCGCCGCACGCCCCTGAGCGGGGAGAACTGGAGCGGCAGGTCGAATCGCTTCGACGCGATATCCGCCAATTGCAGCTTGAACACGACATCCGGGAGAAGACGTCGCTGGCCGGGGTGGCTCTCACGTACGCGCGACGCGAAGCTGATTCGGTCGATGTCGCGCAAAGGGTGTTCGCCCGACAATGCGGCCCACGCAGTCTCCGACGGCTCTTTCTCTTTAGACCTGACGCTTAGGTGATCCGATGTCCGTACGGCCCCCTGCTTTTCGAGTTCTACTCTCTCGGGTACTGCGGCCGTCAAGCAAAGGCACCGGTTTACCAGAACCGATGGGTAAGCGATTGGATCGAAACGCGTGACCAACACCCCGCTGCATCTTCCTCTGATGGCGAATGGCCGGCCTGCACGCCAATCCCTCTCTCGTTGCGTCCGTAGGCGAGACGTCTGTCACCCGAAGCGCGCGTGCAGCCAGTCCTGCGCCCAGTTCTTCGCATAGGCTACCGCGTCCTCGCGTGCGTCGAAGCCTGCCAGATCGCCACTCGAATGAATCTCGTACCCGGTGCCGTCGGCACGGCTGCCGCTGATGCGTGCGTGGGCCATGTACTCGCCGTCGGCCCGCCGGGGGGTCGGGTCGATAACGATCAGGGTGGAATTGAAGCGCATGGTATTCCTTTGGGGTTATCGCTCGATTGCGACTGTCGCAGAGGGGCGTCGAAAAGCGCGACCTAAGTGCTCAGCATGGCCATGATTTGTCCGGCCTCACGATCCGAATCGCAGCTTGCCATGCCGCGTTCGCATAGAAGCGCACGAATCGACATGAACATCAGAAACGCGCCCGCATCGATCTCGTGACGGTGGTCATGGATGAGGCTATCCAGTTCGCCCTGCGCGCCGGGCGGCAGAAACCGATCGACGATGTCAGCACCATTGCACCGAACCCATTTCAGCAGGTCGTTTCTTTCCATACCAGACTCCAATGTTTGCAACGGCTCTGAGTCAACCACCAGCGGATGAAGTTCGAGCCTGCGGTAGAGACGGGAACCGGTTGTGATCGGTGCCTTTGAGGCCGTCTCATTGTGTAGCGGAAAAGACGGAGCGTAGCGACGTGGGCCACTGCGTCCGCAGCCCTTCAGGAGGTGTGCCACGTCTCGGTTTTGGGTGAAAGCGGATCTCCGGTTCCGTCGGGTAAGCAGCTTGGGGACGCGAGGAACGGTCGCAGGTCGAGTGACGATTTCATGCTACGCCCATTGATGGATTTGTACAGATAAACTCGTGCTCCAGGCGCCGTCAGAGAATCACGGGGACCATGCAAGTCAACCCGGCACTTACGTACCGCAGCGCCGGTAGGCGGCGGCGATCCGAAGATCCACATCGGACTGCCTCTCTCCTCAGGCTCATCATGTGGCGACGCAGAGTGCGCCTCCGACATGCGCGGCAAGCAGTCTCGACGTCAACAATTCAACGACGGCGAAACGCAGCGCGCGAAACTGCAGTGCAGCCCCGTTCGCCCTTTTTGGCGGAAATCGATTCACCCTTTCGTCAGGTCATAAGGCGTTCCAGCGTTACCCGGCCGCCTGCGAGGAGACCGATGCGATGTTTGCGCCTCTGGCACGACGCGGACGCGCCCGCGACCACGCCATTGCCGAGCGTGACACGCAACGGCTATCCGGACCGACTTCATTTCGGGGGTACGTGTTCGTCGCGGAACCGCCGGGAACGCGTGGCCCGATTGGGCGACGAGACGGCGTGAGCCAGCGACGCCAATTGCTGCTCGACTTGCAGGTCTGCGGTACGTTTTTGCAGCCGGCCACATCGAATCTTCGGGGATGGCCAAATCGCGAATCGTTCGGGAGGATGATCGCCGGCGAGCGTCCCGGGCAGCATGTCGATCGCAGCCCTGTCCCGCTATTGCGGCAATGAGGTATGCTCACCGCCGGGTAAAGGGTCCGTTGCGCAGCGGAATGCGGCCATACCGGTCGCCAAAGAGCGGGAGGTGCCGGCCGCCTTTTATGTGCGAGCGGCGATCAGATCGGCCATCAGGCAGACAGTAATTCGTCGCACGATCGAGCACATCGATGGATGCTGTCCGTCAGCGGCGTTTTCATATGTCGATGACCGAAGCGCCGCTCACCTTTCCGTCGACGATGTCCTTTCCCTGCTGCCGGGCGGCTCGCCTTGCCGTACCGAAGTCAGAGAACGTATGCGTTTGGTTCAGCCTGAAGACCCGGCTTGCGGAGGGAATTGCTGTCGCCGCCGGACGACATATCCGTACTGCAATTTCGTAACCTTCCGCGTAACGGGAATGTCCGTCAAAGCGACTGAATGTGCGGGGAAAGACAAGGGGATGAAGTTCGTACCCCTTGTAGAGAAGAATCGGGTGTGTCGACATGTTGGTCACTCCACAGGGTATGGCTCACTATACGCTGGAACGGGTTACATCGGGCCGCGCAGACGCGGAGACTGTTACCAGAATTGTATTGACCGATAGTACTGTCGCGCGTACCTTGAAACGTGGGGTCGGCAAAGCGGGGCACTGCCCGGATTGTCATAGCGTTGGCTTAGATGGCCGGCGACGACTGCCTGCCTGGTTCCACCTCTGCGCTTACGTTGCAAACCCTTCAAGAACACCACGATCAACAGCGTCTGCTTGCCACGCGCGATGAGGCTGGCCAAGGATACGGGAGCGACCCACTTCGTGAGTTCGGGACAGTGTGGTGCCCGATCGGACAAACGTGAGCGGAATGCCGGGTGAGGGAACGCTTGCGGATGTTAAGCACGAAGCTCGGGTATCCGCGTACCGGACAGCCAGCCAGGAAACTTCGTTCCGGTCGCCTCGTCGGTGTGGCTCGGGGGCGTATCTCCTTCGGCCAAACCTGCACAACGATCAAAAACGTGCTGCTTGCTGCGGCCAAAAGGAGTGACCTGATGACAACCATTCGCCATTATCGCGGTCTCGATATTTCCCTACTCGTGTATCCGCATCGCACGACTCAACCGGGACATGGTCACAATTACGAGGAAGGATTCGATGCGTCGATCCGCATCAGCGACCCGGATTCCATGACGGACAACCCGCGAAGTCGCTTATTCCGTGTGCCCGGCAAGAGGCCGTTCGTGAATGCCGGCGACGCAAGGCGCGCGTCGGTGGCCTACGCCGAAATGCTGATTGATACTGACGGCTTTGATCGCACCATCCTGGAATCCCCCTGAGTGCTAAAGCCAGAACCCGAGTCTATGCAGAAGGTACCCGTGTTCGCGCGCGCCAGGGGCACGCCATCAACAATGTGTGTGATAAAGAAGTTGACCTTCTGATCGTCAGTCGCCAGATGCTCGGCAGGCTATGCCGGTGCGACCGCATTGCTGCCAGTTCCGGTCATCGCCTCCTCAGGCGTCGACCACGAAGTAGATGCCGTCATGCCCGAAGGGAAGCCATGTCCATTCCATCTCGGCCGCATAGTGACCGATGGGTGATTGCCGTCCGCCCGCGCCTGCGTTCACACTTCGACCCATTCTGAAAGCTCAAAGAAGTTCGCACTGAGCGCCCGCTCAAATCGGAAAGTAACCGATCGATCGCGCGTGATGTTTGCGCGCGCCTTATTGCACGCGTCCTGACGCCTAAGATGCGTTGAGCGTGCAGAACTGGGGCGTCGCCGTTAACCGCGCGTGTCGACCCAGTTGCGTGCCCAGCGTGTCGAGTGCTGCAACGCCTGCTCCTCACTCGTGAAGTAATCGAGCGAATAGAACTGGTAGCGGCCGTCCGCGCGCTCGCTATCGGCGCGTTCTAGCAGCAGGTTGGAGGAAAAACTGCCGTCGGGCAAACGATGCGCCGAGGGCTGGACGGCATAGCCGTTGTATTGTTGAATTTGTTTGTTCTGCATTTTAGTTTTAATAATGTCGAGTGCGCGCGTGCCTTGCGAAATGTGCACAGGTACGCCGATTCAAAGGCATCTCAGGCCGAATCTGAAGCAGTCGGAAAGCGAAGACGTGGCGCTAATGCCAGAGGGGAAAATGAGCGCAATGAGACGTATGGCGCTTGGCAAGCTGCCGGCGAAACCGATGCAGCCAGGAGCGAACACGCCACTTCGGGAAACAACGCTCCGTAAGGATGTCCCTGCAACCCGGCGTCCGTCGCGGAACGCCGGGCTCTTCAAACTTTACAGCGGCTTGATGTTAGCTGCCTGCAGACCCTTCGGGCCTTGCTTCGTTTCGAAGCTCACCTTCTGATTTTCAGCCAGCGTCTTGAAGCCGTCGCCGCTGATTTCGGAGAAGTGAGCGAAAAGGTCGTCACCGCCCTTGTCCGGGGTGATGAAGCCAAAACCTTTGCTATCGTTGAACCACTTAACGGTACCGGTATCCATGAAGAATCCTTGAGAAAAAACGGGAAAATGTGCTCCGTTGAAGAGCGTATGAAGCGTCAAGGAGGGAGAGGACAACGAATACCGCTGAGGAGCGAGCAATTGATGAACAGCAATCGAACTTCTTGAACTTCATGCGGCACCTTAACCGCCAAGTGGTACCAGCGTCAATACTTATCTTGTAACTGTTTCACGGGGCGGGGCCGTTTTGCAGACGAAGCGATCCAAAGACCGGGTGCGCTGCACGAAGCTGCGAACCGGCACGCCTCGATCGATTTACGGATTGGCATACGATTTCGCTGTGCCTGTATGGCCGACATGCTCTATATGCAGAACGGACGCCATATTGTCGCAATCGCAGTTAGCAAAAGACACGCTCCCGAGCAAATTGAACAGGCGCTATCGTTGAAGGGCTGTCCCCCCACCCGTTACGGCTTGGCAGCAGAAATCTGCGAACGTCCCAAGCTGGACACAACGCATACACCTTCTGAATTTTTGAATTCGCGCAGTCACAGCTACTGCGCCATCTGCAGATCCACGATCGCCGCGGCGAGAAACCGTGCTGCTTCGCCGCCCGTGACGACCCGATGGTCGAACGTCAGACTAAGCGGCAAGATCCGATGCACGGCCGGAACGCCACTTACCGCCACGACCTGCTCGTGAATGCGCCCCGCTCCGAGGATCGCGACAGTGGGCGGCACGACCACGGGAGCTGCGTATTTGCCGGCGATCATGCCGAAGTTCGACAACGTGATCGTATTGCCGCGCAGTTCCTCCGGTGGAATCTTGCGTGCCCGGATGTCGACACGCATCCGGTCGAGGCCGCCACGCAGATCCGCTGCGTTGCGGTGTGCAACGTCGCGCAATACCGGTACAAAGAGGCCATCCGGTAGATCGACGGCAATGCCGAGGTCGATCTTTTCCAGTACGTGACGCCGTCCCGCATGTCCGTCGAACCATGCGTTGAGCCCGGGTTCGGCGCTGCATCCTGCTACCAGCGCACGGATCAGGCGGATCGTCACATCGGTATGTGGCGGCCACTCGTGAATGTCGGCGTCGTCGATGACGGTCGCGGCCGCCACTTCGCTCTGCGCGCGCGCCATGTTCTGCGCCATCGCGCGCCGCACGCCGCGCAGCACTTCGGGCGGACCGAGCTGAGCGAGTATCTTCGCGACGCGCTGCACGTCAGCCGCCGTGATGACACCCTCCGCCCCCGACGGTGTCACCATCGCAAGATCGACATCAAGCTTGCGTGCGAGCGCCCGCACCGCCGGGATCGCCTTGATTGTGCCGACACCCGTGCCCGGGCTGCCGCCGAGCGCCGCCGGCGCTTCGTGCACCACATGCTGGCCGACCTCCATATGACCGACCACGGTACCGGCATCGGCTTCGTCGGCCGCTCCTTCGAATGCGACGAGCGGCGCCCCCAGATGCACGATGTCGCCCACCTGGCCGAACAGTTTCACGACGCGGCCGGATTGAGGCGACGGAATATCGACGATCGCCTTCGCCGTTTCGACCGACAACAGCGGTTGATCCGCGCGAATGTCTTCGCCGCTCCTGACGTGCCACTCGACGATCTCCGCTTCCTGCAATCCTTCGCCGAGATCAGGCAGTTTGAAGATTTTCATGGCATCCCTACGCTTGCAGCGCCTGCCTGACCGCGCCAACGATGCGCTCAGTGCCTGGCATGTATTGATTCTCGAGTCTGTACAGCGGCACCACCACGTCATAACCGGTGACGCGCTGCACTGGTGCGAGCAGCGAGTACAGTCCGCGCTCGGCGATGTTGGCGGCGATCTCCGCGCCGACCCCTCCGGCATGCGAGCCCTCATGCACGATCACGCAGCGTCCGGTTTTCGCCACCGACGCGAGAATGGTGTTCATGTCGAGCGGCTTGAGCGTCGCCACGTCGATCACCTCGGCCATTACGCCTTCCTGCGCGAGCAGATCGGCCGCGGCCTGCACGTCTTGCAACGCGCCTCCCCAACCCACCAGTGTGACGTCTGCCCCATCGCGCAACGTAAAGCAACTGTCGAGCGGCAGCGCTTCGCCGTCATCCTCCACCGGCTGCCTGAAGAGCCTGTACAGCCGCGTCGGCTCGAAGAAGATCACCGGGTCCGGGTCCCGGATCGCCGCCAGCAGCAAGCCGTACGCGCGTGCTGGCGACGACGGCGTCACGACGCGCAGCCCGGGTATGTGGGTGAACAGCGCTTCAGGGCTTTCGGAATGGTGCTCCGGTGCGTGAATGCCTGCGCCGCATGGCGCACGGATCACCAGCGGACACGTCAGTCGTCCGCGCGTTCGATGCCGCAGACGCGACGCATGATTCAGGATGTGATCGATGGTCGGATAGACAAACCCGGCGAACTGGATCTCCACAACGGGCTTGACGCCCATCGCCGCCATGCCGATCGCGCAGCCGGCGAGGGCGGTTTCGGCCAGCGGCGTGTCGATCACCCGCTGAGCGCCAAAGCGCGTCTGCAACCCGACGGTCGCGCGAAATACGCCGCCGTTCACGCCAATGTCCTCTCCGAGCAGCACGACGGCAGGGTCGTGCGCCAGTTCATATGCGAGCGCCTGATTGAGGGCCTCGACCATGTTGAGGTCAGCCATCGCCGTGCCCCTTAGCCGGCGCGAAACGTTGCGCCATCGCCAGTTGCTCACGCATCGCTGCGGGCAACGCCTCATACAGGTGATCGAACATCGCGGACGGGCCCGGAGGCGGTATCGCCAGGTACGCGTCGACGGCCTGCTCGACCTGCGCCCGGCACGCCTTACCGAGTTCCTCGTCCTGCGCCTTGGTCCAGACGTTCACGTGCATCAGGTAGGTGCGCAAACGAAGCAGCGGTTCGTATTCCCATTGCTTGCCGATGACCTCGGCGTCGCGATAGCGCGTCGCGTCATCGGCCGTCGTGTGATCACCAAGGCGATAGCTGAGCGCCTCGATCAGCGTCGGGCCATCGCCGCGGCGAGCCTTGGCGAGCGCCGCGTGGACAACCTGATGCACGGCGATCACGTCGTTGCCGTCGACCTGCAGCCCCTCTATTCCTGCAGCGATCGCTTTTTGCGCGAGCGTTTGCGCAGCGCTCTGGTGGCTGCGTGGTACCGAAATCGCCCACTGGTTGTTATTGACGACGAGCACAAGCGGCGCCTGCCAGACACCGGCCATGTTCATCGCCTCGTAGAAATCGCCCTTGGATGTGCCGCCGTCGCCGAAGATCGCCACCGCAACGCGCGGCTCGTGACGCAGCAGGAACGCGTAGGCTGCGCCGGCCGCATGGCACACCTGTGTGCCGATCGGCACACAGTTCGGAAAATCGTTACGGGGCACGCTGAAATCGCTGCCGCGCTCGTCGCCGCCCCAATACAGGAGACTTTCCGTCATCGTGACGCCGCGCAGCAATTGCGCGGCGTGATCGCGATACGAAGGGAACAGCACGTCGTCGGACTGCATCGCGCTGGCGACACCGACACCGATCGCCTCTTGGCCGACCGACGACGCAAAGGTGCCGAGCTTGCCGGTACGCTGCAGCGCGACCGCCTTCGTGTCGAACGCCCGTGTCAGCACCATGGCGCGATAGAGCGGAATCAGCGCCGCCGGGTCACGTGCGAAGGCTGGCAATGACTGGACAGGCTCGCCATCGGGGCCAAGGTATTGCGTATAGCCGATATGAAAGCTGACAGCCGTCGTCATGTCCGCCTCCCATGTTCTTTCAGATTTCAAATACGTGCCGGAGTTCGCGCGCGAGCGCTACCGCGTTTGTGCCGTCAGAGTTCGGCGCGTACCAACTTGAGTTTAGGCAAGGGAAACACGTACAGGGGCCAATTCCTCGCCGCCTCAACCACACGCGGCACGGCAACCAGGAATACGAACGCCCGATTGTCGCAATGCAGCAGCGGGTGGCCGGTTGCGCGGCCCCGGAAGCAGACGGGAATTGGGCCGGCATCCCGCCGGCCGCGGCCGCTCCAGGCGAATATCGGCCGGGCAGAATCGGACGAAGACCGGAACGCGCTCGCTCAAAGCACCTTGCATCCAGCGAGGAAGATGCGAACCGCCTCACGCGCGATTCTGTTGCGCTCCGATGCGCCGGGGCGCCTCCTGGTGGCGCCAAGCAGCAGCCGCGCGCGGACCCCGCCGAGTACCAGGTGTAGAAACTGCTCGGTAGCCAGCGCAACGTCATCGAGTTGCAATGCGCCATCGGCGACTGCCGAACGAAGATAGTCCGAAAGCGGCTCCATGCCGCGTAGTCCACCCGCCTTGTTGTAATACCCGCTGATGAGTTCGGGAAAACGATAGGCCTCGGTCAGAAGCAGGCGATGCAATGCGATCATGTCAGGCCGCGTGCCCACATCCAGCAGATGGAGCGCGACCTTCTCGAGGACGTGCTCCGGACGGCGCGCATCGAGCACGATATCGCCGAGTTGCGTGATCCATGAACGACGCAGCGTCTCGACGATTGCGCTGAACAGGCCCGCCTTGCTGCCGAATCGATCGTACAGCGTTTTTTTTGCAATACCCGCCTCTCGCGCGATGCCTTCAAGGCTGGTCTCGCGATATCCAGCGGCAAGAAAATGGCGCTGCGCAACATCGAGCAGGCGCTGCAGACGAATTTCGGACTCTCGCAGCGTAGGACGCCCGCCTGATCGGATAGGTTGAGTCTGTGTTTCGCGCGTCACGATCCAGGCCTATTGACAATGTCTACCGACGGCGGAAACTATACCGGCGCGTTTCCGTCAAGCTACCTGGGACTCGGGGCGAGGTCAATGGTCGATTTCTTTATCGAGCGTCCGATCTTCGCATCGTCGATCGCCATCATCATGGTGCTCGCGGGGCTCATTGCCTGGTTCAACCTGCCGGTGGAGCGGTTTCCGCAGATCACGCCGCCACAGGTTCTGGTCAAGTCGACCTATACGGGTGCGAGCGCGCAGGTCGTGGCGGACACCGTCACCGCGCCGCTCGAAGAGCAGATCAACGGCGTGCCGGGTATGAGCTACCTGTCGTCGGTGAGTGCCAACGACGGCACGTCCACGATCACCGTCACGTTCAACGTCGGCTACAACATCGACATCGGCGCGGTCGACGTGCAGAACCGCATCTCGCAGGCGACGGCGCAGCTTCCCAGCATCGTCAATCAGGCCGGCATCACCATCCAGAAGCAGAACCCGAACTTTGTTCTGGCGGTGAATCTCTATTCGCCAGACGGCTCGATCGATCCTGTCACCCTCAGCAACTACGCTTATCTCCAACTCGTCGACTCGCTCAAGCGCCTGCCCGGCGTGAGCGATGTCACGATCTTCGGCGAACGCCGCTACTCGATGCGCATCTGGCTCGACCCCGACAAGCTCGCCGCGCTCGGCATGACAGCCACCGATGTCCAGCATGCGATCGCCGAGCAGAATGTGCAGGTCGCCGCAGGCAAGTTCGGCGAGGCGCCGGCGCCGGCGGGCACGACGTTTCAATACCAGATCAACACCCACGGCCAGTTGGCGGACGCGCAGCAATTCGGCAATATCGTGCTGCGCGCCGGCACGGCGAGCGACGCAACTGTGTATCTGCGCGACGTGGCGCGCATCGATCTGGGCGCACTTCAGTACACCTCTAGCGCCTCCGTGAACGAACACCCGGCGGCGCTGCTCGCCGTCTTCCAGTTGCCGAGCGCTAATGCGCTCGACCTCGACCAGCGTGTCAAGGCCACGATGCAGACGCTTGCAAAGCGCTTCCCGAAAGGGATCGCGTGGGGCATCACCTACGACACCACCATGTTCGTGTCCGCCTCGATGGTCGAGGTGATGAAGACGCTTAGCTTTGCGCTGCTGCTGGTGCTGGGCGTCGTGTTCCTGTTCCTGCAGAGCTGGCGGACCACGTTCATTCCGATGATCGCCATTCCAGTGGCGCTCATCGGCACCCTCGCGATCATGCTGGTGCTCGACTTTTCGCTGAACACGGTCAGCCTGCTCGGCATGGTCCTCGCTATCGGCCTCGTCGTCGACGATGCGATCGTCGTGGTCGAGAATGTCGAACGCCAACTCGAGAGCGGGCTTACGCCCATGGCTGCGGCCAAGGCGGCGATGCGGGAAGTGACGGGGCCGATCGTTGCCACCTCGGCAGTGCTCGGCGCCGTGTTCGTGCCGATCGCCTTCCTGCCGGGCGTGACGGGCCGTCTCTACAATCAGTTTGCGTTGACCATCGCCATTTCGGTGGCGCTCTCGGCGTTCAATTCCCTGACGCTCAGTCCGGCGCTCTGCGCGTTGCTGTTGCGACGGGACAGGCCGCCACGGTTCATCCTGTTTCGCAAGTTCAATCAAGGCTTTAACTGGGCGCGCAGCCACTACGCGAATTCGCTGCGCGGCTTGATCCGGCTGCGCTGGCTCGCGCTGGCGGTCTTCGCGTGTGGCCTGGGTGTGACCTGGCTGCTCCATTCGACGATTCCTTCCGCCTTTTTGCCGGTTGAAGATCCCGGCTATTTCTATGTGATTACGCAACTCCCGTATGGCGCTTCGCTGCAACGCACCGAAGCCGTGGTGGAGAAGACCCGCGCGATCCTGAGGGCGACACCCGGCGTGGCGAACGTGCTGTCCATCAGCGGTCTGAATTTCATCACTCGCAGCACGACGTCGAACAGTGCGGCCCAGTTTGTGATCCTCAAGCCGTGGGACGAGCGAGGTGCGAAGCAGAGCGTCGCCAACCTCATCGCCACGGTACAGCCGAAGCTCAATCAGATTCCGGAGGCGGTGGCGCTTGCACTGATTCCACCGACTATTGCCGGCCTCGGCACCTTCGGCGGCTTCGATTTCGAAATCGAGGACCTGAGCGGCCGGGGCAGTGCCGCACTCGGCGAGGCGACCCAGGCCTTTCTCGCCCAGGCGCGGCAACAGCCCGAACTCGAGCGGCGCACCCTGCTCACCAGCTACAACACGTCGACGCCGCAATACGATTTCAATCTCGACCGCGTGAAGGCGAAGCTGCTCGGGCTCAACCTGAGCGATGTGTTCAATACGATGCAGATCTATCTCGGCTCGCTGTACGTGAACAATGTGACGCTGTTCGGCCGCACCTTCGAGGTGTTGCTCGAGGCCGACGACAACGCCCGCGGGAACCGCAGCGACCTGTCGCGGCTCTACGTGCGCAACGCCGCGGGAAGCATGGTGCCGCTGGGCACGCTCGGCCGGCTCGAACCGACGGTGGGGCCGGACACGGTGCCTCATTACAACCTCTACGGTGCCGCGGAGATCACCGGCAGTGCCGCGCCGGGCTACAGTTCGGGCCAGGCGATCGCGGCGATGGAGCGCGCGGCGCGCGTTTTGCCGGCGGATTTCGGCTATGACTGGACGGGCATTACCTATCAGGAGTTGCAGGCCGGCTCGGTCGCGGGCATGGTCTTCGCGCTCGCGCTGTCCTTCGTGTTCCTGTTCCTCGCCGCGCAATACGAGAGCTGGACGTTGCCGTTCACCATCATCCTCACGGTGCCGCTAGCCCTGTTCGGCGCGCTGGGGCTGCTGTGGCTGCGCCACATGCAGGTCGACATCTATGCGCAGATTGGTTTCGTCCTGCTGATCGGGCTGGCGGCGAAGAACGCGATCCTGATCGTCGAATTTGCCAAGCGGCGCCGCGAAGCCGGCCTCGATATCGTCGCGGCGGTGACCGAGGCGGCACGCCTGCGTCTGCGCCCGATCCTCATGACCGCGTTCGCGTTCATCTTTGGCGCCGTCCCATTGATGATCGCCTCCGGCGCGGGCGCCGCGAGCCGCCGGTCGATCGGGACGACGGTGGTAGGCGGCATGCTCGCCGCCACCCTGCTCAGCCTGGGATTCGTGCCGATCTTCTACACGGTGATCGAGCACTTGCGTGAGGCCGCGCTCAAACGTATCGGTCGCGCGCCTCGCGATGGCGGCGAGGCGGCGTCCGGGGATTGATCGGGGAGCAACGGCGCAATGAGAGTCGGCAAACTTCGCGTTGTAGCCACAACAGGCCTGGCGATCGCCGTAGTCGTCTGCGTCCTGTCGTTCACAGGTGGGGGAGCGCGACATGCTACCGGCAGCCCGCCCGCGCCGGACCCAGCCGCCCCCACCGAGGTGCCCGTAACCCAGGTGGTCGAGCATACCGTGCCGGTTTACCTCGAATATGTCGGCACCACGGACGCGATCCGCACCGTCACGCTTCAGGCGCAGGTGACCGGCTACCTGGCGAAGCAGGGGGTGTCCGATGGCTCGGACGTGAGCAAGGGCACGCTCCTGTATGAGATCGATCCGCGCAGTTATCAGGCGGCGCTCGATCAGGCGAGGGCGCAGGCGGCAAAGGATGCGGCTGCGCTCGAATATGCCATCGCCAGCCATCGCCGCAATACGCTGATGAGCGAGACGGGCGACGTGTCGATCGATACGCTGCAGCAGTCCGCGAGCACCGAGCATCAAGACCTGGCCGCGCTCGCGGCGGATCGTGCGCTCATCGAGACGGCGCTGCTCAATCTCGACTTTACGAAGATCCGCGCGCCGTTCTCCGGGCGTCTCAGCCTGAGTCAGGTGCATGAAGGTGCGCTCATCAGCAGCACGGGGACCCAGCTCAACACCCTCGTGCAGCTCGACCCGATCTATGCCACCTTCAATCCGCCGGACACCGATCTCGCCACCATCCAGCAGGATCAGGCGAAGGGGACCATCGCGGCCGAGGTCATCGTCGGTCAGGGCGCGAGCCCGCAGTACCGTGGCAGGCTCACGTTTCTCGACAACAACGTGGGGCGCAGCAGCGGCACCATCACCGCGCGCGCGACCGTCGAGAACCCGGATCACACGTTGCTGCCGGGGCAATTCATCCGCGTGCGCCTGCACGTCGCGGACGCACCCAACACGCTGCTGGTGCCACAAGTGGCCGTCGGCTCCAACCAGCTTGGCAAATACGTCTACGTCGTCGGCGCAGACAAGCGGGTCGAGCAGCGCTACGTGACCCTCGGCTCGGACTACGGGCCACTTGTTGCGGTCAGGAAGGGCGTCGTTCGGGACGATTCGGTCGTTGTCGGCAATCTCCTCAAGCTCAGCCCCGGCATGGCCGTGAAACCGGTTGCGGCGAAGCCTTCGTAAACGGCCCGTAACATGAGGAGCGCGCAGCAATGACATCAAACCCCGGCTTTGCGCGTCACCCCCGGGCAGCATGTTGCCGCAGCGCCGCCTGCGCGGCGCTTTCGGCGGCGACGCTGCTTGGCGGCTGCGAAGTCGGACCTGACTTCGCGCCACCCGGGCCGCCGCAGGTCAGCGGCTATACGCGGGAGCCGCTGCCGGAGCGAACCGTCGCGTCGGACGTCCACGGCGGCGAGGCGCAGCGCTTCGTGCAAGCTCTCGACATTCCGGGGCAATGGTGGACGCTATTCCACTCGGCTGCGCTGAACGCACTCGTAGAACGTGCGCTTGAGGCCAACCCGAGCCTGCAGGCGGCGCAGGCCACCCTTCGCGAGGCCAACGAAGCGCTTTACGCAGCACAAGGGGCGCTGTTCCCGACGGTGAGTGCGGACATCTCGACTGCTCGCGAGAAGATTTCGGGCTCGCCGTTCGGGATCTCGACCACGGTGCCGGTCTTCAGGCTCAACAACGCATCGTTGAGCGTCACCTACCTGCTCGATATCTGGGGCGGTACGCGCCGGCAGATCGAATCGCTCGCCGCGCAAGCCGAGTACGAACGCTTCGAACTCGAGGCGAGCTATCTGAGCTTGACGTCGAACGTCGCCACGGCCGCCGTACAGGAGGCTTCGTTGCGGGCGCAGATTGCAGCCACAGAGGAGATCGTCGACATCGAAACGCAGCAACTCGCGGGATTGAAACGACAATTCGCGATCGGCGCCGTCGCCAATGCGGCGGTACTCGCGCAGGCGGCCACGCTGGCGCAAACCCGCGCGCAGTTGCCGCCGCTGCAAAAGCAACTGGCGCTGACCCGCGATCAGCTCACGGCCTATCTTGGCCGCTTCCCGAGTGACGAGCTGGTCGAGACGTTTGATCTCGCGTCGCTGCAGTTGCCCGACACGTTGCCGGTCAGCCTGCCGTCGACACTCGTCGAGCAGCGTCCGGACATTCGCGCGTCGAAAGCGCAACTGCACGCCGCAAGCGCAGAGATCGGCGTCGCGACCGCCAATATGTTGCCGCAACTCACGCTCAGCGCCGCCTATGGCAGCGAGACCAACGATGCGCTGTTTTCGCCGGGAAGCGCGATCTGGAACCTGGGAGCGGGACTCACGCAGCCCCTCTTCGAAGGTGGAACGTTGCTGCACCGGCGCCGCGCCGCAATTGACGCTTTCGATGCAGCAGCGGCGCAGTATCGCAACACCGTCATCTCGGCGTTTCAGAACGTGGCTGATGCGTTGCGAGCGCTGCAATCAGATGCGGACGCAGTGGTGGCCGAGGCGGCAGCCGAGCGGGCGGCGGCGGACAGCCTCGCTGTGTCCCAGCGCGAGTTCCACGTTGGCGCGATCAGCTATCTTGCGCTGCTCGACGCGCAGCGGACGTACCAGCAGGCCCGCATCAGCCTCGTCCAGACTCAGGCCACCCGGTATTCCGATACCGTCGCACTCTTTCAGGCTGTCGGCGGCGGATGGTGGAACCGCAGCGATGTGATGCGTGACCGCGGCTAATGATCCTCATCGCGGGCATGCCCTCCAGTCGCCCGGAACCATGCGGCACAGTCATGGTCCTGGCAAGCCATTCCGGACCGCTCGGATTGACATCCTGTCGGCCCGCAAGCAGACCGTGGCAAATCTGGTTCGAGTGGTTCAGAGTGGCCGTAAGTGGAGGGCCGACCTTCTGCAACGGGGCGCCGGGTGCTTTCCAAGGCAGCCCCGTTCAAGCCTGGCGGTTCAGACGCCGGACGAGGCATACTTCGCGACGCTGCCGATCAAATCGGCAGCATCATTGCCTCGGACGTTCCACTTAAAATCTCAACTGACTGTCCGAACGAGCGAGGTCACCTCCCGGAAGACTGGACGCATCACCGCCGACAAAACGCAAATCGTGGCGCCCAGTGAAAGCCGAATCAGGAACGCATCACCGTGGCACCGACAGACACAGTCTCCACGGGCGCAAGCGAGCCGTTCGACTTGTCGAGACTGAAAACCGAGATATCCCGGCTATCTGCATTCGATACATATGCATACGTCGCGGCCTGTGACACGCAGGAGAGGGAAGCACCGGCAATCAGAATTGCGGTGGCGCCCAGCACGCCTTTAACGTTCATGTTCATACTCCAGTTAGAAATGCCTTAGATTGTCTGAATCGACCAGCGCTTTGCGTCGGTCAATCGGAGCCTCTATTGCGCGGCGAGGCGGAATGCCGAGACTGCATTCGTCATTGACTGCGCCTGCTGTTCGAGCGCACTCGCGGCAGCGGCTTCTTCGACGAGTGCCGCATTCTGTTGAGTCACCTGGTCCATCTGCGTAACCGCCTGGCCGACCTGTTCGATGCCCGTGCTCTGCTCGATCGTTGCCGCCTTGATTTCATTCATGATGGTGGCCACGCCGCGCACGGCGCTAACAATCTCCTTCATCGACTGACCCGCCTGCGCGACCAGGCTATTGCCGTTAGCCACGTCCTCGACCGAGGCGCCGATCAAGGTCTTGATCTCTCGGGCGGCGTCCGCGCTGCGCAGAGCCAGACTGCGAACTTCGCTTGCGACCACGGCGAAGCCGCGTCCCTGCTCACCGGCCCGTGCCGATTCGACCGCCGCATTCAGCGCAAGGATATTGGTCTGAAATGCGATGCTGTCGATCATCCCAGTGATCTCGGCGATCCTCCGCGAACTCTGGCTGATTGAATTCATGGTCTGGATGGCGCGCTCGACCACTTCGCCGCCCTGCTCGGCGACATCGGCTGCGCTCGAAGCCTGTGCACTTGCCTGCTGCGCGTTATCCGCGTTCTGTTTGACGGTGGACGTCAACTGCTCCATGCTGGCCGCGGTTTCTTCCAGTGCCGCTGATTGCTGCTCTGTGCGGCTCGACAGATCCACATTGCCCGCGGCAATCTCGCGCGCGCCGCCGTAAATGGCCTCGCAACTGTTGCGCACGTTCGCCACTGTCTGAGCCAAACCACGCTGCATCCGCTACATCGCCGCGAATAGCTGACCGATCTCGTTGCCGCTCGCCTCGGGGATGCGCGCTGTCAGATCATTCGCCGCGATTCGATCGAGCAGATTGGCGGCGTCGTTCAGCGGAGTCGTCACGATGCGCCGCAGCGCGAAATGCGCAGCGACGATCAGGACCAGCGCCGCGCTCACTCCGAAAATGACCAGGCTGACGACCCACGTATATTCGCGATCGACCTGCGCGATGGCATCGTTCGACAACGTGTTAGCCATGCTCTGGAATTTCTCGACATTCACCGAATACGCCACACCGGTTGACGTAATGTCGTGATCGTTGATAGCGGCGTAGGCGTTCGTATCGCCGGCACGCAGAGCATCGGAGGCTTTCTTCAGAATCGCGGCGAGGTTGACTGACGATTCGATCAACTGCTGCTTCAACTCGTCGTCCTGGCCACGAAAAGCGGCGGCGCTTCGAAACGACTCGGTTTCCGCAGCCGCCCGGTTCATCGTCGTTTCGGCGCTCTTCAATGCCGAGTCTCGCGTCGTCTCGTCGTTGCGCTCCTTTAGGGCTGAGTAGGCTCGTGTCAACGCGGCTCGAGTGCGTGTGGAGTCCTTGTATGCGTCGTTGACGAGAATTTCCTGCGTCGCAATCTGATGGATGCGGTTGAGACTGGCATTCGCGCGGCTGAGCGTGGCGACACCGATCACGCCGCCCAGCAAAATCATCGCCGCAAAGATCAGGAAGACAGTCAGGAGACTATTTCGAACCGATACGTTTCTCATGCCGCTTTTCAACCCGGTGTTGTACGATGACCTGTTTATCGGCAGGTTCCGCGATCTCTTCAGAAAATGGGCATGCAGATAGGCTTTATGCCGGGACATCAGACTTCTGGTGGGGCGCTTCAAGGGTCTTCGTTGCCCCCGTGCGGCGCTTTGACCAGCGGACCGATGACAGTGCGACCCTCCGCGTGACACCTTGAAACCCGCTCGCCCGGGTATTGGGAGGATTGACAGGCTCAGACATGGGAAAACTTCTTCAGATACCGTCTTCGGCTAACGTATGCAGTTCGTGGGAAACTGCAATGGCGATAGTCAGATACTCGTTCTCTCGTACCTGCGCAATTGCTACGCCTGATTCGCCTCGCCAAATCGACGCGAAGGGTTGTGCCCTGCCAATACAGGTAGCTTGTAAGCCGAGATGCGCCGTATCCCTTCGCCACTCGGCCCGCTTTTCAGTCCACCATTTAGCGCCTATCGAATCAGGATTTCATAGCCGACATGCGAAACGCGCCATACATCAAAAGCCGATTGCTGATCGTCGCGGCGTTCGCATTGCCAGCGTTCGTGTTCACCAGCGGCTGTAAGTCCACGGTGACGCCGCCCTTGACAGCGCCGGGGAAGATCGCCGCTGACGACGCTGCGCTCGCCGCCCGGGTGAAGCAGGCGCTCGTCGCGAACCCGGAACTGAGACCCTTGCCGATGAGCGTCGCGACGTATCGAGGCGTCGTGCAGTTGTCAGGATACGTGGATTCGGAGGCACAGATTCAGAAAGCGCTTGCCGTGACGCGCGGCGTGCCGGGGGTGCAATCCGTGAGCAACGATCTGCACCTCAGGCCGCAATGACGCGCGTTTGCCGAAAAACAGATGAACCAGGCGCGGACGACCTGGACGAACATCGACAGATCGTTCGGATCGAGCGCGATATTTATCCAGGGCCGAGCAAAGGGGCGATTGGCATGAACCGCAATTAGACGGCCATGCCAGTGCCAGACAGGTGCCGTTTCCTGTAACGCGGGTCCAATTCGGCCCCGCTAAGTTACCAGAAAATTTGGCCAGGAAAGCACAGCGGAAAGTGACGCTTTGCTGCCCGACGTACCCCGCCCGATACGGTGGCTATTGCTGGACCAGATCGTACGCCGCAAGCGCCGCAATCTGCGTCACGCCACCGTCCACGGGTAAGCACGTGCCAGTAATGAATCGCGATTCGTCGCTGGCGAGAAACAGCGCGGCGGCCGCGACGTCCCATGCATCTCCCTCCAAAGGGAGGGGCGCGATCTTGCGGCGCCGTTCGCGAGCCTTATCGTCAAGCATGCTTTCCACCATTGGCGTAAAAATATGCCCCGGAGCAATCGCGTTGGCACGAACCTGATCGCGGCCGTACATCACCGCGAGTTCACGCGTAAAGCCGACCATTCCCGCCTTTGACGAGCCATACGCGGCCGACCCGTGGCTGCGGATGCCTGCGACCGAACCGATGTTGACGATGGCCCCGCCCCCGCGTGCCACGATATTCGGCACCGCACTTCGGCTCATCAAGAACGCACTTTTCAGATTGACGTCGATCACACGGTCCCAGGACGCTTCGTCGACGTCCTGCAATCTCCCCGGTGCGCCTGAGATACCGACGTTGTTGATGAGAATGTCCAGACCTCCATACCGCTGAACGGTCTCTTCCACAATGCGCGCACAGACAGCGCCGTCCGTGACATCGCCGGTCGATACGAACGCTCGGCCGCCCGCTTCCGTGATCAGCGCGAGCGTTTCCGCCGCCCGCTCGTACTGCTGATCGACGAGACAGACGGACGCGCCCTCCGCCGCAAAAAGACAGGCAATGGCCTTGCCCGTGCCAAATCCCTGACCGAGCGATCCTGCGCCGGTCACGATCGCGATCTTGCCGCTTAAACGTTGATGAAAGATTTTCGGAACAGGCATGCTGTAATCGGTTGATGAAAGTCGACTGTCATCTTGAACGTTCGAGCGAGCACCGGCACGTTCACGTTCAAGCCATAACTCGCCAGGAGGCTGCCGATGGTCGAGCTTAGTCTCGCGAAGCCAATAATGCAACATACGGTTGCATTATTGGCCTGGATCATGTCGATTCGCGCACCGTGCCGTGATCCAACAATGCCGCGCCAAAGCGTGCCGCATACGCGGTGTTCACTGCTTCGGTCTGGAAGCGGGTTTCGTTAATCGCAAAGATGAAGTATCCATACGCGAGATCGCGTCGATAGTCGTTCCACGCTTCGTCGAAATCAGGCGCCTCGACCCCGCTAATCGCCAGTTGCGAAAGATAGTGTTCGAGCAGCGACCGCTCCCATGAGCGACGGTCCTCGATATCGAGTGCGCACCCTATGTGATAGGCAACCTCGAGGCTCCAAGGCGCCCGACTGACCTGGGCATCGAAAAAACCTGGCGTCCCGTCAGCTTCGACGTACAGATTTCCCAGATGCGTATCGCCGTGAATAAGGCATACCGGTTTGCTCTTATGTTCGCGCGCAATGCGCGCGAGAGATGCCATCATCCAGTCCCTATCGTGCAGATACCGGCTTACTGCCGCTCCTCTCGGCAGCGAGATGTAGTGGGCCCAGACGTCCGGTTCGAGGTATCGGTTCTGGTATTCCAGCGACCAGTCCGAAAAGCGCTCTCCCACCCATTCGAGCCGACCGCCCTTGTCGAACTCCCGGCTATTCCATGTTTGCGCGTGATAGCGCGCCATCGCACTCAACCGTAGGGCGACTTGTTCGTAGCCCTGCGATTGCTGGGCACGGCAAAACTGAACGTTACGCTCGCTCAGGTCTTCCATCACTACGACCGATTGCCAGGCGTCAGGATCCGTGCCTGCAAAGAAGCATCTAGGCGCGTTCATATTGATGAACGGTAGAACGTCGCGATAAAAACGCATTTCATTGCGATACATGTCTCTCATCGAAGGACTGTGATCCTCGAAACCGCCCTTGACGATCATGCGCGCCGGCAGCGCCATTGCCTGTCCCGCGTCGTTGTACTCGAGTGCGACGCGTACCTTGGTCGACGTACCCGGCAATACCTCCACGTGCCTGCACGAAGTTACTTCGGCGCCGGGAAAGCGGAACGCGATCGCGGAGGTTAGCCACTTTGCGGTCACTTCCTCAACAGCGACAGGCAACGCCATGTCACTTACCACACCAGATTCCGACAAGGTTCCTCCCGAAGATTGCAAACAAAAAGACGCGTGCGCATCGTCGCGCATACCTGCTCCCCGTCGCAACATGGGGAAAACCACACCCCGCCTATCGTTGCATATTTTGAATGCCGTGCATATAGTTGCTTGCAAATGCAGCTACTTTTTTGGCAGGAAATCGATGAATCTATCCGACTCCGTCACGCTCGAGCGAGAACCGGCTGGCGCCGAACTCGCACAGAGACTTGCGCCAGAGGAATACCGTACTGAAGATAGTGTCGCGTTCAAGATGAACCTGGTTCATCTTCTGCTTGGCGCGGAAATCGACGGAAAGCTCGCTGCGAGCGAGCTTTCAGCAATACAGTGGGGAATCCTGAAAGCACTGTCCGACGGACGTGCTCGCACACCTACTGCCTTGTGCCGGGTGCTGCTCGCTGACAGCAGCATCATGACCCGCAAGCTCGATTCGCTTGAAAAAAGAGGCTTGATTGAACGAATTCGCAGCACTTCCGACCGACGCTGTGTCGAGCTCACACTGACTGCAAACGGCCGCCAGTTGTTGCGCGGAACCCTGCCGCACATCGTCGATGCAAGCAATCGGCAGCTTCGCGGCTTCACGGTCGAAGAAGTCCGAACCGTCAAACATTTACTCGATCGGATGATCGTCAACCTGAGCTGACTAGCGATAGCAAGCTCGGAATGGACCAGCATCTGCGCCGCAAATTAACGCGTATCGATATTTGAAAAGGAGCTTTTATGGAGCACCCCGAAACAACAGAAAGGCAACGCGGGAACCCGGCGCAGGAGCCCAGCCTCGCGCCGCTGCCGGTTCCTCACGTATACCGCGGTCGCACTGTCACCGGAAGCGCCATCAGACACGTGTCGCGTGATCTTGGCCAAGGTTTCTGCACGCCCAGGATCGACCTTGACGACCTCGTGTGGCCGCGAGCTGAGTCAGGCCCCGCCTTCGATTTGCCGATTGCGAAGGTTATCGACTTTCTTGTCGAACTGGGGCCGCGTTTGCATCTGGACGTCAATTTGCTGATGCAGGCCGCGCTCGAGTCAATGATCAAAGTGAGTCCGCTCGGGCGACGGATTCTGGCAAACTGCTATCGCGACATTCCCAACCTTTTCGCACGCGAGGTGATCGAGGACGAGTTGCGCGTAAGTCTTGGCGACGCGCGCCTCGTCGACGGTTGGGTGGCACGCACGCTGCGCGGGCGCCCGAGTCGTCTGCGCGCGTTTGCACCGCGCCTCGTACATGTGCTCGCAGGCAACTCGCCGATGGTGGCAGCCATGACGGTCATGCGCGCGGCGCTGACGAAAGGCGTCCACCTGCTCAAGCTGCCTTCGAACGATCTTTTCACGGCCACTGCAATTCTGCGCACGATGGCCGACATCGACCCGGATCATCCCGTCACCCAGTCGTTTTCGGCTGCGTATTGGCGCGGTGGAGACGAACATGTCGAGTCGATTCTTTATCGTCCGCAGTACTTCGACAAGATTGTCGTATGGGGCGGCGACAGCGCGGTTCGGCACGTGATGCGCTACGCTGGCCCCGGGCTCGAGCTGGTCGCGTTCGATCCGAAGGTATCTATCTCGCTGGTCGGCCGTGAAGCCTTTGCATCCGACGAGGTGCTGCGCGACGTCGCGCGTGCCGGCGCAGCCGATGTGCTGTCGTTCAACCAGGACGCGTGCAATGCGAGCCGGTATCAATTCATCGAAGGCGACGAAGACGACGCCGACCGCTATGCGGAGCAACTGGCGCTGGCACTCGGCCAGGACTTTCGCTATGGCGACGGCCAGGGCCCGCTGGTGCCCAGCGACATTCGCGAAGCGGTTGATGTGCTGCGTGAGATGGAGCCGCTCTACCGGGTGTTCGGCGGATACGACGGCAAGGGGCTCGTCATTCGCTCGGAAGAAATGGTCGATTTTCATCCCATTTGCAAGACCGTCAACGTCGTTCCCGTGGCAAGCCTGCGCGACGGCGCGCGCTATGCGACCGTCGCCACGCAAACGGTCGGCATCTATCCGCCGCACCGGGTCACAGAGGTGCGCGACGCGCTCGCGTGCGCTGGCGTGCAACGCATCGTGGCGCTGGGCGAGTCTATTTCAGATGGGGTTGGCGGCTATCCGCATGACGGCATGTTCCCGATCCATCGATTCATGAAATGGATCTCGGAGGAATCGGGCCCGAATCCGGAGGAGACCCAATAATGCAAGCCCTTTCCACGCTGCTTCAACTCACGGATCTTCAAGACCCCTTCCGCAACGCGCCGGAAAGCCTCCATGCCGCGCAACTGCAAGCCGTGCGCGAGCGCTTCGCGCAGCGCCGGCAGCAGATTCGCATTCTCGACAAGCGAGCCAGCGAAGCCGGAGTGACGGAAGTGAAGAGCATGAGCGACGCCGTGCCATTGCTTTTTGCCGACTCCGTCTACAAGAGCTATCCCGATTCGTTCATCGAGCAGGGAAAATGGCGCCACCTCACAGCGTGGCTTCAAACGCTCACAACCCGCAAGATCGACGGATTCGACTACGGCACGATCGCCGATCTCGACGACTGGATCCATGCGCTGCGTCGAAACGGCCATTATGTGATGAGCTCGAGCGGGACCTCGGGCAAGCAGTCCTTCATTTACCAGAGCGAAGCCGACCGCGAACTCGGCTGGCGCCTCCTCTCCCAAGGCATTCGCTGGGCGGCGAGGGGCATGCGCGATCCGTCGCGTCGCTATCCCGTGTTCCTTCTGACGCCCTCCTCCGGCTCTTACACCGGAACGGAGCGCATGGCGAAATTCGCCGAATCGATTGCGATGCCGGGCGACCTTCATTACATGTCGGATGTGCCGCAAAGCGCCGCGCACACCACGCGCATGGCGCGCATGCGGCGGGCTATCGCGGACGGCACCGCGCTCCCGAGTGAAATCGAAGCCTTCCAGAACGAAAGCCGAGAACGCGGCGAACGCGTACAAGCCGATTTCCGGCAGTTCATCGACCAACTGCTCGAACGGCGTCGCGAGCCCATGTTCATCATGGGCATGATGGGGATGCTTTATCAGATCGTCGCCACGGCGCGCCAGCGTGGCATTCCCGACGCCGACTTTCACCCCGACACGATCATTAGTATCGGCGGCGGCAAGAAAGGTGCGAACCTGCCAGAAGATTTCCAGCAACAGTGCGAGCGCTTCTTCAACTTCAACGCGACCAACTTCAACGACGGCTACGGCATGGGTGAAGTATCGGGCTTTTGCCCGTGGTTTCACGAAGCGAAGGCGTGGACGGTCCCGCCCTGGCTCGTCCCGCTGGTGCTCGACTCGACCGGCGAACAACTGCTTAATCCTGCGGACGGGAAAGGCATCGTCGAGGGACGGCTCGCCATCATCGACCTGCTCGCGGATGGGCGCTGGGGCGGTGTGATCAGCGGCGACAAGGTCATCGTGGAGTTCGGTCACGGCATCGACGGCGTGCGCACGCCCATCATTCGCGACGTGGTGCGCTACAAGGATTTGCCCGGCGGCGACGACAAGCTGTCATGCGCGGGAACGATCGACGCCTACGTCCGCGGAGAGATCGCCGACATGACCGAGGCCCGGACCGCCAACTAAATCGATGTTTCCTACTCATTTGAAGGCCAATCGACAATGACTGAAACACAGACAAGCCCAGCCGTGTGGTTCATTACCGGCGTTTCGTCCGGCTTCGGCCGTTCGCTTGCGCAGGCGGTCCTCGCCCGTGGCGACAAAGTGGTCGGGACCGTTCGGAATGACGCACAGATCACGCCGTTCGAAAATCTCGCATCCGGACGCGCGCACGGTGTGCTGCTTGACGTGACCGACGCGGCAGCGGTGCGTCGCGGCGTCGAGCAGGCCATCGAGCGCGCGGGACCGATCGACGTACTCGTCAACAATGCGGGCTACGGTCTCTTCGGCGCATTTGAAGAGGTCTCCGACGCGGAAGCACGTCAGCTGTTCGATACCAACGTGTTTGGAACGGTCAACGTGATACGCGCCGTACTGCCTCATTTTCGCGAGCGCAATTGCGGTCATATCGTGAACTTCTCGTCGGTCGCCGGCGTGATCGGCATCGCGGGCTGCAGTTTCTATTGCGCTTCGAAGCATGCGATCGAAGGGCTTTCGGAATCGCTCGCTCGTGAACTGAGCCCGTTCGGGATTCGAGTGACCGTGGTCGAGCCGGGTGGCTTCCGCACCAATTTCGCAGGCGGATCGCTGAAGTGGAGCGAGGTCGAATCACCCGTCTATACGGAGACCGTGGGCAAGATGCGTCGTTACATGAGCAGCTACCACGGCACGCAAACGGGCGATCCGGCAAAGGCTGCCGACGCCATCGTGCGCGCGGTTTCCGCAGACAGCCCGCCGCTGCGGCTACCACTAGGTCCGGACGCCGTCGACGTCGTTCGGAAGAAACTTTCGTCCGTGCAACACAACCTCGAAGCCTGGCTCGACGTGTCGAGTTCCACCAACTTCGACCACTGACGCCTGGCAACTCATAGCCCTGGAGACGACATGTCCGCTTTGGACCCGTTCTATGCAATGCTGCGCGATGAAAGCGACCCGTTTCGCAAGCACCCCGAGAACCTTCGCGAGCTTCAGCTCGCTGCCATGAAAGAGCGCTTCGCCGAGCGCCGCGAACAGATCAGGCTACTGCGTCGCAGAGCGGAAGATGTCGGCGTCAACGAGGTGACCCGCCATGAAGATATGGTGCCGCTGCTGTTCGCGCATCAGATCTACAAGAGCTACCCCGAGTCATTCATCGACAACGGCCGCTGGAAGCATCTTTCGGCATGGCTGCAAACGCTATCGAGCAAACGGGTAGCCGAAGTCGATCTGGACGGCGCGGACAACGTCGACGCATGGATGGACCGTCTGCGCACAGCGGGACACCATGTTTTCAGCTCGAGCGGCACATCCGGCAAGTGCAGCTTCATCAGTCAGACGCAAGCCGATCTCGACAATGTCACCGAGTCGTGCGTGAAGCTGGGCGTCTACGGCAACGCAATGATCCAAAGAGATTTCGGCAAGCGCCCGGCTTTCCTCATGATGCCGCCTGCCGGCGCGCATCGGCATATCGAACCGGTACTGAACGCAGCGCAACGGCTCGGCGCGGAAACCACGCTGATGTTCGACGAACCGGTGCTCGCATCCGCAACGATTTCGATGGGCCGCATGCGCCGCGCAATCGCCGACGGCTCCGCGAAACCGAGCGAGGTCGCGGCGTTTCAGGAGCAGGCGGTGGCGCGCCAACGTCATACCGGCAAGATGATCGACCGGTTTCTCGACAAGCTCACCGCGCAGCGCGAAGTTCCGGTGCTCGTCCAGGGCAACTGGTCGTTGCACTGGACGCTCGCCGAGCGCGCCCGTCAGCGCGGCATCGCCGATGGCATCTGCCATCCGGACACGGTAATCACCACCGGTGGCGGCTTGAAGGGCACCTCGGCCCCCGCCGACTATCGGGAGCAAATCATCCGCTTCTACGGTATTCGTGCCGAGAACGTCCAGAACAGTTATGGCATGTCCGAGATGATCGGAACCGGCCCCTGGTCGGAAGTTGCGCAGGGCTATGCAATCTGCCCGTGGATCGTCCCGTTCGTCCTCGACAAGGCGGGAGAGCAACTGCTGAATCCTGCGGATGGACTGGGCGTCGTTGAGGGGCGCTTCGCGTTTTTCGATCTGCTGGCCGAAGGATACTGGGGTGGTTTCATCACCGGCGACAAGGTCGTGGTCGACTTTTCACCGGCGGGAAACACCGACGGCCTGCAAGGGCCGCTGGTCCGTCAAGTCGGCCGCTACGCCGATCTCGAAGAAGGCGAAGACAAGCTCTCGTGCGCCGGCACGATGGAGTCGTATGTACGTGGCATGATCAACGTTTGAGCCCTGCTGCGCGCGGTCCGAGCCCCAGGGGCGCCATGACTGGCGCCCCCTTGGGCTCATGAGTATACTGATGTCCTGATTCCGACATCAAACACTCCCCGATGTACAAACCTATGTCAGTTCAGGCTCCCAACGGAGCCTCGCGGCTCGCTGCGGCGGACAAACCTCGAACGGCTGGCCGGCCCACCCACGACGATGCAGTTCAGTTGCGCGAGCGGCTGCTCGAAGCCGCCAAATCCGTGTTCATCAGAGAAGGTTTCGGCGCCGCCAGGGTCGAGGAAATCGCATCGCTGGCTGGCGTCAGCAAAACGACCGTGTATCGCCAGTTCGGCACGAAAGAAGAGCTGTTTCGCTCCATCGTCTGGCGCGGGATGGCCGATCTGCGGGGCAAGATCTCGGAACATCTGGAACCGGGCCGCGATTTTTCGACGAACCTGGCATCCCTTATCGATGCGCTCGTCGAACACATGGCAATACCGGACAGCATGCACACTTCACGCATGGTCATTGGCGAGGCGATTCGCTTTCCCGATGTCGCAAAGCAGTTTCTGCAGTTCGTGGTGACGATGCTGGAGCCGCTAACCGGCGTTCTGGAAGCCGCCGCGCTCAGCGGCGTGATCGCCATCGACGATCCCTCGAACGCGGCGCGCGATCTTCTCACACTGGTCACAGGCGCGCCCGAAGTGCACCTCGCGGTTCAGACCACCCGTTCCGAACGGAAACGCCGGGCTGAGCGGATTCATCGGCTTCTGTTGACCGCGTGGAGGTACCGTGCGGCACTAGATAAGGTTCGAGCCCGGTCAATGCCGTAACGTTCGCGCGGCCATCCAGGTCTCGCCGACGCACTAGCTGTCAATTTCTCCCATCACCTGGAATTGCCCCGACGCCTGGGCGATGCATTTCGCATTCGCCCAGATCCGGCAGTCGGAGAAAGTCCGCATTCGCTCTTGCGAAAGTAGGTAGGTCCGAACATCCGATGGAAGGGACCGAACTCCGGCATCAATGCAAAGCCCTCCGGGATGAGCTTTGCGCCGCTCTCTTCGAGCGCGTCTACCGCCAATGAGTCTGCTTGCTCCAATGCAATCCTCCTGTTCAACGCCGCCTGCGAGACGGTGCCAATATTGCTTTTTCATCGAAAGAACATAGCGTATCATTATCCGCACACAAGTCAGATATGTGAATGACCAATGGATACCACGTCGCTCTTTTCACCCCTCACCGTGCGCGGGGTCACGCTTGCCAACCGTATCGTCATGTCACCCATGACTCGCGGCTTTTCGCCGAACGGATTGCCCGGTAGTGACGTCGCCGCCTACTACAAGCGGCGTGCGCAGGGCGAGACAGGCCTGATCATCACGGAAGGCGTCGGCGTCGATCACCCCGCGGCGCTCGGCGAAGCCGGACTCGGAGAAAATTCGATTCCAGAGCTCGCCGGAGAGGAATCAGTTGCCGCGTGGCGACGCGTGACGGACGAAGTTCACGCTAGCGGCGGAATCATCTTTCCTCAGTTGTGGCATATGGGACCCATGAAAGAGGCGAATACGGGCCCCTTCCCGGCCGCCTCGCCACTGCGCCCATCGGGACTGTGGGGACCGGCAGGACGAACGACATCGCTCAACGCAGGTTACATGGAGCGCGTCATGCCGCCAACGCGCCCGATGACCGATGCCGAGATCGCGGACGTCATTGCAGCCTATGGTCGAAGCGCGCGCTATGCGACGGCCGCCGGCTTCGATGGCATCGCGATTCACGGAGCTCACGGCTATCTGATCGACGCTTTTTTGTGGGCAGAAACCAATCAACGCACGGATCGATGGGGCAAGGATCTCACGGCGCGCAGCCGCTTTGCCGCCGAGGTTGTCCGTGCCATCCGCGAAGCGATCGGTGCGACGATGCCGATCACGTTCCGCTTCTCCCAGTGGAAGCAGCAGGATTTCCGCGCGCGTCTCGCCAACGACCCGCACGAACTCGAGCACATTCTCGCGCCGCTCGCGGATGCTGGCGTCGACATCTTCGAGGCGAGCACCCGCTATTTCAACCGGGCGGAATTCGCGGGCTCAGAGATGAATCTCGCCGGTTGGGTGAAGAAGGTAACCGGCAAGCTTTCGATGACTGTTGGTGGGATCGGCATTAACAAGGGCTACTACGATTCAATGGCCGGGGCCGCGACAGCGGCGCAGCCCGACCTCACTGCCCTGCTCGATCGTTTCTCACGCAGCGAGTTCGATCTTGTTGGCGTGGGACGCTCGCTTCTACATGATCCGAACTGGGCGCGGCGCGTACGGCTTGGCGAGCCGTTCCTCGGGTTCAGCAACGACTCGCTCGCACACCTCACCTGAAACGCGATTTGCAGTTGGCACCTTGACTCGGGCATCAACTGCTATTTCCGGTTCGGGATCTTTACGTACGCCCGGTGACAGGAATCAACGCACCGGTCACCCCCGACGCGGCGCCAGACGCGAGAAAGAGAATCACCTCGGCAATTTCTTCAGGCCGCACCCAGCGGGAAAAGTCAGCGTCGGGCATATCCTTGCGGTTCTGTGGCGTATCGATGATGCCTGGCAAGATAGCGTTGACGGTAATGGAACGGCCTTTGAGTTCTTCGGCCAGCGCCTCAGTCAAACGCATCACCCCCGACTTCGAGGCCGCATACGCTCCCATGCCCGCGCCCGCCTTCAGCGCAGCGCCGGCTCCAATATTGATGATGCGTCCGCCCTCCGCGCTGTCGGCAATATGGTCGAGTGCCGCTTTCGACGCAGTCGCCGCCGTGCGCACGTTCGTCCGGTACATCAGATCCCAGGTGTCGAGACTGCCGTCCGCCAGCGTTTCCCAGCGAAAGCCTCCCGCTACATTGACGATCGCATCGAGCTTGCCAAGCTGCTCGACGACCGCGGAAAGCGCCGAGCGCGCCGCATCGAGATCAGTCAGCTCGACGCCTCCTCGCCACCAGGAAGCGTGCAGTTGCTCCGCGCTCGCCTTCTCCGGCTCGAGCGCCTTGTCGATCAGCGCGACCTTCCAGCCGTTCTCGGCAAACACGCGACCAACCGTGCGCCCAAGCGTGCCGAATCCACCCGTTATCGCCACTACCCGTTGCATGAGCATCCCTCCCTCGCCGCGCCCGGCGCCGCGGGTACCGCTGGCGCCGGACACTGTAAAAGCTCAACGTCCCTTGAACACCGGCTCGCGTTTCTCGCGAAACGCGTTGACCGCCTCTTGATGGTCTTCCGTCAGGTTCGACAGCGCCTCGTATGCAATCGACGCGTCGAGAATGGCATGCGCAAGTTGCTTCAGGCCGATGTTGATCGACGCCTTGGTCCACTGGATGGCGCGCGAAGCGCCGTTTGCGAGACGCTTCGCCATCGCGTCGACCACGGCATCCAGCTGGTCGGCCGGTACGGCATGATTGATGAGCCCCAGTCGTGCCGCCTCTTCCGCGGTGACGAGATCCCCCGTCAACAGGTATTCCTTGGCCTTCGCATAGCCCACGAGCTGCGGCCAGATCACCGCGCCGCCATCGCCCGCCACGAAGCCGACTTTCACGTGCGGATCGCCGATCTTTGCGTGATTGGCCGCGTAGCTCAGATCCGAGAACAGCGCGATCGTCGCGCCGAGACCGATTGCATGACCGTTGATCTTGGCGATGACCGGCTTCGGACAATCGAGCATCGAGAAGACAATTTTCTTTGCACGCTGCATGCCTTCGAGGAACAGCGTGGGGTTGTCGATGACCTGCTGCATATGCTCGATATCGCCGCCCGCGCTAAAAGCCCGCCCTGCGCCCGTCAACACCACGACACGGGTCTCAACGTCCTCGGCGACATCGAGAAAGAGCCGCGACATCTCAATGTCCATTTGCTCATCGAACGCGTTCAACGTTTCCGGGCGGTTGAGCGTAACGGTCAAGACGCCGCCTTCGCGTTCGAGCAATAGCGCCTGATAGTCCGAAATATCCATGGCTAACCTGTTCATAATGAAGAAATCGCGCGGGACGGAAAGACCGTCTGCCGCCGCCGACCGGTACAAGACCGATTACACCTGCAGCGGAATGAACCGGCGGCCGTTGTCGTACATGATCTTGCGCGTGTCTTCTTCCGAGAGACCATTGCATGCTTCCGACGCGAAGTCCTTCGGTTCGGGCACGCCTTCCGCGTGCGGATAGTCGGAGCCCATCAACAGGAAGTCCGACGATCCCGTTTGAGCGATGATCTGGGCGATGTCGTCCTCCGGATACGCGACCACGAAGACATTTTCCTTGAAGATCTGGCTCGGGCGTTTCTTCAGTTGACCGCACGGCCAGTAGCCATTCTTCGCCATCCCCCGGCACTTGTCCATTTTGACGAGCAGCGAAGGCACCCACTCGGCACCGTTTTCGGCGCTGCACAGCTTGACCCGCGGGAAACGCTCGAAGAAGTTGTAGAAGATGAACGACGACAGCGTTTCCATGACCGGCCGCTCGCCGTAACCGTGCATCCAGACAAAGGCGGTCTGACGCTGGCGCGACTGCTGCACGGGCTCGCCCCACACCGCCATATGATCCTTCATGTAGATCGCTTCCGACACATGGAAGGTGACGCGCACGCCCGCTTCGTTGAGGATCGACCAGAACGGATCGAAGTACGGATCCGCAGGTGCACGGCCATTGAACGGCCCCATCGGCATCAGGATCACCCGCACACCGTTCGCAACCAGCCACCCGGCCTCGGCGACAGCCGCATCGAGATCGTCGAGCGTGACGACCGGCGTCGTGTAGATGCGGTCTTTGTAGTTGAAGCCCCAGTCGTCGAGCATCCACTGGTTATACGCATGCAACACCGCATTTGCCGCAACGGGCTCGTTGAGGTAGGAAATACACGCGACCATTTCGCCGATGTACATCGTGCAGGCTTCAACACCGAAATCGTCCATCTTCTTCAGGCGCGCGTCGCGATTGAACATGTCCGGCGTCGGCGAAACCCGCATATCGACGTTATCCTTGCCATCCTTCATCGCGCGCAGCCATTCGTGCAGCTTGCCCGGCGGCGGAACGTGCCCCTCGGCCGATGTGTATCCCTCGCTGATTTCCACCTTCCGGTCGCCCACATACATGCAGCGGTTGCCGTCTGCCGTGACACGGCTGGTAAAAGACCAGTCCTTCCTGAACTTCTCGGGCAAATGACGGTTGAATGCGTCCTCGACTTCGTAGAAGTGCGTGTCGGCGTCGTAGATCTTCCCTTGATATGTTTGCATGAGCTCTCTCCTGATTGTGCGGAGCGCTGCTGAACGTGCGCCCTTGAGAGAAGTATCGGGTCAAGCCATCGACCAAAAAACTCTCATATCGAACTCGAAAACGTCGATATCGATTTGATATCGGGCGGTGGCCTCGCGACCCTTGCGGTCGGTATCGAACCCTCCAAAAAACATCAATACGAACGACGTTCGCATATAAGTATAATCGAAGCGAAGACACGCAACCGGAGACGTTTATGCAAGCCGAAGTACTCTCCCAGCCGGCACACCGAGCGCAACCGGTAGCGGGTCCACCGCGCGGGTTCACGATGGCGATCCTGCTTGCCGCGGTAGCGGCCTCGTCCGGCATCACCGTCATCTACACCGTGCTGGTCACGCTCTACAAGGCTTTTCCTGCGTCGAACTCCGTGAGCTGGACCGTCACCGCGTACTGGCTCGGCTCGGCCGTCTTTGCCGCCGTGAGCGGGCGACTCGGCGACCTGTTGGGCTACCGCCGCATCCTGCTCGTGGTGATATCGGTCGCTGCGGCGGGCGCAGTCGTGGCCGCATGCGCGACCGATGTCGGCATGCTCGTCGCGGGGTGTGCGATGCAATCGATCGCGGCAGGCATTACGCCACTCTCCATCGGGCTGGTTCGTGAGAATCTGCCACCCGCGAGACTGCCTGCCGCGGTGGGGTTGATCAGCGCGGCGGGCATGGTGTCGGCGGGGCTGATCTACATTTGCGCGGGCGTTGTCGTGGATCACTATTCGTGGCAGGGCGGCTTCTGGTTCAAAGTCGCGCTTTGCGTCGTGGCCGTCGCGGCGGTACGCGCGTGGGCACCGCCGTCGCCACCGAATCCCGGCGTACGGATCGACTACATTCGAGGTCTCGCGTTCGCTCCAGCGCTTTGCGCCATCCTCTTCGCCGTGCAGCAAATCCGCACGTGGGGGCTCGGCGATCCGCGGCTGTGGGGCTTGATCGCTGGCGGGATGATCGTGCTCGGACTCTGGGCACGCCATCAACACGGGGCGCGTCATCCGCTCATCAATGTGCGTCTGCTGAAGACGCGCGAGGTCGTGTTGGCCAATGCATGCATGGCATTCCTCGCGGCAGGCGCCATGCAACTAGGACAGGTCTTCTCGCTGCTCGCCCAGCAACCTGCCGGCACGCACGCCGGATTCGGGTTGAGCGCGACGGCAGCCGGATTACTGATGTTCAGCATCAACATCGTCGCGCTGGTCGCGAGCCCATGGAGCGGCCGGGTTGCGGCCCGCTACAAGGCCCGGCCCGCTGCCTTGATTGGCATGCTCATACTGGCCCTGGGCTGGGCCTCGCTGATCGTGCTTCATCGCAGCCTGCTGCTCTTCGTTCCAGGTGCGGTGCTGTGCTCGTTCGGCCTCGCCTTCGCAAGCACGGCGCTGTACAACCAGATCGTGGAAGCGACGCCTGCACATCAGACAGGCGAGGCGACGGGCATGCTCTACGTTTTCTTCTCGTGTTTCTTCGCGGTAGGTGCCCAGGCGGTATTTGCGCTGCTGCGCAGCGCGACGGCGGGACACGACGGTGCATCGTTTCCGGCCGATAGTGGCTATGTTTCGGTATTCGTCTACATCGCCTGCAGTTCAATCGCCGGACTGCTGGTCGCCTTCATGCTGCCGAAGCGCCGTACACACTGACGGTCGTTGCGACCGATCCGTTGCGCGCGGGTGTAACGCTTCTTCGACCGCACCGCGACCGCGGCGCATTGAAGCACCCGCTTCACTGCGCCGCCGGCCGACTGGCGAGTCACTCCTCTTCTGCCTGACCCAACGCAGACGCCCGCTGGGCGACTCTGATCATGTGCTCTTCGAGCCGGCGACGTTCGCGGTCGAAGCGTTCGAGCGGCGCACCAATTGCCATCGCCGCGATGACATTGCCATTCGGTCCGAAGATCGGCGACGACACGCCGGCCGAATCCGGCAGTAGTTCACCGCGACTCACCGACAGGCCGCTTTCGAGGATGTGGTCGAGTTCGTCACGCAACGCCTTCTTCGTTGCGATCGTTTGCGGGGTGCGGCGCTCGAATTTGACCGTCTTCATGTAGTCGGTAACGAAAGCGTCCGGTGCATGGGCGAGCAGCACGCGGCCCGCAGCCGTGCAATAGAGCGGGCGACGCAAACCGATGTGCATTGAATAGCGCACCGATTGCTCGCTCTCGATCACGTCGACATAGGTGATCTCTTTGTGTTCGACGTCAAGGACACCGACATACACGGTTTCATTGGTGCTCTTCGAGAGATCCACCAGGAACGGGCGCAGTATCTTCGAAAAATTCCACGCGGCCATCACGCCTGCCGACAACCGGAAGATCGACGGTCCCAGGCGATAGCGGCCTATGTCGTGCATCAAGTACCCCTCCGCCACCAGAGGTCTCAGCAGATTGAGCAGGCTGCTCTTCGGTGACTCGAGAGCGACATTCAGTTCTGCTAGCGACATCCCGTCCGGAGACTTCGCCAGCACATCGAAAATTCCGAGGAGTCGGGTCAGCGAGCGCGGCCCGCTGACGTCCCGGTCCGCCGGCGCTGAGGTCTCTTTCAACATGATTTTCCCCATGAATTGACTGTATCGATTATACGTGAACTATTCACATAGTTTTACATCGATCACAATTTGGCACACTTTAACACCACCCGAATTCGGGAATACGCCAGGGCGCCCCCTCACACAGCTTGGGATATATTTGAACGACGTTCACAAATCTGGAATTCAGAAGCATCATCTTCCAGACCCTTTACGCAATACGCTCGCGCGTCGAACAGCAACATCAACCTTCACTTCTGGATTCACTCATGTACACGAAAAAACTGGCAGAAAAGGTCGCCATCGTGACCGGAGGCGGGCAAGGCGTTGGGCTCGGCATCGCCCTTGCGCTTGCCACCGAGGGGGCGAGTCTGGTCCTCACTGGTCGCACGGAGGCCAAACTCACGCGGGCTGCTGAGCAATTGAGCGCCCTCGGTTCGCAAGTGCTGGTCGTGCCCGGCGATACGCGCAATCGCGCCGACGCCGTGCGGACGGTCGAGCTTGCCGTCGAGCGATTCGGACGTGTGGACGCACTCATCAACAATGCCCAAAGCAGCAGCCCGGGGGTGCCGCTCGAGTCCGTTACCGACGATGACTGGAGCAACACGCTCGAATCGGGCTTGTACGGCACGCTGTATTTCATGCAGGCCGCATTGCCGCGGATGAAGTCGCAGGGCCGCGGCGCCATCATCAACTTCGGCTCGCGCACCGGTATCGAAGGCCTCAAGGGATTCGGCGCGTACGCCGCAACCAAGGAGGGCATTCGTGGGCTCTCGCGTGTTGCCGCGCGCGAATGGGGCATCTACGGCATTACCGTCAACGTCATTTGCCCGGCAGCGCTCACGCCTGCCGCCGAAGCCTACCTCGAAGCCAATCCTCAGGAACGCACTCGCTATCTCTCGGAAATTGCGCTTGGCCGCTTCGGCGATCCTCAGCGCGATATTGGACGAACAGTTGCATTTCTATGTAGTGACGACGCTAATTTCATAACCGGGCAGACTATCAGCGTGGACGGCGGACAGTCAATGCTTTAGTGCGTCTTTTTGAACACGGTGCAATATATGAAACGTCCAGTTGCATTATCGCGAGCCGCGATCCGAGGAGTGAGCTTCCCGCCGGGCGCGTACCGCGTCTGTTGAGAAATTTCTTAAAACCATTCCGACGTGAAGAACGGCAAGTGCACGTCCATCCAGTCGAACTCGCTGCGGCAGTTCGCCCAAGCCCAATGAGGTGACTTTCCGCTGCGCACGGGAGCGTCCGAACGTTGATGCGGACGCGAGATATTCGGGGCGTCCCTACCGGAGTGGATACACCCGACTTCTACGTGGTCTGTACATACGATACGGCTGTTGCGTCGCAGGCTTTGCCCTTTCTATAGAACTTTCTTTTCGCGCAGGATATCGATATCCGACTGCGACATACTCAGCACATCACGCAGCACGTCGTCCGTATGTTGTCCGAGCGTCGGCGGCGCCCCGTACGAATCGATAGGCGTGCCCGACATCTTGACCGGGTTGGCGACCATCCGAACCGCCTTATCCGTGAGCGGGTGCGCAACTTCGACGCACATCGCGCGTGCCTGCACATGCGGATCTGCGAACACCTGCTCCAGATTGTTGATCGGTCCGGCCGGCACCCCGGCGGCGTCGAGTGCTGCGAGCAGTTCGTCGCTCTGCCATTGAAGGATCAGCGGCTCGAACACTTCGCCCAGCGCGCGACGATTCTTCACGCGCAGCGCAATCTCGCTGAATCGTGGATCGCTAGCGAGCTCGGGGTGCCCCAGAACGTCACACATCCGCGCGTATTGCTCGTTGTTGCCCGCCACGATCATGATGTCGCGATCGGCGCAGCGGAACATGCGGGACGGCATCCCACCGTTGCCCTCGGTACCGCGCCGGATAGGAATCTGGCCTGAAACGAGATACTGGCTTGCATAGTGCGATGTGGCAGCAATCATCGCGTCCAGCAATGCAAGGTCGATGTACTGTCCCTGCCCGGTACCGCCTTGCGCCGCGTCGCGATGATAAAGCGCTGCGATGATCGCCGAAGCGGCGTACTGACCACACAGGATGTCCGCAAGACTGGGGCCGGTTTTCATTGGCCCGCCACCCGGCACGTCGTCGCCGTTTCCGGTCACGCTCATCAGGCCACCCATCGCCTGGAAAATCGAGTCGTAGCCGGGGCGCGGGCTATACGGTCCGGTCTGACCGAACCCGGTTATCGAACAGTAGATCAGGCGCGGATTGACCAGCTTGAGGCTGTCGTAGTCGAGCCCGTAACGCTTGAGGTCGCCAACCTTATAGTTCTCGAGCAACACGTCGCAGTGCGCCGCCAACGAGCGGATCAGCGCCTGGCCTTCGGCCGTGGAGATATCGCACGTGATCGACTTCTTGCCTCGGTTCGCGCTGATAAAAAACGTCGACTCGCGCGTGACCTTTCCCTCCCGATCCATCAGGAACGGGGGGCCGAATTGCCGCGAATCGTCGCCCTTGCCGGGACGCTCGACCTTGATGACCTCCGCGCCGAGATCCGCCAGCATCTGAGCCCCCCAAGGCCCGGCGAGAATACGGCTCAGGTCGAGTACGCGAACACCCGCCAACGCGCCTTTTGTCATAGCAAACGGTCCCCTTGAATTCACACCGGCTGCCCCGGAAGCCTTGCATCAGCGTCCGACGAACTTCGCCGTACGTTTTTCGATGAAGGACTGAACGCCTTCCTTCGCGTCTTCAGTGTTGTAGAGAAACTGCTGGGTCGACTGAATCGTCGCGTAAGCATCCTGCCAGCCTTGTCCCAGCGAAACGCGCGCGTTCTGCATCGTGGCCTGCACGGCTAGCGGTGCCTGCGCCGCGATTCGCTCGGCGATCGCGAACGCCCGGTCGAACTCCTGCCCCGCAGGCACGACATCCTGCACGAAGTTCATGTGCCGTGCCTCGTCTGCGGTGAATTCGTCGCCGGTAAGCAGTACCTTCATTGCGTTGCCCCAGCCGGCTCGCTGCACCATGCGGAACGTCGCACCACAACCTGCCATGATCCCCCGCTTGACTTCAAGCTGGGAGAAACGGCAGTTGTCGGCCGCAACAGCCACTTCCGATGCAAGCATCAATTCGACCGCGACCGTGAAGCAGATTCCCTTCAGCGCAATGACGACCGGCTTGGTACGCAGCGGCGCGCGCAAGTTGAACGGATCGACCTCGCCTTCAGGAAGCAGCGGTTTCCCTTCGCGGCGCAACGGCGCGACCTTTGGCATGTCGAGCCCTGCCGTAAAGTGATCGCCTTCGGCGTATACCAGCCCGCAAAAAATATCGCCGCTCTTCTCGAGCTGCGTGTAAGCCATGGCAAGCTCTCTGAACATTTTCGGCGTGAAACCATTGCGCTTTTCCGGCCGGTCAATGCCCATCAAGAGCAGGTTCCCACGCTGCTCAACGCGAATCTGTCCGTCCTCGTGACGAGTGGTCATGCAGTGTCTCCTCGCGGTGTTTTCCGTTAGCAATTCTGACCTCGCGCTCAATTGACAAAGCTGGGTCGCACATTCAGAATCATAAACGTCGTTCACAAAATTGGCAACGCACGATACGCTCCGACGCTGCCGCGCGGCGCACCGCAGACACGCAAATCATCGGCGAGCAGGCCCCATCCGGGCCTAGGTGTTCACCCTCATTCGTTCAAGGAAGAACCATGGCCTACGAGACGATCATCGTCGAAACGCACGGGAAAACCGGCTTGATCAGGTTGCACCGTCCGCAAGCCTACAACGCACTGAACAACCAGCTGATGGATGAGCTGACGGCGGCACTCGACGACCTCGAAACCGACCCCGCCATCGGCGCCATCGTGATGACCGGTAGCGAAAAGGCGTTCGCCGCCGGCGCCGACATCAAGATGATGAACGAATGGACGTACATGGACGTGTACAAGAATCAGTTCATCACGTCGAACTGGGAACGCACGTCGCGTTGTCGCAAGCCGGTCATCGCCGCGGTCGCGGGTCTTGCGTTAGGCGGAGGCTGCGAACTGGCCATGATGTGCGACTTCATTCTCGCCGCCGACAACGCCCGTTTCGCCCTGCCCGAAATCACGCTCGCGACCATTCCCGGCGCCGGCGGCACGCAGCGCCTTACGCGCGCGCTCGGCAAATCGAAGGCGATGGAAATGATCCTCACCGGCCGCAGGATGGACGCCATTGAAGCCGAACGATGCGGCCTCGTGAGCCGCATCGTGCCCGCCGACACGCTCGTCGAGGAAGCGCTGAAAACGGCCGACGAGATCGCGCGATACTCGCAACCCGTCGTAGCGATGGCCAAAGAGTGCGTCAACCGCGCCTACGAATCGAGCCTGGCGGAAGGCATCCTGTTCGAGCGGCGTATGGCGTATTCGACCTTCGCCACGGAAGATCGAAAGGAAGGCATGGCAGCCTTCGCCGAAAAGCGCAAACCCCAGTTTCGCGATTGTTGAATTGCTAAAAAGCGCCACGCTGTCGTGGCGAACAGAGCCCGCCAGGTCACGCGCGTCACGCGCATTTCTCTGGCACCCATACTTCCTATCCAGGCTACAGGCGCGCGATGAAACCGTATGTCAATCGAATTACTGAATTACTCGGCATTCAATATCCCATCATTCAAGGCGGCATGCGCTGGGTGGCGCGAGCCGAACTGGCGGCGGCCGTGGGCAATGCCGGCGGTCTCGGCTTCATCTCCGCGCACACCCATGCAAGCGCCGATGCACTCGCGCGCGAAATCGACAGGGTGCGTTCGCTCACCGACAAGCCCTTTGGCGTCAACCTGACCGTTCTCGGCGCCAATGTCGGTCTCGACTATGACGCGTATGTGCGCACGATCGTGTCTCAAGGCGTCCAGGTCGTCGAGACAGCAGGCAGCAATCCGGCGAAATACATCGCCGAGTTCAAGGCGCAGGGCGTCAAGGTCGTGCACAAGTGCGTGACGGTTCGCCACGCGGTGAAGGCCGAATCGCTCGGCGCGGACGCCGTCAGCATCGACGGGTTCGAATGCGCGGGGCACCCTGGCGAAGACGACATCCCTGGACTGATCCTGATTCCCGCCGCCGCCGACAAGCTGAAGGTGCCGATTCTCGCGTCCGGCGGCTTTGCCGATGGGCGCGGGCTGATGGCGGCTCTCGCGCTCGGCGCGGACGGCATCAACATGGGAACCCGATTCATGCTCACGCAGGAGTCCCCCGTCCACCCTGCGATCAAGCAACGGCTGCTGGAAGCGAGCGAGCGCGATACGGTGCTGGTTGGCCGCTCGATCGGCGATTCAAGCCGGGTGGTCAGGAACAGCGTGAGTCTCGCCGCGCTCGAACTCGAGCGCGCCGGCAACGTGACGCGCTCGGACCTCTACGCGCTGACCGGAGCACAGCGCTGGATGGACGCATTCGTGACGGGAGAAGTGGAAGGCGGCGCCTTCCCCGCCGGTATCGTGACCGGCCTCATTCACGACTTGCCGACCTGTGCGGAATTGATCGGTCGCATCGTGAAGGAAGCCGCCGCGATTGCGCAACGCCAGCTCGGCTTCAGCGCTGCTCTGGCATGAAACTGACCGGCCTTCGCGTCGTGGACCTGTCGCAATTCATGCCGGGTCCGTTCCTCGCCGCCAACCTCGCCGATCACGGCGCGCACGTCGTCAAGATCGAACCGGTCACCGGCGACCCCACCCGCGGCGCACCCGGCACCGACGGCGCGTTCTTCGCCGCGATCAACCGCGGCAAGCGCAGCATCGCGCTCGATCTGAAACATCCGGACGCACGCGAGGTCGCGCTCAAGCTGATGAGCGAGGCCGACGTCGTGATCGAATCGTCGAGGCCGGGCGTGGCCGCTCGGCTTGGCATCGACTACGACACGATCAGCCGGACGAACCCGGGAGTCGTTTATTGTGCGATTACCGCATTCGGCCAAACCGGCCCGCTCTCTCAATTGCCCGCACACGATCCGGTAGTTCAATCGCTTGCAGGCACGCTGCCGCGCGATGGCCGGGGAATCCCAATTGCCACGGGGCCGTCGCTCGCTGCGCTGGCCGGTTCATTGACGGCGTTGTCCGCCGTGTTGATGGCGCTGCTGCGCGCGCGGGAAACGGGGCGCGGCGACTACATCGACATGGCGCTTTTCGATGCGGCGCTCACATCGCAGCCGTATCTGAGCGGCCGCTTGCTCAACGCGCCGGACAGTCAATTGCGAGGGCCGACTGAAGGCGACAGCGGGCTCGCGTTGCTCGACACCTATGAGACCGCCGATTCGAAGTGGCTCTGCCTTGGCGGCCGGGAACACAGCTTCGCAACCAACCTGCTTACACCGCTCGGCCGTCCGGATCTCGTCGCCGACGCGATCGGCCCAGCCGGTGAAGGCCAGATACGCGTCCGGGCGTTCCTGACGCAAATCTTCCTGACTCGCACACTCGATGAATGGCTCTGCTGGTTCGAAGGCCGAAACATCAGTGTGGCGCCGGTGCTCTCGCTCGACGAAGCGCTCGACCATCCGCATGCGCACGAGCGCGGGATGGTCCAGGTGGATCCGTCCGGAGGCAACCACGTTGCAAGCCCGATTCACTTCCGTTTGGAGCCTGGGTCGCCACCGCTCGCCGTTCCACACCTTGGCGAGCACACAGAACTCGTGCTGCGGAGCATCGGCTACAGCGACGAACGGATTGCGGAACTCGTCGCGACAGGCGCAGTACGTGGGCAGCACGACGAAGCCCAGGCCCTTGCGCAACCCGCCACCTGACGCAAACAACACCATGCCCTTACAGCTAGCGGCGGACGCCGTCGATTTCGCGTCCATCATCCGCCCCGGCGATACCGTCGCATGGGGCCAATCGAACGCAGAGCCCCTTGCGCTCACGCGCACTCTACTTCAGCAGCGGCACAGCATCGGCGCGTTCCGGGTCTTTCTCGGCGCCGGCAACTACGACACGTGCCGGCCTGAGCACGCGGACTGCATCGATTTCGTTTCGTACTGCGGGAGCGGCTCCAACCGCGCACTGGCCAAGGCTGGCGCGCTTGATATCCTGCCCTGCCATTATTCGCAGTTGCCAGAGATGATGGAGTCGGGTCAGCTATCGATCGACGTCCTGCTGCTGCAGTTGGCGCCACCCGATGCACACGGCCGCTACAGCTTGTCCGTCGCGCATGAGTATCTGATCCCGGCGCTCGAGCGCGCGCGCGTCATCATTGCGGAAGTCAACGAACAGGCACCCTGGACCTACGGCGAGCGATATCTTCGCGACGACGACCTCGACTTCATTGTCCCGACGTCGCGCGCTTTGCCCGAGAGTTCGCCCAGCGCCGTCAGCCCGACGGAGCTGGCGATTGCACAGCACACGGCCGGTTTGATCGAAGACGGCGCCACCATTCAACTCGGCCTCGGCGCGATTCCGGAAGCGATCCTCGCCTGCCTGGGCGATCGGCGAGACCTTGGCATCCATTCCGGCACGATCGGCGACAAAGTCGCCGATCTGATGGAAAGCGGCGTGATCAACAATGTGCGCAAAACCATCGACACGGGCAAGACCATTGCTGGCGTGATGATGGGGGGTCGCCGCATACACGAGTTCGCGCATCGAAACGACGCCGTGCAGTTTCGTTCGACCCGCTACACGCACGATCCGAACGTGCTCGCAAGCATCGACCGCTTCGTCGCCATCAACTCGGCGGTCGAGGTCGATCTGAGTGGCCAGATCAACGCCGAAATTGCCGGTGGCGTGTATGTGGGCGCGGTGGGCGGCGCACTGGATTTCCTGCGCGGCGCGCGGCGCTCGCGTGGCGGCGTTCCTGTCATTGCATTGCCGTCCACAGCGGGCAAGGGCGCGACCCGCATCGTCGCGTCGTTGAACGGACCGGTCAGCACGCCGCGCAGCGACGCCGCCATCGTGGTGACCGAATACGGCGTGGCCGATCTGCGCGGCCTGACGCTGCGCGAAAGGCGCGAACGCATGCTGGCAATCGCCCATCCGGACCATCGCAGCGCTCTCGATCAGATGGCGGGCGTCCCGCCTTCCAATCGCTTAAGAAGCGCGACGCTCGTCGGCTGATTGCAACCGCACCCGAATCAGAACTTCAAACTTTGCAAGGAAACGTCCGATGAAACGCGCGGCAATTGTCTCCCCTGTACGAACGCCCGTCGGCACCTTTGGCGGTAGCCTGCGCGGCGTTTGCGTCGAAGATCTCGGCGCGCTCGTTGCGAATGAAACGATCCGGCGCGCAGGACTCGATCCCGCTCGCATCGACGACGTCGTCTTCGCGCAATCGTACGCGAACAGCGAAACACCTTGCGTGGGCCGCTGGATTGCGCTGCAGGCCGGCCTGCCGGTGGAGGTGCCGGGCATGCAGCTTGATCGACGTTGCGGCGGGGGCCTGCAGGCGCTCGTCACCGCCGCGATGATGGTGCAGACCGGCGCCGCCGACGTGGTGTTGGCCGGCGGCGTGGAAAGTATGAGCAATATCGAGTACTACAGCACGGACATGCGCTGGGGCGCACGGTCGGGCTCCGTCCAGTTTCACGACCGGCTCGCGCGAGGCCGCGAGCGCTCACAGCCGGAATCGCGCTTCGGCTTTATCTCCGGCATGATCGAGACCGCGGAAAATCTGGCCACCGACTATGGCATCAGCCGCGAGGCCGCCGACGAGTTCGCGCTGCGCAGCCATCAGCGCGCGGCCGCCGCATGGGAGTCCGGCCAGATGGCCGAAGAGGTCGTGGCGGTCAGCGTTCCTCAGAAAAAAGGCCAGCCGCTTCTGTTTTCCAAAGACGAAGGATTCCGCGCCGACGCCAGCATGGAAAGCCTCGGCAAGCTTCGCGCGTTGATGCCGGGCGGCACAGTCACCGCAGGCAACTCCAGCCAGCAAAACGATGCCGCTGCCGCTTGCCTCGTCGTCGCGGAAGACCGCCTCGAAGCGCTCGGACTCGAACCCATGGCCTGGCTGACCGGCTGGGCCGCAGCCGGATGCGAGCCATCACGCATGGGCATTGGGCCCGTGCCCGCAGTGCAGAAGCTGATGACGCGCATCGGGCTCACGCTCGAGCAGATGGATCTTGTCGAAGTAAACGAAGCATTCGCGTGTCAGGTGCTGGCAGTCCTCAAAGGCTGGAACTGGCACGATACCGACCGGCTCAACGTGAACGGCTCTGGCATATCGCTGGGCCACCCGATTGGCGCGACGGGCGTGCGCATCATGACAACGCTGTTGCACGAGTTGACGCGCCGGAAAGGACGTTATGCACTCGAGACCATGTGCATCGGCGGTGGCCAGGGTATTGCCGCCGTGTTCGAGCGCGCCTGATCCTGAGCGATGAAGCGCACGGCCTTGCGCCGTGCGCCGTGCGCCCGCCCGCTCAGGCCTCCACTTCGAACATCACGAAGTCGGCCTTGGTCGCGCCGCACTCGGGGCAGGCCCAGTCATCCGGGATGTCTTCCCAGCGAGTGCCAGGCGCGATGCCCTCCGCGGGAAGTCCCGCTGCTTCGTCGTAGTAAAAACCGCAAAAAATGCATTGCCACTTTTTCATGATCGTCGATGAGTCGTTGAGGGTGGGGATACTTCAGGGCGCTACGTCCCAGACGAGCGGCAGATAGAGCATGCCGTTGACGGAGCCCGAGCCGCATCGGGGCTTGTCGCCCTCGCGAATGCGAAAATCGGGAATGCGTTTGAGCCACTCCTGGAGAAAAACCTTGATCTCCGTACGCGCAAGGAACGACCCCGGGCAGCGATGCGGGCCGTTGCCGAACGCTGCGTGCAGCACTGGCTTGCGCGTCAGATCGACGGCGAGCGGATCGCTGAACTTGCGGTCGTCGAGGCCAAACAGGGAGTTCGGCAATTGAATCTGGTCACCCTTCCTGAACTGGATGCCCTTGTATTCCATGTCCTGCGTGATGAGCCGCGCGGTGTTCGCCACGCCAAAGCGACGAATCATCTCATCGACCGACGACACCATCAGATCGGGATTCTCGATCAGTTGCCTCCGGTGCGCCGGATTCTCCGCCAGAAAGCGCGCGATGAAACCCATCATCGACGCGACGGTATCGAGGCCACCGAACAGCACGACGATAAACATCCCAAACATGCGCTCGGGGCTGATCGGCTTGCCGTCGATCTGCGCGTTGGCGATGAGGCTGACGAGATCGCCGCCCGCCTCTGCCTTGCGCTTGTCCACCCAGGTGGAGATATAGCCAATCAGCCGGTGCTGGGATTCGTTGCGCTGCTCGAAGTTGCCGCGCACGGCCCATTCCGCCCATTCGAGCAATTGTCCTCGATCGCTCAACGGAAGATCGGCAAGACGCAGGAAAATCACGATCGGCAGGATCTTCGAGAACTCCGAGACGAACTCGCATTCGCCTCGTGGAGCGATTTTTTCGATCAGCTCGATTGCGAGCTTGCGCACGTCGCTTTCCAACGAGGAGATAGCTTGCGGCAGGAAAGCGGGAGTGATCAGGTTGCGGTACGCGGTATGTTCGGGCGGGTCAAGCTCGAGCGGCACGAGCTGCGTTTCGTTGAGCGGCGGGATGTTGACACTGCGATGCGAAAAATGGGTGTGGTCCTTCTGCATGGCCTCGATGTCTTCGCCGCGCGTGGCGATCCAGTGGCCGCCATGGTACGGGGACCAGACGATATCAGGCCCGGTATGCAGCCTCTTCCACGCCAGATGGACGTCGTCTTGCGCACCGGGCGGATTCATATAGTCGAAATCGACCACGAGTTCTCGCGGAACATGGTCCGGCACGGTCCAGTCTTTCGTAGGGTTCATCTCGCGTCTCCTATCATTTGGTCGTCTTCGAATGGATCAATCGTCACACTTTGCATCAACGTGCCAGCGTTCATATTATGCAACGCCGTTCAGTTTTGATATTATACCGAAGCGAGCTTTTCTACATCAACGCTTATCGAACGGAGACAAGAGTGAGCGATTTCGTCAAGGACAAGGTGGTAGTGGTCACGGGTGCGGGTGCCGGCATCGGGCGCGATTTTGCGTTGCAATTCGCGGCGAACGGCGCAAAGGTCATCGTCAACGACCTGGGTCGCAACGCCGAATCCGGCCAGTTCGCCGCAGAGCGCGTCGTCGAAGAAATCAAGGAGGCCGGCGGGCAAGCGCTTGCCTCGACGGATAGCGTCGCTGAATGGGATTGCGCGCAGAAGATCGTGCAGGCCGCGCTGGACACGTTCGGCCGCATCGACTGTGTGGTCAACAACGCCGGCATCGTGCGTGACCGCATGTTCTTCAACATGAGCCTCGACGAGTGGAAGGCCGTAGTCGACGTGCATCTGAACGGGTCGTTTTTCGTGGCACGCGCGGCGGCTCCGCATTTCAAGGCACAAAACGGCGGCAGCTTCGTTCACATGACCTCCACCTCGGGTCTGATCGGCAACATCGGACAGGCCAACTACTCCGCCGCCAAAATGGGGGTCGTCGGTCTGTCGAAGTCGATTGCCCTCGACATGGCGAAATTCAACGTGCGCTCGAACTGCATCGCGCCGTGGGCATGGACCGCAATGACGGCCTCGATCCCCTCGGAGACGCCTGAGCAAAAAGCACGCGTCGAAATTCTCAAGCGCATGGAATCGCGCAAGATCGCGCCGCTCGCGGTCTACCTTGCGTCCGACCAGGCCGCAAAGGTTTCGGGTCAGATCTTCGGCGTGCGCGCCAACGAGATCTACTTCTTCAACCAGATCCGCATGATCCGCTCGCTGCATCGCGACGGCGGCTGGACGCCTGAAGCGATTGCCGAGCAGGTCATGCCGGCGTTCGAGTCGAGCTTTTTCCCGAACGTGCCGTCCATGGCGCTCACGCCCTGGGATCCGGTGTAAGCGATACCGTGTCACGCCCGCGCCACATGATGCGGTGGTGGCGCGGGCGGTGCGGCGCTCACCCGCCGCACCACTTACCCTTCCTCTGAACCTCGCACGCTTTCAGACAAGCCAACGATGCGTCTTGCCTTGAGCAATACCGGCAAGTCCACCATCCGTCCATCTACGGACACCGCCCCGCCTTCTGCCCGCTCATACGCGTCGACGATTCGCCGCGCCTTGGCAATTTCATCCGCGCTCGGGCTGAACGCCGCATTGACCGCTGCAATCTGGCGCGGATGAATGCACAGCTTCCCGCCAAAGCCCAGCGATCGCGCCTTCGACGAATCGTGCGCGAGTTGCCGTTCGTCATCGATTGCCACGCTAACGCCATCCACGGGAGACTGAATGCCCGCTACGCGGGAGGCCAGCACAATACGCGAACGCGCGAACAACAACGCATCCCATGAACCGTCACAATCCAGATCGAGTTCGAAGTCAACCGAACCGAATATGAGTCGCTCGACGCCGGGCATGCGCGCCACGTCCAGTGCGTTCCAGACGCCCTCGGCAGATTCGATGATCGGCAATATGGGTTTCGCCGTTGCCGCCGCGACAGCGGCCAAAGCAGCCGGATTCTCAGCCTTTGGCAACACCACGCCATCGATACCATCGAACGCTGCGAGCGAGAGGTCCCGCTGGAACGACTGCGTCCCCGCGCCATTGATGCGCAAAAGTACCCGAACCGTCGATGCCAAAAATGTACGTACCGCGTCGGCAACATATGCACGCGCCGACGCTTTGTCCGCATCTGCAACAGCGTCCTCGAGGTCCACGATCACCGCATCGGCGCCTGCCGCGAGCGCCTTGGCGAATCGTTCAGGCTTGCTGCCCGGCACAAAAAGAAACGAACGCATAAAGTCTCCCATTCAGCGTCCGGTCCGGCTATGGCGACCCCGCCAGCGGACCGGCTCGACGATCAGATCAGAACAGCCGTGGCTTCCATGCGCAACGATCCGTCGCTGCCGGCGATCCACAAGCTCACCTTGCTTTGGTCCGATTCGTGTTGCTTTCCGCAAACATAGAAAGGCGAAGTGTCCACCACCGGTTTGATCGCGCGGAACGAAAACGCTCCGACGCGCGCGCCCGGCAACTCCGATCCGAGCGAGTCCATCAGTAGCGTGGCGAGCAGCGGGCCATGCACGACGAGTCCCTCGTATCCCTCTGCGCCGATCGCGTAAGGCCGATCGTAGTGAATGCGATGACCATTCAACGTAAGCGCCGAGTAGCGAAACAGCAGCACCGGATCGGGATTGACCTCGCGTGCCCATTGAGCGCCCATGGGCGCGGCCTGGAATGCTGCAGGCTTTTCGCTGGCAGCCGCATGATCGCGATACACGATATCCTGGCGTTCGACGATCGCAAGGCCAGCAGCGTCGCTGACCTCGTGCTTGACCTTGACGAACACGAGATCGCCGGTACGTCCACGCTTGTGCGCAACACTCTCGATGCATGAAAGACGCGTGATCGCACTCCCTGCTTTCAGCGGCCGTAGAAACTCGAGTTGACTGCCCGCCCACATGCGGCGAGGCAAATCGACCGGCGGCAGAAAGCCGCCGCGTTTCGGATGACCGTCCGCCCCCACCATCGACTGGCGATGAACCGGCAGAAAATAAAGCCAGTGCCACAACGGCGGCAAGTCATCGCCACGTGCTGAAAGCACGTCATCGTGGTCAAGCATGGCGCTGAGGGCCGCCATCGGCGTGGAGGTGAGCTGGTCCTGCACTTCCTCAGTGCGCCCAGTCCATTGCTGCAAATACTCGATATCCATGCGCATCGTGCCAATCACTTCAGATCCAGTGCGTCGCGAATCGCCGCAGCGATCGGAAGCAGCGGATCTTCTTCCGGCGTGGCCGGGTTGAACAGCTTGTTATGGCAGATCGCGACGGCGAGCCCGGTATCCGGGTCCGCCCAGCCGATCGAATTGCCCTGCCCCGGATGGCACAAAGCGCGCGGCGAGCGTGCCGCCGTCACCGGCGGATGGTTGCCGCCGAACCAGAAGCCACCGATCGTGATTGGAATCGGAAAGCCGAACATCACCGGGTCGGGTTCCTCGCTATTGGCGCGTGGCGTGTTCAGCGTGGCGACGAGCTCCTTCGAGAGGATCCTCACGCCGTCCAACTCGCCGCCGCATGCCAGCATTGCCCAGAAGCGCGCCTCACTGCGTGCGTTGAAGATCCCGCCAACGCCCGCCACTTCCGCGCGCCGCACGTCTGGGCGCTCGAACACTTGCGGCGCCAATGCGACCTGTTGCGGCATCGAGCGCAGGAACAGCGGCGGCAGGTATTCCGCGGGAACCGGCAGCATTGCATCGGTGAGACGTGCGATGCGCGGTTCGACTTCGTCGGGAATGCCGATCCATAGATCGTCGATGCCGAGTGGCATTGCAATCTCCTCCCGGACAAAACGGCCCAGCGAGCGCTTCTTCGGATCGGCGCGCCGCACCAGCTCGCCAACGATCCAGCCGAACGTCATCGAGAGGTACAGCGTCTTCGTCCCCGGCTCCGCAAGCGGCTCAAGGTTGGCGATGGCGCTGGTCATCCACTGCCAGTCACACATCAGCTCCGGCGTGACGCCTTCGGGCATTTGCGGCACACACGCGCGATGAGTCAGCACATCGCGCACGGTCGTTTTCTGCTTGCCGTGCGCACCGTACTCTGGCCAGTAGCGCGTCACCGGCGCGTCGTATTCGATGAGCCCGCGGTCGGTCAGGATATGCAACGCGGTTGCTGCAACCGCCTTCGTCACCGAATACACATTGAACAGCGTTTCGCCGTCGACCGGACGGCCGGTGGACGGATCGGCCACGCCGCTCCATGCGTCGATCATGAGCTTGCCGTTCAGATAGGCCGCCACCTGCACGCCGACCTCACCGCCTTCCCGTGTGGCGCGGTCGAGCGCCTGCTGAACGATCGCGTTGCGCTCCGTTGATGCTTGCACTACCAAGGTCATATCGTGTCTCCCATTCGTGAACATTCGCGTTGACCGACTACGTCTTGCCGGACTGCGCGGCAATACCGGCGAGCCCTTCTAGCGCGAGCCCGTAGCCCAGTTCGTCGACCATGCGGCGCTTGAACGGCTGCGTGAAGACCGCGCGCGTGTATCGCAGCGTTTCGATCGGCTTCGCCGCGAGTTCCTGCGCCATTTGCCACGCACGTTCGAGCAAGGTGTCGTGCGCGACGACTTCGCCGACGACGCCAAGCTCCCACGCGCGCTGCGCCGTGATGCGCTCGCCGCTGAGAAGAAAATAGCGGGCGCGGTTGTGGCCAATCAGCATCGGCCAGACGATCTGCACGCCGTCCGCCGGCACGACGCCGTGAACGAAGTGCGCCTGGTCCGAGATTTCGGCGCGACTGGAGGCCAGCACGATATCGGACAGCACGAGCAACTCGGCATGAATGAGTGCCGGCCCGTTGATCGCGCCGATAACCGGAACCGGAATGTCCAGCAGTTGCATCAGCAGGTCCTGCCCTTCGCGCTGCAAGCGCGGCCAGACTTGCACAAGCGGCTCGGCCGGCAACTCGGCGTCATTCATCGCGTCGCAGAACGAATCGCCGGTGCCGGTCAGGATGACTACGCGATTATCGAGGTCGCGTGCGATCTGGTAGAACGCCTCGCCTAGCTGGCTGTGAATGCTGCGATCGAGCGCGCCCCACTTGAGCGGGCCGCCATCGGTATGCAGGCGCACTTGCAAAACACCGTCGCGTCGCTCGAAGTCGATGTTCGTAAAGCGCCCGCTGTAGGCTTCAAGGCGGCTCATCGCGCGTCCTCCAGGATCAGGCCGGCGGCGCGCCATGCCATCGCCATCATGGGGCCATTCGTGTTGCCGGAGATCATCGTGGGTGTTACGGAGAGATCCATCACGCGCAGGCGTTCGACACCGCGCACGCGCAGCCGCGAATCGAGCACGGCAAGCGTGTCCGATCCCATCTTGCAGGTACCGCAAGCGTGATAGCCGGATTGGCCTTCACGCCGGTAGAGGTCGAGAATCTCGTCATCGGTCTGGACGGCGGGGCCTGGGCGTGTCTCCCCTGCCAGCAGGCTGGCAAGCGGCTCGGCGGCCAGCACGCTGCGCATGAACCGGAATGCGTTGACAGCCATCTGCCGGTCGTACGGATCGGCAAGGTAGTTCGCGACGACTTCGGGCGGCACGCGGGGGTCCGCGGACTGGATCCTGACGTGCCCTTCGCTGCGCGGGCGCAGCGGGTAGCTGAAGAGCTGCATGCCGGGGAACGACTCGAACGCGTAACCGGCCGCGCCGAAATCCATCGAGTACGGCGCCATCATCAGTTGAACATCGGGACGCATCGCATCCGCCGCGGTCTTGACGAAGCCGCCCACCTGGTACGAGCCGAGCGACATCACGCCACGGCGAAACAGCAGATACTGCATCGCGTTGCGCCATAAGCGCATGCCGCTGAACTGCCGGTTCTGCGAATCGCGCCAGTGCCGCAGGCGAGCCTGCAGCATATATAGATAGTGCTCGCGCAGGTTCCGTCCGACCCCCGGGCTTGCTGCCACGACAGGAATGCCAAGCGATTGCAGATGGCCGGGATCGCCCACGCCCGACAACTGCAAAAGCCGCGGCGACTCGATCGCGCCCGCCGAGAGCACGACCTCGCGACGCGCACGGTAAGCGATCTGCTGCCCCGCGCTTTCGCACTGCACGCCGACGGCGCGCGTGCCGTCAAACACGATTCGCGCGGCTTGCGTGCCGGTAGCGACTGTGAGGTTCTTGCGCGCCCTCGCGGGCTTCAGAAAGGCTTCGGCCGAGCTTTGCCGACGACCGTTGCGTATCGTATAGATCAGATAGGCCACGCCCTCATGATCGAGCCTGTTGATATCTTCCAAGCGCCGCACGCCGAGCGACCGGCACGCTTCGAGTACGGCCTCGCCAATTCGATTGCGCTGCGCGTACGGTGACACTTTCAGCGGGCCGCCCTCTCCACGCAGCTCATCGGCGCCGAGCGCGTGATCTTCGATGCGCCGGAAGCAGGGCGCCAGGTTCTGCCAGCTCCAGCCCTCGACCCCCAGTTCGGCCCATCCGTCGTAGTCCTCGGGATGACCTCGCATATACACCATGCCGTTGATGCTGCTGGAACCGCCGAGCATCTTGCCGCGAAGCCAGATTTCGTTGCGATGCTCGTTCCCATGATCGGGCTGCACCGGAATGAACCAGGCATGAGCTGGATCGCCGAGCAGCTTGCCAAAGCCTTTTGGCATCCGGATCAACGGATTGCGATCTTCCGGACCTGCCTCGATGAGTAGCACGGTATGGTGCCCGCTCTCCGAAAGACGATTGGCTAGCACGCAACCCGCCGCACCCGCGCCAATCACGATAAAGTCAAACTCGGTCATCTATGCGTTCTCCACCGTCCGCGCCTTGTCGGCCAGCCCCATCCATAGCACGCGAGGCCGGCGTTGTTCCTGTTAGCCGAAGATGACGGGAATCGAATGCGGAACGCGCATCATGATCCCGTTGATCGGTGGAGCTGGCGCGGCCGGATCGAGCCGAAGATCGGGCAGGCGATCGAGAATCGCGTTGAGCGCGCGCGTCATTTCCACGCGCGCCAGGTGCTGGCCGATGCACACGTGCGGGCCATAGGCGAATGCAAAGTGCCGGTGACCAGCCTTGCGATAGATATCGAACCTGTCCGGATCGGCGAAACGGCTGGGGTCGCGATTGGCGCTGCCCGCTACCACGTCGAGAAATGCGCCGGCAGGAATCTCGACACCGCCGAGCGTGACATCACGCGTCGCCATACGCGACTGCATCAGCACGGGCCCGTCCCAGCGCAGAGCCTCTTCGATCGCCGCCGCGACCAGCGTGCGATCCTGGCGCACCGCTTCGAGCTGTACCGGATCGCGCAGCAACGCGAGCAACAGTACGCTGGTCGCGCGATAGGTCGTGTCGCCGCCCGCATTCACCAGTTGGCGAAGAAACGAAATGACGACTTCGTCCGGTAGCCGCTCGCCGTCCACCTCCGCGGTGGCCAGCGAGCTCACCAGATCGTCGCCGGGATGACTGCGGCGCTCGTCGACGAGCCGCGCGAAATAGGTGCCCAGCTTCGCCGATGCCTCCACGCCATGCTCGACATCGATCGAAACCAGCGTCTGTGCGATGGCGAGCTTGTGAAAGATCTTCACATCTTCCGGCGGCAATGCCAGTTGCCGATAGATGATGTTGAACGGGTAGTGAAGCGTGAACTCGTTGACGAGATCCGCATGTCCGCGATCCATGAACTTCGACATCAGCTCGCTCACCACTGGGTCGACCAGCGTATCGCCCCATGCCGCGACGGTGTGCGGCAAAAAGGCCTTCTGGAAGATGCGGCGGTAGCGCGGGTGCTCGGGCGCATCCATCGTCGAGATACTGCGCCCGAAGCTGATGCCGAGATTGCGCTCGTAAGACTTGTTTGAAAACGTTGCCGGGTCGCCAAGCACCTTCGAGACTTCGTCGTATCCGAATACGGAATAGTGCGCGACATCGGACATGGTCAGGTCCGCCGCGCCGCCCATCAGCACACGGTAGTCACCTTCCTGAACCACGGCCTTTTCCCGCAGTTCCGCAATGCGTGGATAAGGGTCCGCATCGGCACCGTAAGCGAGTGAATCCTCGAAAAAGGGGTTGAACCTAGGATCGTCGAAGTCCTCGAGTCGCAGCGCGCCGGCCATGGTTCCCGTCTCCATTAATCGTTTGTTTGCAGGCACCTCTGCTTTTGCGCGAGGTACCAATAGTTGAACTATGTTCTATTTTGCACAAGTGTGCAAGATCGATTTATCATTCGCGGAAGGGGATGTTGCGCGCTTTCTGGCTCGCGCCCCGCCATCAAAGGGAAACCATGCCGTCCAGCACCACGCACGCCGCCAGCAGACGGGCGACTGCCATCAATGAGCCGCGTGCCGCGGCGCGCAGCACGACGCCAGAGCGCATTCTCGATACGGCCGAGCGGCTGTTCGCGATGCACGGCTACTTCGGCACGTCGATTCGCGACATCATGCAGAGCTGTGGCATGGAGCTGAGCCTCGCGCGGTACCACTTCGGCAGCAAAGACGCGCTGTTTCAGCAGGCGATCGGCCGTCGCGCCGCGGTGATCAGCCGGCAGGTCATCGACTCGCTCGAGGCCGAACTGGCACCCCTGCAAGGCAAGCGCCCCGACGTGGAAGCAATCGTGACCGCACTTTCCGCACCGGCCTTCGCGCATCTGAAGAGCGGCGACCCGGGGTGGCGAAATTACTTGCGCCTGCTAACCCAGATTGGCTGTCTTCTGGAGCGCCCCGATCTCACGGCGCCGTTTTATGATCAATACGCGCCTGCGGCCGCGCGCTACCGTGACGCCTTCGCCAAGGCACTTCCGCACGTCACGCGGGAGACCGTCGAACTGGTGCAGCATTTCGTCGAGTCCGTGTTTCATCTCGTGCTCAACGAGCTTTACGCGCAGGAAGCGCGCTCCGGAGCCAAGGCACTCGCGACAGCACATATCGAGCGCATGCGCACCTATTTGATTCGTTTCGCGGTTGGCGGCATCGAGGCGATGGTCAGTTCCGCCTCGGCCCAACGGGGTTCATGAGCATTGACAGTCGCAGCGACCGTCGTTCACAATTTAGAACATTATTCAGACTTACTGTGGCCGCAGCGAGCCTGCGGCCGTGCGAGATGGAGTTAGCCTCATGACAGCTGGAGACGCAGAGAACATCGCGTTGATCGTCGGGGCGGGTCATGCAGCAGGAGAATGCGCGACCGCGATCCGCGAACAGGGATGGACGGGACGCATCGTGATGGTGGGAGAAGAACCGCATTTGCCCTACCAACGGCCGCCGCTCTCCAAGGCATTCCTGTCGGGCGAATCGACCGCCGAGCAGCTGTACCTGAAACCGCTGTCGACGTACGACAAAGCGCGCGTCGAGTTCATCCCGAACACGCGCGCGCAGCGCATCGACCGTGACGCGAAACGGGTCACGCTGTCCAACGGCAGCGAAATCAGCTATACGAAACTGGTTCTGGCCACCGGCGGTCGCGCGCGGCGCCTCGCGTTGCCGGGTATCGAAGCGACCGAGAAGCTGCAGAATTTTCACTACCTTCGCACGCTCGATCACGTCGCGCGCATTCGAAACCAGTTTCATGCCGGCTCGCGCCTCGTGATCATCGGCGGTGGATATATCGGGCTGGAAGTGGCTGCGGTAGCCGTGAAGCGCGGCTTGCGCGTCACCGTGCTCGAGGCGTTGCCGCGCGTCCTCGCGCGCGTCACGGCTCCCGAGCTTTCCAGGTTCTACGAGGAAGTTCACCGCGAAGCCGGAGTCGACATCCGTACCAACGCGATCGTGAGTGGGTTCGAACTCGACGCATCCGGCGACGCCGTTGCCGCCGTGTGCTGCGCGGACGGCACGCGCGTCGCCGCGGATCTCGTCATCGTCGGCGTGGGACTGGAGCCCGCCACCGAACTCGCGCAAGCGGCCGGCCTTGCTGTCGACAACGGCATCATGGTCGACGAACACACGCGCACGTCCGACCCGGACATTTTTGCGGTCGGGGATTGCACCAACCACCCCAACCCTTCCCTTGGACGCCGCCTGCGCCTCGAGTCGGTCCCTAACGCGCTGGAGCAGGCCCGCACCGCCGCTGCGTCGTTGTGCGGCAAGGAGCGTGTCTACAACAGCGTGCCGTGGTTCTGGTCCGACCAATACGATCTGAAGCTCAAGATGGTCGGCTTGTCCCTCGGCTACGACGAGTTCGTCCTGCGCGGCGATCCCAAAGCCCGCTCTTTCTCGGCGTTTTATCTCAAGGACGGCGTCATGCTCGCAGCCGATACGGTCAGCCGTGTACCCGAATTCGTGCTGGCCAAGCGTTTCGTTGCCGAGAAAATTCCGGTCCGCGCCGCCGATCTCGCCAACGAATCGATCCCGTTGAAAAGCCTGCTTCCCTAGTCCAATTCATTTTTCATGAGGTTCACAAGCCATGCCGCTCATTCGATTCATCCAGCCGGACGGCAGCGAGGCCGCCGTAAGCGCCAACGTTGGCGACTCAGTCATGCAAACAGCGGTGAACAATCAGATCCCAGGCATTCTCGGCGATTGCGGCGGCAGCTGCAGTTGCGCAACCTGTCACGCGTATGTCGACGACACCTGGAGCAGCCACATGCCAGCGGCGCAATCCTATGAAGTCGACATGCTCACCTGCGCGATGGACGTGCGCGAAAACAGCCGTCTGACATGCCAGATCTTCATGACGCCGGAACTGGACGGGCTGGTGGTGCGCCTGCCCGATCTGACGGCGTAAGCGCAACGGGCACAGAGGCCTCCCGCACGACGCTGATCACCGGCGCCGGCGCTGCCTCAGGCATCGGCGCGGCGCTGTCGCCGTATCTGACGACGCTCGGCGAACAGGGGATCGGCGTCGATCTAAACGATGCGGAAGTTTGCGCGGACCTCACTCCTTGCATTCCTCGCCAGTCCCACGAATGGCTACGTGGCGGGCCAGGAGCCGAAGACGAGACCGCGCTTACGGCGCTTTCGTCAACGCGTCGATCGCGTGCTGTTCGCTGTTGCTCCAGAACGCCGCCCACGTCGGAAATCCTTGCGGAAGACGCGGCTGATACCGATCGCCTTCATACTTGCCGGGCCAGTTCTGCAAGCGCGGCGCACCGGGCCGAGCGAGCCAGTCCGTCGAATACCAATGCTGTTCGTCGCGACGCTCGAAGCACCACTGCCCGTCGCGCCGCACATAGTGATCGAAGTAGCAGATCGCCATCACCACCCACGCTCCGTTGTCCTCGTGCTCCGCGCGACAATAGACGCTTCCCGTCGCATGGTCGGCATCGACGAAATCGACGACGTGGCCGCAGATCTGGTGAATGCTGCGATAAAAGCCACGCAGAATATGCTCGGACCCGTAGAACGTCTTCAATGCCGCGCGCCCTACGCCCCATCGGCCGCAATCAACGTCTTCGGCAAACAGTTGCACCAGGCTGTCCAGATCGCGCGAATCGACCGCGAGCGCGTATCGGACGGGCAATTGTTGAATGGCGAGCTGCGCCTCAATGCGCTCGATACGCGCGAGCAGCGCTGAATCCGTCGTCATGCCTTCCCCTTCGTAGCGTTGGCCATCGTGGCCGGGCGCGCGCGGATTTCGTCGGCATAGTAAGGCTGGTGTGAAAGAAGTCCGCCATCGACGTTGAACACCTGGCCCGTGACGAACGCCGCCTCATCCGAAGCGAGATACACCACCGCGTGTGCAATGTCTTCGGGCTGCCCGAGGCGAGGCGTGAGATGGTGGCTCAGCATCATCTCTCCGGTCTCCCCCGCGTAGTATGCCTGGGTCACCGGCGTGACGATCAGGCCGGGAGCGATCGCGTTGCAGCGTATCCCCTCCTTGCCGTGCTGCGCGGCGACGTAGCGCGTCAGCGCCTCGATACCGGCCTTGCAGACACCGTACGCGCTGTACCCCAGCGCGCCCGCCTGAGCGGCACCGGAAGAGGTATTGATAATCGAACCGCCGCCTCGTGCGCGCATCAGCGGCAGCGCGCACCGCGAGGCCAGCATCGTGCCGCGAAGATTGATGCGCATCGTGTCGTCCCAGACCCCGACGTCGAGTGCCTCGACTGCCGCATCGGCAGTACTGGAAAGCGATGTGGCCGCGGCGTTGTTATGCAGGATATCGAGCCCGCCCCAAGTCTTGAGCGTCAGATCGAACAATGCATCGATCGAACTTTCGTCGCCGATATCGACCTGCGCCGGGACCGCGTGCCCCCCCGCTTCGTTAATACGACGAACCTGTTCCTGCGCGCCTTCGAGATTCAGGTCCGCCACGACGAGCAAGGCGCCCTCCTGCGCGAGCCTGGCGGCACAGGCAGCGCCGATACCGGATGCGGCCCCGGTCACGATGGCAATCTTTTGCTTCACGCGTTGCATGATCTGCTCCCTGTCTCAGGCCGTTATCGGTGTCCGGCCGCCTGCTGCAACGCGGTCGAGATGAAAGTCGATATCGCCGAACATCTTCTCCATCATCGTCATCTTGCGGAAGTAGTGCCCTACCGGATATTCCTCGGTGAGCCCCATGCCACCGTGCAACTGGATGCCCTGCGCGCAAACGAAGCGATTGGCGCGCGCGGCAACGGCTTTGGCCGCCGAGATGACGCGGCTGCGTTCGGCCGCCGGGCCGTTCAGGTGCGCGATCCCGCAGTACAGCATCGAGCGCGCCTCCTGCGTGGCGACGAACATCTCAGCCATGCGATGCTGCAACGCCTGGAACTTGCCGATCGGCTGGCCGAACTGCGAGCGTCCCTTGATGTACTCCGAGGTGATCGCCATCACGGCTTCCATCATGCCAAGGCTCTCGGCCACGCTCGCGAGACTGGCGAGCTCCGTTGCCTGCGTGAGCACCTGCAGCGAGCGTTCGGGTCCGACGATCAATGCATCTTCACTGAGCTCGACGTTATGCAGGTCGATATCCGCGGCACGCGATCCATCGAGCAAGCGGTACGACCGGCACGTTACGCCCGCGGCCCGGCGATCGACAAGAAAAACGCCCACGCCTTGCGACGCGCCTTCGACTCGCGCGGTCACGAGCAGCTGGTCCGCCGACGCGCCGGCGATCACCAGCGTCTTCGCGCCGCTGATCAGGTAACCCGAGGCGCTCCTGAGCGCGTGCGTTTGCGCGTGGCATCCCAGCTTGTACCGGCTGCCCGCTTCGCTGTCCGCGAGCGACAGCAGCAGCGTGCCGTCGATGACGGCGGGCAGCAGCGACTCACGCCGGCGCCGCGCATCGCCTCGTTCGATGATCGTGGCGCAAAGCAGCGCCGTCTGCACGACCGGCTCGAGCGCCATACCGCGACCGAGCGCCTCCATCACGATCGCCGTTTCAACGAACGAGCACCCGAGACCGCCGACGTCTTCCGGCATCGTCAGCCCGAGCCAGCCAAGTTCGGCATAGGCGCGCCAATGTTCGCGGCTGAAGCCCTCTTGCTCCGATGCGATGCGCGTGCGCGCCTCGAATCCATACTCCTGCTGAACGTAGCGCTCTGCGCCGTCCTTCAGCATCAATTGTTCTTCGGAGAAGTTGAAGTCCATGGCTACAGTCCAAAGGCCAGCTTGGCAATGATGTTCTTCTGCACTTCGCGCGCGCCGCCATAGATCGTGGAGGCGCGCGCGATCAGATAGCCCGACGTGCGGCCGCCCATGTAATCCGGCCAGTTTTCGTCGACCGCCAGATCACCCTGCGGCTCGCCGTGATCGTCGAAACGCATCGCGCGGGGACCGAGTGCGTCCATTTGCAGCTGCGTCACGCGCTGTTGCATCTCCGACCCGCTGATCTTCAGCGCAGAGACGACCGCATCGAGATTGCGCTCGCTCTTCTCTTCGGCAAGGATGCGGAGCACCGACCATTCGAGCGCCATCAGGTCCGCTTCGACCTGGGCGACCTTGCGCGCGAACCCGGGTGTATCGATGAGCCGCACGCCGTCCTCCCGCTCCTGCCCCGCGATGTCTTTCGCGCGCTGCAGCTCGCGTTTATTGAAGTACAGGAACGCGCTCGCCGTGCGCTCCTTCTCGAGGAGGTACTTCGCGTAGGTCCATCCCATGCCGGCCTCGCCCACGAGATGCGACTTCGGCACACGCACGTTTTCGAGGAACACTTCATTCAGGCCCTTGCCGCCCTCGATCGAAACGATCGGACGCACCGTGATGCCCGGTGTGTCCATTTTGACCAGCAGGAAGGAAATGCCTCGTTGCGGCTTGACGCTCGTATCGGTCTTGACGAGGAAGAAGCCCCAATCGGCAATCGTTGCGTCGCTGGTCCAGATCTTCTGGCCGTTGATCACGTACTCGTCACCGTCGAGCACGGCCGTGGTCTTCAGTCCAGCCAGATCCGAGCCCGCGTTCGGCTCCGAAAAGCCCTGGCACCAGAACTCGTCGCCGCGCAGAATAGGCCCGAGAAAACGCTCCCTCTGCCAGTCCGAACCGAACGCGATGATGACGGGCGCCACCATCTGCGTCGACTGCCACCCATAGTCCATGGCATCGGCGTTGTACAGCTCTTCCATGAAGATATGCTTGCGAAGCGCGCTCCAGCCGGTGCCGCCATGTTCGACGGGCCAATGGGGCGCACCCCAGCCGCGCTCGTACAGAATGCGCTGCCATCTGCGGATGTCATCGCGCGCAGGCGGATGCACGCCGACACGCCAGCGGCGTGAAATGTCGGCCGGCGCATGCTCACTGAAAAACATTCTGACTTCCCGACGAAATGATTCGTCTTCCTCGCTATAGCCCAAATGCATGCCTGACTCCTGAATCTCTTGCGCCCTCGTTGTCTGCTCTGTCGCGCCACTGCGCCGCGCTTGCGCGGGTGCTCCGCCTAGCGGCCTCTGAAAGCCGGGGCGCGTTTTTCTCTCGGGGCGAGCCGGCCCTCCGCGGCGTCCTCGGAGTTCACCGCGAGCGCCACCGCGTTCAGTTCCTGCGCAAGAAACTCTTCCATGCCACCGGGGTTCAACCTGAACAACTGCTTGGTCAGCCCGAGCGAGAAAGTCGGGCCAGCCGCCAGCTCGCCAGCCAGCTTTTCGGCGGCCGCGTCAAGCTCGCCGTCCTCGACGAGATGACTGGCAAGACCCATATCGAGTGCTTCCTTGCCGCTCAGCCGGCGGTTCAGATACATGATTTCCTTGGCGCGAAACTCGCCGCAATGACGCGCAAGCAGATACACCATGCCGCCTTCGGGTAAGGTGGCGCGCATCAGGAAGGCGGGAATGAACTGCGCCGTAACGGAAACGATCAGCTGGTCCGCGCACAGCGCAAAGCTCCACGCAATTCCCACGGCAACCCCGCGTACCGCCGCGACCACTGGCTTGTTCAGGTTGTACAACCGAAGCGCGATCTTCTGATACACCGCCATCGATGCGCGCGCGTGCGCCACGCTCATCTGCGGTGGCGCGGCGCCGCTGCCCTTGATGTCGGCACCGGCGCAAAATGCGCGGCCTGCGCCAGTGAGAATCACCGCGCGAATCTCCGGATCCTTTTCGATGCGATCGAGGTGGCCGAGAATCAGATCAAGCATTTCCGGCGTCAGCGCGTTGAGCTTCTCGGGGCGGTTCAGACACAGCGTCGCAACCGCGCCGTTCGAAGTGAGTTCAACATCCATGATGTTCGGATCTTCGTTTGAGTTTGGTTCGTCCGTTCGACGGTCTGGTCAACTGCCGCGAGCATGCAGGCGGATCATCCCGTCGCCGAACGGCTCGTCGCGGCGCTTGAGCGCTTCCTTTAGGCCAACCGCTTCCATGTCCGCCTTGAACTGCGCGCGGCGCGGCCCCAGGCTCTGGTGAGCCCGTGAGTCGTTTTCCACCGCGAGCCGCTGAAGCGTGCGCGAACCGGCCAGCTCCAGCCCGATGTTGACAATGCGCTTGTTGGCCGCAAGCAGATCGGCATCGACAAACGACAGACGGCGTGCCAACTCGCCCACCTCCGCTTCGAGCTGCTCTGCCGGCACCGCATCCATGACGAGCCCGATCTTCGCGGCGTCGCGGCCCGTCAGCGAGTCGCCAGACAGCAGCAGGCGCTTCGCCCACTGCGGGCCGACGTGATAGAACCACATGTGCGCAGGCGGCGAGCCGTTCGCGCGCGTGGCGGGAAAGCCGATCCTTGCGTTGTCGGCGGCGATCACCATGTCGCACGCCAGCGCGAGATCCGTGCCGCCCGCAAGACAGTTGCCATGCACCTGCGCGATGATCGGCTTGTGGATATCGGCCATCAGATTGACCGTCTCCGACTGCCGCTCCATCGACCAGCAGTCGTCGTCGAAGCTGCCAATCGTTCCACGATAGTCCCCCGGATCAGCGGCGTCCGCGGCCCGATCCGAATACGTCGTCACCAGATCGTAGCCTGCGCAGAAGTCGCGGCCAGCTCCCGACAGTACGATCACGTTCACCGATTTGAGGTCGTCGGCTTCGAGCAACGCCGCCTTGAGTTCCTGCAGAAGCGGATTGTTGATGGCGTTGCGCTTGTCCGGACGACTCAGCGTGATGCGCGCAACGCGTTGCGCCACTTCAAACTTCACGCACTCCGATGTTTTCAGCCATTTGGCCATGGTCGATTCCCTCCAATTGAGGCGATTGCCGTTCACCGGGCAAACTGCGCGCGCAGACTTACCTTGCTGATCTTGCCCGTCGGCAGCCTCGGCAATTCGTCGACGAATGCAATGGCTTTCGGACATTTGTAGCTCGCGATCAAGCCGCGACAGAACTCGATCAATTCGGCTTCGCCCGCTTGCTCGCCACGGCGCAACACGACGATCGCCTTGACGCACTCTCCCCACTTCTCGTGCGGCACGCCGATCACCGCCACGTCGATGACTGCCGGATGCTGGAGCAGCGCATATTCGACTTCACGGCTGTAGATGTTCTCGCCGCCGGAAATGATCATGTCCTTCTTGCGGTCGACGAGGAAAATGTAGCCGTCCTCGTCCTGGTAGCCCATGTCGCCCGAGCGATACCAGCCATCGCGCAGTGCTTCCACCGTCGCCACGCTGTTGTTCCAGTAGCCACTCAACTGCGTCTGCGAGCGCAGCCAGACCTCGCCGGTCTGGCCTTGCGGCAGATCGTTGCCTTGATCGTCGACGATGCGCAGGTCGATGCCGGGGCACGGGCGCCCCACCGATGCGAGACGCCGTACCTGTTCCGGAGACCCTTTGGGCTTGACCTCGTGCGCGGGCAACCAGCAGGCGTTGCTCTCGGTCATGCCGTACTGGACCGAAAACACCGGGCCGAGCACCTGAATGCCGCGCGACAGCAGCGGTGCAGGCACCGGGGCTGCCGCCGTGACGATGTTTTCGATGCTGGACACGTCATAGCTCGACAGTTCGGGCACATCGAGGACCGCCTGAAGCATCGCGGCAACCATGAACGTGAAGGTGATCCGTTCTTCGGCGATCGTCTCGAGCATTTGCTTCGGCTCGAAGGCGCGATGCACGACCGTCGTGCCGCCCATCCAGGCCACCGAATTAACGAAGCCAATCCCACCGACGTGGAACGCCGGCGTCGTCTGTAGCACGCGGGTATTGCCCGAAAACTCCGTCACCAGCGCGCAGCTTTCGGCGGTGACGCACATGGCATGGTGCGTGCGCACGACGCCCTTGGGACGCCCCGTGGTGCCGCTCGTGTACATCAGGTACGCGTAGTCTTCCGGTTTCGAACGGATCGGCGGCCCTTCCACTGGGCCGGCTTTCATCACCGTCTCGAACGAAACGGCCCAATCCGGCGCGTCGCCAATGCAGATGTACTGCTCGATTTCGGGCAGTTGCAAACGCAGTCCGTTCACGACATCGGCATACTGAGCCTCGAATACGAGCGCCTTGGAGGCCGCGTCCTTAAGAATATAAAGAATCTCCGCGGGGGCCAGCCTGAAATTGACGGTTGCCAGAATGAAGCCGGCCCATTCGCATGCACGGTAGCTCTCGTAGTACTCCGCGCAATTCATCGCGAGGATCGCAACCCGGTCCTGACGCCGCAGGCCGCGCTCATATAGCGCTCCCGAAAAGCGGCGTGCACGCTCCGCCAACTGACTGTGCGTCAGACGCCGGTCGGCGTACACGAGCGCCGTGTGGTCGGCATGCAAGCGCGCGTTTCGCTCGATCATCTCGCCAAGGGTTCTCATCTCAATCCTGTCGTTGTTTTGTCAGATCGACTGTTAGCCAGCGAGCGTCTGCGGATCGGCCAACACGGTTCCAATGAATGCGGCGAACCGCGCCGCGTCGGCTCCGTTGATCACTCGATGGTCGTAGCTGAGCGACAGGGGCAGCATCTTGCGCCAGCTGACGCCGCCGTCGTCCGCCGGCGCGGCTGCCAGCCGGGTTTTAGTCACGCCGAGAATCGCCACCTCGGGCGCATTGACGATAGGCGTAAAACCAGTACCGCCAAAGCCGCCGAGCGAACTGATCGAAAAGCAACCGCCCGACATCTCTGCCATCGATAAACCCTTTTCGCGCGCCTTCTGCGAAATTGCTGCAAGTTCTACCGAGAGTTCTTCCACGCTCTTCCGGTCGCAATCGCGCAGCACCGGCACGAGCAATCCGAAGCGCGTGTCCACGGCGACCCCGATGTGGAAGTACTTCTTCAGAACGATGTTTTTGCCGTCACCGTCGAGCGACGCGTTGAATTGCGGGAACTCCTGCAAAGCCCGCACCACGGCTTTGATAAGGAAGACGAGCGGCGTCAGCTTAACCGCCGTGCCCGCCTCGTTACGGGCCTTGCGATAACTTTCGAGCGACGTAATATCAGCGTCGTCGTGGTGGGTCACATGTGGGATCGTCAGCCAGTTGCGCGACAGGAAGGCTCCTGTGAGCTTCTGGATGCGCGACACCGGCTTGACTTCCACCTCGCCGAATTCGGCGAAATCGACCTGCGGCCAAGGCGGCAGATTCGCGCCGAAAGCGGGGACCGCAGCCTCGCCGGGGCCGGTATTCACATCGGACTGCGGTCGCGTAACAACGGATTCGACACTCATCGCGGATGCCTCTTCGAACGACTGTTGGACAGCGTGACGGCCTGCGGCCAATCAGACGATTTCCGCCAGCACCGTGCCGACGGGATACACTTCGCCAACCTGGGCAACGATGCGCAGCGTGCCCGACGCGGGCGACTCGACTTCCTGAATCGATTTGTCGCTCTCGAGCGCGTAGAGAATCTGCCCTTCGCTCACGGTTGCGCCGTCGTCCGCCAGCCATTCGGCTAGCGTGCCTTCGTTCATGGAAAAGCCCAGTTTGGGAAGCAGAACTTGTGTGGTCATGACCTTGCTCTATTGATGATGGAATTCCGGGTGTTCGTGCTGGTCATTTCAGCGTCGCGCGAACCGCCGATTCGATTTCGGCCACGCCCGGTACGAACGCGTCTTCGAGTGGCTTGGAGAACGGCACGGGGCAGAATTGCGCGCCTACGCGCTGCACGGGCGCCTTGAGCTCGCGAAACAGGGCTTCGTAGATACGGGATGCGATTTCCGCACCCACGCCGAACGGTTTGACGGCTTCGTGCACGACAACGGCGCGCCCGGTTTTTGCAACCGAAGTCAGGATAGTTTCGGTATCCAACGGAGAGACGGTGCGCAAATCGATCACTTCGCAGGCGACACCATCTTTCGCCAGCACGTCGGCAGCAGCCATGGCTTCCTGCACGCGGCGGCTGTAGCTGATCACCGTCACGTCGGTACCCGCGCGAATCACGTTGGCTTTGCCAAGCGGAATCGCCACGCCGCGCTCCGGAGCACTGCCCGGATTCCAGTAGGTCGGCATGTTCTCGATGAAAAGGCAAGGGTCGTCATCACGGATGCAGGACAGCATCAAGCCATACGCATCGGCAGGATTCGACGGTGTGACGACCTTGATGCCGGCAACGTGCGCAAACCAGGCCTCGAGGTAGTCGGCATGCTGGCCACCCGTGCCGAAGCCCGCGCCCGTCATGGTGCGGATGACGATCGGCACATGGGTCTGTCCGCCCGACATGAACCGCAGCTTCGCGGCGTGATTCACGATCATGTCCATCGCGACGGTCGTGAAGTTCATCAGCATGATTTCCGCCACAGGACGCATCCCGACCATCGAAGCGCCGATTGCCGCACCGATGATGGCCTGCTCCGAAATCGGCGTCGAACGCACCCGCGACGTGCCGTATTTCGACGACAGTCCCTTCGTTACGCCGACAATGCCGCCCTCCTGGCCGTCGGCAACGTCTTCACCCAGCACGATTACGTTGGCGTCGGCGGCCATCGCGTCGTCGAGCGCGAAGTTGACCGCCTGGATGGTGTTGATGTTGGTTGGCTGCTGGCTCATGCAAGCACCTCGTCCTTGAAGATGTCGCGCCGAAGCTCCGCGACATCGGGATATTCGCTCGACAGCGTGAATTCGACCGCAGCGTCGATCTGCGCCTCGTGTTCGGCTTCCATCGCAACCAGTTGCTCCTCGGTCGCATGCTTCGCATCGATGAGCCACTGACGGAACAGCGGCACCGGATCCTTCGCGAGCCAGGCGGCCTTTTCGTGCTTGTCCATATAGGCGTCCGGGTCGCCGAACACGTGCCCCTGAAAGCGGAACGTGTTCGCTTCGATCAGCGTCGGGCCGCCGCCGTTGCGCGCGCGCTCGACCGCTTCGTGCGCCGCCTTGTGCATCTGAATCGGATCGTTGCCGTTCACCGTGATGCCCGGCATCTGGTACGCGACGGCGCGCTGGGCGATGTTCGGCACGGACGTGCCATACGCGTATTTGGTGTGCTCGGCATAGCCGTTGTTCTGGCAGACGAAAATCACCGGCAACTTCCACACGGACGCCATGTTCAGCGACTCGTGGAAGGCGCCAATGTTTGATGCGCCGTCACCGAAGTAGGCCACGGCCACGCGTGATTCGCCGCGAATCTGCGCCGCGAGCGCAAGCCCATTTGCGATCGGCATCGAACTGCCGACAATGCCGGTCGTCACCATGACGCCCGACGCGGGATGCGTGACGTGCATCGGGCCGCCCTTGCCTTTGCACGTCCCCGTCACTCGCCCTCCGAGCTCGGCCCAGAGTTCCTTGAGCGGCACACCTTTGGCGATCATGTCGTGGACGCCGCGGTAGATCGTGCAGATGTAGTCGTCGTCGCTGAGACACACCGACATCGCCGACGGAATCACTTCCTGGCCGCGCGGCGAGTAGTACGGCATCACCAGCTTGCCGGCCTTGATAACGGCACGAAAGCGCTCATCGTTCTGCTTGATGAGAGCCATGCGCCTGTAGATGTCGACCAGGACTTCGCTGCTGGGCGGCTGATAGGCATTCATTCGTCACTCTCCTGTGTCACCAGATCTTTTGCGCGCCGCTCGCATGCAGCGCCGCGATGTAACCGAACACGAACGATGCGCCGATGCTGCTGCCGGCGCCCGGATAACACCGGCCAACCACGGATGCCGTGCAGTTGCCGGTGGCGTACAGTCCAGGGATTTGCGAGCCGTCTTCCTTCAGCACACGTCCGAACTCGTCGGTCACGAGACCGCCTGCCGTGCCCACATCCCCTGGATACATGCGCACGGCGTAGAACGGCCCCTCCACGATCGGCCCGAGATTGGGGTTCGGTTTGATGGTCGGGTCTCCATGACAGCGATCGAATGCGCGCGAGCCGCGACCGTAATCTTCGTCGACGCCCGTTTCGCAGAAGCCGTTGAAGCGCTTGACGGTCCCGAGCAGCCCAGCACGGTCGATACTGCATTTCGCGGCCAGTTCTTCGAGCGTGTCAGCCTTGATCATGTATCCACTGTCGAGCCACTTCTGCGGAATCTGGCCCGGCATCGCCGTGCCCCACGGGTAGTACTTACGCTGCCGGCTGTCCATGACGACCCATGCGGGAACGGCCTTACCCGTCTGCTTGTGGCGCTGGTACATGCGTTGACCGATTTCCATGTACGCTCCCGCTTCGTCGCAAAAGCGCTCGCCGTCCTGATCGACCATGATCGAAAACGGCAGCGACAGGTCGAGGTGATGCATGAACGGCAGCGGCGAACCATCCGGCGCGCGTGCACCTTCGGGCAGTTCCTCGTTGGGGCCGAGCGACGTCACGACCCACCACGCTTCCTCCATGCAGTCCACTGCGCCGCCGAGCGCAATCGCGGCTTGCAGGATTTCACCGGTATCGCCCGGATTCGCATTGGTCCAGTCCGCGGACGACGGCTGCGGCTGGTACCTGCGGCGCATTTCCGCGTTGTGTGAAAAGCCGCCGGTATTCAGCAGGACGCCTTCGCGAGCGCGCACGCGCAACTCGCGGCCGCTGCGTACCGCGACGATGCCGGTCACGCGTCCGTCCTCGACGATGAACTCGCGCACCGGCGTGTCCGTCCAGATCGGCACGTTCGCGCGCAGCGCCATCTGCAGCATGCGCCCCTGAATCGCCGCGCCGTTGGCCACGAGCTCCTTGCCGGTGATCTTCTGATAGAGCATCCGGCCACCCAGTTGCATCGCCTTGCGCTTGCCGCCCCACGTCCGCTTCATCAGAAACAGTTGCGGATACTCGTCCGAGTTGGCCGGCATCGACGGCCCCTTGTAGCGCGACAGACGCGGCGCCCATTCGCCCAGTTCCTTCACGTCGAACAACCTGGCCAGCAGCGACCGGCCACGCGGCTCGCCGCCGGGCAGCGTGTCGTAGTAATCGGACCAGCCGTCCGCGTACACGAACTGCATCCCCTGCTGCTCGAGAAACTCGGCCATCTTCGGGCCGGTGCGCAAGTAAGCCTCGCGTCGCGCGTCAGAAGTGCCCGGGCCTTGATAAGTAACCGCCGCATCGAAGTACTGGCGCGCGCGTTCATAGGAATCGCTGACGCCGTGACGCTTCATCACATGATTGTTCGGAAGCCACCAGACCCCGCCCGAATATCCGGTCGAGCCGCCGACCTTCGCCTGCTTCTCGATGATCAGTGCTTCTTTGCCGACCGACTTGCAGGCAAGCGCCGCACACATCGAACCCCCGCCGCTGCCGACCACCACGAAGTCGTAGGTTGCGTCCCAGTTCGTCGACATCACGCCTCCCGCGCGATGAATTCGCGCAGCGCGCGATGGAAGTTCGAAACCGACGATTCCTGCAGCGGATTGGTGCGCAAGCCCTTGAAGCCGCGCGACTTCATGCCCTGCTGAACGTTGGTCATGTTCTGGAAGTCCTGCCACAGGATCAGGCCGAAGTTCTCCTGCGCGTTCTCCTTCCAGTCGTCCACGCCGTAATAGAACTCGCGCTTCAACGGTGGCTCCGCCCCAGGCGCGAAGCGCTGCAGCGACCAGATGTCGTAGATGCACGAATCCGGGTTGTCGCCGTCCGGCCGCGCGCGATAGAACAACGCGCCGTCCGGGTACGGCAGGAACACCAGATTCGGAAAGACGTGCCAGTCCGCTCCCGCGCGACCCAGTTGCTCGAAAGAGATCTCGGGCCAGCCCGCACCCTCGGCGATGGCCGCCTCGCGCTGAAATTCCATCGCCTTCCCAAGGACTTCGAACTGGTTACCCGACGGCGACATTTCGGTCATCAGGCGCTTCGCGGCTTCGTAATCGCGCGCGGTATTGATCGCCTTCAGAGTCTCTTCCATTACCCGGAAAAAGTTCACGAGCCCCTGGCGTACGTCTTCCGGCATCGGCTTGCCGGTTCGCGGCGAGGGCGCGCCGATCATCCGCGTCGCCGTCGAATAACCAAACATCCCATGGCGGCCATAGGAGAAACTGCGCGTCACGTCATCGCCGGCGACGTCGAGCAGTTGCGGATGGGTTGCCGATACGTGATAACCCTCGTTGAACGCTTCGAGTGCAACCTTCCAGTTGCACGGCAGACGAATCGACTTGTACCAGCGGTAGCGCATCTTTTCGAACTCGAAGCAGTTGGTGATCTCCGGCACCGGGTCGAGAAATTTCGCGAGCGGCTCTGCATCCGGATCCATATTGATGAACACGAACCCGCCCCACGTATCGACCAGCACGTCTGTGAGACGAAGGTCCCCGTCAGCCATGTCCGGGCAACCTTGCCAATCTTGCCGGTCGAGTACACGCGCAAGACTGCCATCCAGATTCCACTGCCAGCCGTGATAGGCGCAGTGAAATTTCGCGGCCTTGCCACAGCCATTAGTCAGGCGCCGGCCACGGTGCTGGCAGACGTTGAAGAAGGCCTTGATCTGATCTCCCGCGGTTCGCACCACGATGATCGATTCGCCGGCCACGTCGAAGGTCACGAAGTCGCCCACGTTGGGAATCTCTTCCAGACGGCAGGCGACCTGCCAGGCTCGCGGCCAGAGGCGCTCGTTCTCGCGCTCGAGAAACTGCTTCGACAGGTAACTGTCCTTCGGGACAAAATCGAGGCGGACAGTGTGCTCACCCGAATCGGGACAGGTGTTACCCATTGTTATCTCCTTCGTCATATAGCCGGCGTAGGCGCCGGTTCCGGCTTTTTATGTAGCGGCCGCGCGCTCGACGGCCCTATTGCAACTCTCAGTTCAATTATCTTGAACAGCGTTCGGGCCTGTGTCAATCCGGGCGAACGTCAATCGAGCGCCGCGGTCAGTGCCGGGACAGCGTCGAAAAGGTCGGCGCTCAGACCGTAGTCGGCCACCTGAAAGATCGGCGCCTCGCTGTCCTTGTTGATCGCGACGATGACTTTCGAGTCCTTCATACCGGCGAGATGCTGAATCGCGCCCGAGATACCCACCGCGATATACAACTGAGGCGCGACGATCTTGCCGGTCTGGCCGACCTGATAGTCGTTCGGCACGAAGCCGGCGTCGACCGCGGCGCGCGACGCGCCGACCGCGGCGCCAAGCTTGTCCGCAAGCGCGTCGAGCAGTTTGAAGTTGTCGCCGTTCTGCATGCCTCGGCCGCCCGACACCACGATGTTGGCTGCCGCAAGCTCCGGCCGGCTCGATTTCGTCAGTTCCTGGCCGACGAAACGGACCTCGTCGAAAACCGCTGCCGATGCGACTGCGCGTGACGGCGCGGCGGCCGAACCGGTAGCGGCCGCATCGAAGGCGGTCGGACGAATCGTGACGACCTTGATTGCGTCGGACGATTGGACCGTGGCGAGGGCATTGCCGGCGTAGATCGGACGCACGAACACATCGGGGGCCTTGAAAGCGATCACGTCGGAAATCTGCGCGCTGTCGAGCAGCGCGGCTACCCGCGGCATGAAGTTCTTGCCCACGGCCGTGGAGGCCGCGATCACGTGCGTATAACCGCTAGCCAGCGAAACGACGAGTGCGGCCAGATTTTCCGGCAGCCCATGCGCGTATTCGGGTGCATCCGCGACGAGCACTTCGGCGACGCCGGCAACGTTCGCGGCCTGCTCTACCACCGCCGACGCGCCGTGGCCTGCGACCAGTACATGAATGTCGCCGCCCGCAGCGCCCGCCGCCGTGATGGCGTTGAGCGTGGCGCGCTTGAGGCTTGCGTTGTCGTGTTCGGCAATAACGAGAATAGTCATGATCAGATCACCTTCGCTTCATTACGAAGCTTTTCAATCAGCGCTGCAACATCGGGAACCATCACGCCGCCCTTACGCGCCGGCGGCTCGGTCACTTCGAGAACCTTCAGACGAGGCGCAACGTCGACCCCCAGCGCGTCGGGGCTCAGCGTCTCCAGCGGCTTCTTCTTCGCTTTCATGATGTTGGGCAGCGTCACATAGCGCGGACTGTTCAGACGCAAGTCCGTCGTGACCACCGCCGGCAGATCGAGCGCGATACGTTCGAGTCCGCCATCGATCTCACGCGTGACGAGCAGTTGTTGACCGTCCACTTCCGTCTTGAACGCGAACGTGGCTTGCGGCCAGCCGAGCAACGCGGCGAGCTTCTGGCCGGTTTGTCCCGCGTCGTTGTCGATGGCCTGCTTGCCGAGCAGCACCAGTTGCGGAGTTTCCCGCGCGGCCACGGCGGCCAGCAGCTTGGCGACCGCGAGCGGCTGCAGATCCGCATCGCTTTCCACCAGCACCGCGCGATCAGCCCCCATCGCGAGCGCCGTACGCAGCACCTCCTGCGATTGCGCGGTTCCCGCCGAGACCACGACGACTTCACTCGCCACGCCCGCTTCCTTGAGGCGCACCGCCTCCTCCACCGCGATCTCATCGAACGGGTTCATGGCCATTTTCACGTTGGCCAGATCGACGCCCGAACCATCGGACTTCACCCGAGGTTTCACGTTGTAGTCGATCACGCGCTTCACCGCGACCAGTATTTTCAATTTGACGCTCCGAACGCTTTGTTGAACAATGTTCTATATTCTGAACTCATCTTTTTGTAGCTGTCAACGAGAAGAATGAGGAGAACGTCGCTTGTCGCTCAATTCGACGCCCTCGTTCGACACCATGGAGACGACCAATGAAGCTCTATCGATGTGAACGGTTTGAAGGTATTGCGGGTCTGGCACTACGCGAGGAACCCGATCCGGCGCCGCCCGGCGCTCACCAGGTACTGGTGCAGGTCAATGCGAGTTCGTTGAATTTCCGCGAGTTGCTGCTGGTCAACGGTGCGTATCGCGACTGGATGGCGCCTAACTTCATTCCGGCCTCGGACGGCGCGGGCGTCGTGCTTGCCGTCGGCCCAGGCGTGCGGCGCTTCCGACCCGGCGACCGGGTGATGGCCAATTTCGCGCAGAACTGGCACGGCGGCACCCGCCCGCGACACGCTGATACGCTGGGCCGCGGCGCTATCGTCGAAGGCATGCTGCGCGACAAGGCGGTGCTGAGCGAGGAAGAGCTGGTTAGCGTTCCGGATCATCTTTCCGACGAGGAGGCCGCAACGCTGCCTTGCGCCGCGCTCACCGCATGGAACGCGCTGTGCCAGCATGCGCCGCTGCTGCCGGGCCAATCCGTGCTCGTACAGGGCTCCGGCGGGGTATCGCTGTTCGCTCTGCAGCTCGCCCGTCTGTTCGGCGCGCGCGTGATCGCGACTTCGTCGAGCGAAGCGAAGCTCAAACGGCTTGCCGAACTCGGCGCCGACGCCACGATCAACTACCGCGACACGCCGAATTGGGATGACGCCGTGCTGCGCCTGACCGATGGCTTTGGGGTCGATCTGGTCGTCGAGGTGGGCGGCGCCCAAACCTTCGGCAAGTCCGTTGCCGCCACTCGCGACAGCGGGCGCATCAGCGTGGTCGGACTGCTGACCGGCGCCCCTTCTCCCGGCGAAGGATTCTTCACGCGCGGACTGTCGATCGCGCCGATCCGCGTCGGCTCCCGTCAGGATTTCGAAGCGATGAACCGCGCGATCGGACTGCACAAGCTCAAGCCCGTCATCGACTCGGTTTATGACTTTGCGCGCGTACCGGATGCGCTGCGGCACCTCGAAAGCCAGCAGCATTTCGGCAAGATCGTCATTCGCCACCGGTAACCAGCCTTCGCATGATCCACGGAGTCAGACTATGAAACTCTTTTCGCTGGAAGGACGGATTGCGCTCGTCACCGGCGCGTCGCGCGGCCTCGGCTTCGCCATGGCTAACGCGCTGGCGGCAGCGGGTGCGACGGTGATACTGTGCGCGCGTTCGCGCGCGAGCCTCGAAACCGCCGCGGAATCGATTCGTCAAGCGGGCGGCGACGTCGATATCGAACCGTTCGACCTCACCGATCAGGGCGCAATCAGAAACGGCGTTCGCAACGTCCTTGCACGCCACGGACGCATCGACGTCCTGCTCAACAATGCCGGCATTTGCGAGTGGAGTGATTTTCTGCAGTCGAACCTCGACATGTGGCAAAGAACGATGGATACCAACGTCACGGCCGCCTACGTGCTCGCGCAGGAAGTTGCGGGCCCGATGATCGAACGCGGACACGGACGCATCATCAACGTCGGGTCTTATGTGTCGGTGCTCGGTCGCGAGAAGCTGCAGGCATACGTGGCCAGCAAGCACGCGATTGCCGGACTGACGAAATCGCTCGGCGCGGAACTGGGCCGACACGGCATTCGTTGCAACGGCATCTGCCCCGGCTACTTCCTCACCGAAATGGCCGAGCCCGTCACGTCCAACCCGCGGATGAAGGAAATCGTGCGCTCGCATATCTCGGTGGGACGCTGGGGCAACCCCGAGGAACTCGGCGGCGTCGCGGTTTTTCTCGCCTCCGAAGCGAGCTCCTACATGAATGGGCAAATGCTGATGGTCGACGGCGGGGTCTCGGAGATCCTGAGCTTCTCGATGTCCGTGGTGTAGCGCAACGAGTGGCTCGCCCCAACGCGCCGCGTGACCTGCAGGCAAACCGGCCCGCTATCTCCACGGATAGCGGGCCAATTCTTTTGTCCTGCCAGGGTGCTGCCTGAAGAGCGGCACCCGTTATGCAGTCACGACCGCAGCGTTGCCTCACCGCTACAGGCCTCGACCTTCGTGGAACCGGCGGCGCCGCCCTTCGCCACTGCTTTACGCGAAATGCCTTGCAGCAGGAAATGCGACAGCGCCGGAATGAGGATCAGCGCGCCGATCATGTTCCACAGGAACATGAACGTGAGCAGGATGCCCATATCGGCCTGGAACTTGATCGGCGAGAACGCCCACGTGATGACGCCGGCAGCCAACGTCACACCGACCAGCGCCACGACCTTCCCGGTGAACTGCACCGCGTGCCGATAGGCTACACGCAGCGGCTGCCCAGCGCGCTGATACGCGAGCTGCACACTCAGCAGATAGAGCGCATAGTCGACGCCGATGCCCACGCCCAGCGCGATCACCGGCAGCGTTGCCACCTTCACGCCGATGCCGAGCTTGACCATCAGCGCCTCGCACAGCACCGACGTGATCCCGAGCGGCACGACCGCCACCACGACCGCGCGCCAGCTGCGGAACGTGATGAAGCACAGCAGGATCACCGCTGCATACACCATCAACAGCATCGTGCGGTTCGCCTTGGCAACAACGACGTTCGTCACCGCGTCGATGCCCGCCGACCCGGCGACCATCAGGAACTGATGATCGGCGTCGCTATGGGTTTTCGCGAATGCCTCTGCAGCCTCCATCACGCGCGACAGCGTCGCCGCTTTGTGATCGGTCAGATAGGCGATGACCGGTGCGGTGCCGCAGGTCTGGCTCAGCAGATCAGGATGATCGAGCAGGATCTGCCACACCGTCTTGTTCACGATCGAAGGCACGCGGTCGATCGTGTACCACTTCGGGTAGCCCTCGTAGAACCCGGACGTCATCCAGCGCGCGAGACCGCCGACCGAGGTGGTGGTCTGCACCCCCGGCACGCCCCGCAGTGCGGTTTCGAGCCGGTCCGCCTCGAGCACCAGCGGGAAGTTGTTGGCGTCGCAGGTGCCGTGCGACGACTTGCCGATCACGACGAACAGGTCGCTCGACAGACCGTAGTGCGCGTTGGTGTACGCGTTGTCGAGGTTATAACGCGACTCCGGCCTGAGTTCCGGCGCGCCCGAATCGAGGTCGCCGATCTGCAGGTGCTGACTGATCGACCAGCCGAACACCGTGAGCGCCGCCGCACCAACGATCGCACCGACAGCCCAGCGGCGCTCGGTGAAGCGATCAAGCAGATTCCACAACGCGCCCGCCGACGAGGTGCCGCGCGCGTCGTTCTGCTCGCCACGCACGCTGCGTCGTGCAGCCGACGGACTCACACCAATGTATGACAGTAGTACCGGCAGCAGCAGCAGGTTGGTGAAGACCAGCACGCCCACGCCAACGCTCGCGGTAAATGCCAGATCCTTGATTACCGGAATGTCGATCACCATCAGCACGGCAAAGCCAACCACGTCCGCGAGCAACGCCGTGAGACCGGCGAGGAAAAGCCGCCGGAACGTGTAGCGCGCCGCCACATAGCGATGCGTGCCACGCCCGATGTCCTGCGTGATCCCGTTCATCTTCTGCGCGCCATGCGAGACGCCGATCGCGAAAACGAGAAACGGTACGAGCACCGAGTACGGGTCCAGCACATAGCCGAGCGTGCGAATGATGCCGAGCTGCCAGACCACCGCAATCAGCGAACACCCCACCACCAGCAGCGTGCTGCGATAGCAGCGCGTATAGAGAAAGATCACGACGAGGGCGATCCCCGCGGCCACGCCGAAGTACATCGCTACCAGCTTGAGTCCGTCGATCAGGTCGCCGATCAGTTTCGCGAAGCCCACCACGTGAACCTGCACCTCGCCGCGGCCCTCCGCTTTGATGACCTCGTCGATCCGGTGCGAGAGCTGCGCGTAGTCGAGCGGCTTGCCGGTATCGGCGTAATGATCGAGCAGCGGCAGCTGGATCATGCTCGAATGCAGATCGTTCGACACGAGGCTGCCCACGATGTTGGCGCGGGCAACGTTGGTGCGCAGCTGTTCGACTGCCTGCGCGGACGCGTCGAAGCCGTCCGGCATCACCGGTCCCCCTGCGAAGCCGCGCTCCGTGACCACGTTCCAGCGCACGATCGGCATCCAGAGCGACTTCACGCCAGGCCGGTCGACGCCCGGAATCAGGAACAACGCGTCGTTGATACGCCGCAGCGCCGCGAGATATTTCGGATCGTAGATGTCACCCGACGGATTCACGACGACGATCCGCAGCGAATTGCCGAGTCCTTTCAGATCCGCCTTGTTGGCGAGGTAGTTTTTGATGTACGGATGCGACAGCGGAATCATCTTCTCGAAGCTCGCATTCACATCGAGCCGCAGCGCCTGAAATCCCAGCACCGCCGTGATGATCGCGCAGATGATGATGAGCCACGGACGCCGGTTGAAGATCAACCGCTCGAGCGCGTTACCCGAGCGCGTATCGAAGCTGGCAAGATCCGCCACCACGGGCATCTTGTCGAATTGGGCATTGTTGCCGCCGGCCATGTCTGCTCCCCCTTAGGGTCTGTTTACATATGGAACGCACGTGCGTTGCCGCGAGAAGGGCCGCTCGCAAGGATTGCGACGCCGCGAATACTCGACGTATTCGCAAGGAGCATGACGCAGCGAGCGGCCCTTCTCGCGGC